>NZ_JAUBUN010000055.1:36545-44170 GCF_036702665.1 Microcoleus sp. Aus8_D2
GTTCTGTTAGATTGGTAAGCGAGCGCAAGGTGCTGATGTCGGTAATTCGATTGTTGTAGAGAATCAGTTCTGTTAGATTGGTGAGCGAGCGCAAGGCGCTGATGTCGGTAATTCTATTGCTGCCGAGATAAAGTCTTGTTAGATTGGTGAGCGAGCGCAAGGCGCTGATGTCGGTAATTTCATTGTATTTGAGATCAAGTGTTGTCAGATTGGTGAGCGAACCCAGGGAGCTGATGTCGGTAATTTGATTACTGCCGAGATCAAGTCTTGTCAGATTGGTGAGCGAACCCAGGGAGCTGATGTCGGTAATTTGATTAATGCCGAGATAAAGTGTTGTCAAATTGGTGAGCGAACCCAGGGAGCTGATGTCGGTAATTTGATTAATGCCGAGATAAAGTGTTGTCAGATTGGTGAGCGAACCCAGGGAGCTGATGTTGGTAATTTGATTACTCCAGAGATAAAGTGTTGTCAGATTGGTGAGCGAACCCAGGGAGCTGATGTCGGTAATTTGATTACTGCCGAGATCAAGTGTTGTCAGATTGGTGAGCGAACCCAGGGAGCTGATGTTGGTAATTTGATTTTCTTGGAAAAAAAGATTTGTGAGATTGGTCAGCGAACCCAGGGAGCTGATGTCGGTAATTTCATTGCCACACAGTTCCAGTTCTGTCATGCTTAAAAGTATCCGTTCCGCAGCTTCAGCGTCATCAGTGCCAGCCTGGTGTAACAACACTTCAACTGTGTGTCTTGCCCCTTTTGAAACACGGTCAATATTCCTGCACCAGTCGGCAAAGCGGCTAAAACTCATTGGCTCGTTTGGTTGTTTTTCTGACATAAAACACTCCCAGAGTGGTAATGGGGCATAGGGCATAGGGCATGGGTAATGGAAATACTGTTGACTGTTGACTATTACCAATTACCTATTACAAATCGCCCTTGCGTACCTTCTGTTACTCAATAAGTCTTCTATTTAAGATTTTCCAGCTTAATCCGAGGGTCAACTGCTTTGAGTAGCAAATCCGCAAACAAATTACCAACAATCAACATGGTAGCGCCCATCATCAAACTCGCCATGACTAAATACAAGTCTTGATTGTTCACCGCCTCCAAAGTCAGCTTACCCAAACCAGGCCAATTAAAGAAAAATTCTGCAATAAACGCACCGCTCAACAAACTCGCAAACTCAAAACCCAATAACGTCACCAACGGATTAATCGCATTCCGCAGAGCGTGAATGTAAATTACTCGATTGTCCGGCAAACCTTTAGCGCGTGCTGTGCGGATATAATCTTGACGCAGCACGTCTAACAATTGTCCGCGCATCAATCTTTGCAAACCCGCAAAACCAGTAACGCTGAGCGCAATTGTTGGCAAGATTAAGTGCCAGCAGTAATCGAGGATTTGACCCCACCAAGGTAAGTCTGCATGATCGATGCTTGTCATTCCTCCAACTGGGAAAAGAGGCGAGGTATTCTGAGCAAAAAATAGCAGCAGCAAGGCTGTGATAAAGCTGGGAAATCCCTGGCCCGTGTAGCTGACTACTTGTAAAACCCGATCGACTGTGCGGTTTTGATTGACGGCGGCGACAATCCCCAAAGGTAGCGCGATCGCCCAAGTCACCAACAAAGAGGCGATCGCCATCAACAGTGTCGCCGGTACCCGTTCCCACAGCAGCGACGCTACGGATCGCTGATACACAAAACTCGTGCCAAAATTCCCCTGTGTGAGAATTTGTTTCAGCCACAGCCCATATTGCACAATCGCTGGTTTATCCAAGCCGAATTGCTGTTCGAGTTGCTTGAGTGTTTCCGGCGAAATCTTGGGATTTTGGCTTAAAGTATCTAAGTAATTTCCTGGTGCTAGTTCAATAATTGCAAAACAAAGAGCCGATGCTAAAAATAGGGTTAAAAGTGCTTGCAACAGTCGCTTGACAACATAGCTAAATGTCTCGTTGCCAAATACAGAATTCAATATTCGCCCATTCCGTTTTAACTTAATAGAAGCCATGCGATTTTAGATTTTGGATTTTAGATTTTGGATTGAAGATTGAAGATTGAAGATTGAAGATTGAAGATTTGGGATTGAAGATTGAAGATTTGGGATTGAAGATTGAAGATTGAAGATTGAAGATTGAATAATTTAATAATTGTGAATGATGAATAGATACCAGCAGCCAATAGCCCGTAGGTGCGTCAGGGGAGAAAATTATTGATTAGGCGATCGTCACATTCAGCCCCCTGACGCACCCTACAATCACTAATGACCAATGACCAATGACCAATGACTGATGACTAATATTCAACCAAGGTGACGATCGGCACATCCGGCAATTTCTGCCGCCCGCCCAAAGCCTGCAATTCAATCACAAAAGCAAAACCTACAAGTTCGCAGCCCGCTTGCTGCAACAACTTAGCCGTCGCCGCCGCTGTGCCGCCAGTGGCGATTAAATCATCCACAACCAGCACCCGGCTGCCGGATTTCATGGCATCTTTGTGCATTTCCAGTCGATCGACACCATACTCCAACTCGTACTCAGCAAAATGAACTTCTCCAGGTAGTTTCCCCGGTTTGCGGACAGGAATAAAGCCGACTCCCATTTTATAAGCCAAAGGCGCGCCAAAGATGAAGCCCCGCGATTCCATGCCCACCACATAGTCAGCAGACATTGCAGAGCATTTTTCGGCTAAACTGTCAATAGTGTAGCTCAGTCCTTGGGGGTTGCGGAGCAAAGTTGTAATGTCTCGAAACATAATTCCCGGCTTGGGGAAATCAGGAATGTCGCGAATCAGAGATTTGAGATCCATAAGCTTGCAGATCGGGGTTGAGGGTAACGAGGCATCAAAAATGTTACAATCATAACCTCAATCGATTTTAAATTTTAAATTTTAGATTTTAGATTCACTATACGTAAACAAATGTCATAATTTCCTAACGACAGGGTTGAATATCAAGATTTGTCAACCTATGATCTAAAGTCAAAAATATAATATCTAAAATCCAATGATCAAGTTGGCAGCACGAGTGGGTGAGGTTCCTCCTTCCATAACCTTGGCGATCGCAGCTAAGGCTAAAGCCATGAGGGCCGAAGGGATTGATGTTTGTAGTTTGAGCACGGGAGAACCAGACTTTGATACCCCCGAACACATTAAAGCGGCGGCTAAGCAAGCTTTGGACGCGGGAAAGACTAAGTACGGCCCGGTGGCTGGGGAACCGCAGTTAAAAGCTGCGATCGCCCGCAAACTTCGCGATGACAACAATCTCAGCTATCAACCAGAAAATATCCTTGTTACCAACGGCGGCAAGCACTCCCTCTACAATCTGATGATGGCTCTGATCGATCCCGGAGATGAAGTAATTATTCCGGCTCCCTACTGGCTGAGCTATCCAGAAATGGTCAAACTCGCCAGCGGCAAGCCCGTAATTGTACGGACAGATGCTTCGACAGGATATAAAATTACACCGGAACAACTAAGTCAAGCGATCACTCCCAAAACCAAGTTATTTGTGCTGAATTCGCCTTCTAACCCGACGGGAATGGTGTACACTCCAGGGGAAATCAAAGCGCTGGCCGAGGTGATAGTCGATCGAGATATCTTAGTCGTTTCTGACGAAATTTACGAAAAAATTATATATGAGGGCGCCCAACACGTCAGCATCGGTTCCCTGGGTAAAGAAATATTCGATCGCACCCTGATCAGCAGCGGTTTTGCTAAAGGCTACTCGATGACAGGCTGGCGCATTGGCTATTTAGCAGGCCCGCTGGAATTAATCAAAGCCACCAGCACCATTCAAGGTCACAGTACCTCAAACGTGTGTACCTTTGCACAGTACGGCGCGATCGCAGCTTTGGAAAGCAGCCAAGAGTCTGTGGAAAAAATGCGCTTAGCTTTTGCCGATCGGCGTGAGGTAATATTTGAATTGCTTGATGCGATACCTGGAATTAGCTGCATCAAACCAGACGGCGCTTTCTATATGTTTGTCAATATCAGCAAAACTGGAATGACTTCTCTGGAATTTTGCGATGCTTTCTTAGAACAGCATCAAGTAGCAGTTATTCCAGGGATTGCGTTTGGTGCAGACGACCACATTCGATTGTCTTACGCCACCGATTTAGGCACAATTAAAAAAGCTGTAGAAAGGCTCGATAAATTTGTCCGCAGTATCTAAAAATTAGTCATTGGGCATGGGGCATGGGGCATGGGGCATGGGGCATGGGGCATGGGCCAAACAGGTCATTGGTCATTGGTCATTGGTCATATCCTGTCCGATGGATTAACAGCAGTAACATTCGAGCGTGCGTGCGCCCTTGGGTTCTGGGCCCGATAGTGGACTTTCGGGCCCACTACAAACCCTTTTTGTTATGGTAATCGACCGAACATCATATCATTAGTCATTGGTGATTGGTCGTTAGTTATTGGAAGTAACTGACAAATGACTGCTGACTAATGACTGATGACTAATGACTAATGACTGATGACTAAAGCTGTTTGGTCATAATTTCCTTGAGCAAATCCAGTCCTTTCTTAACTCGCCGAGAAACCGTCACCGCGCTGATACCCAAGCGTTCGGCTGTTTCCTTCTGCGTCAAATCGTACAGAAAAACAAACTCCAATATCTCCCGAGTCCGTTGTTCCAACATCGCCAAAGCTTGCTGTACGCGAATTTGATCCTCTTGGGCCAACTGAAAACTGCGATACTTGTTATCGGGCACCAATTCTCCCAGACAAGTCGCCCCCTCATCTTCATCCTGCACCGGCGCGTCTAAACTTAAAGGCGATCTGTTGAGATGGGCTAACTTAATTTCTTGCCATTCTGCTACAGAAACCTCAAGCACTGCTGCTACTTCAGCATCCGTAGGTTTGCGGTTCAACTGCACCTGCAAATCTTTGATCGCTGCGACAGATTTGCGTTCCAGGGCCAGCCAGTGGCGGGGAACTCGCACAGAAGGGCTTTTGTCCCGCAAGTAGTGCTGAATTTCGCCCCGAATGTAGGGAATTGCAAAGGAACTAAAAGCGTGTCCCTTCGAGATATCAAATCGCTCGATCGCCCCGATCAACCCAATGCACCCCACTTGCAGCAAATCGTCGTAGCTTTCACCGCACTGGTTGATCCAGTGGTAAACTTCTTTTCTCACCAGTCCAATATTCAGTTGAACTAACTGATTGCGGACTTCATTGGAGCCAGAATGTTGGTACTCGCGTAACAATTGCAAATTTTCGCTTTTTAGCTCGTTGGGGATTGTGGTAGACATGGTGGCATAAGGGTTGGTAGAGCAGGGGACTGATGTTGCTTTAGACCTAGTTTCCCATCTAGTCTAAAAAAAATAATCTTGGTGTGGTGTAATCCTAGCACTTAATACCTGTGATAACGGACACACCTGTTTAAATTTGGGACTGCGCAGCGATCAAAGCGCGGTCATCCGAAGCTATGCGGCATAATCCGTAAATTTACTGATGTTTTTTCCGATCGCATTATAAGCTTAAAGCTGTTTAAACGCAATACTTTTATTAATTAATAATCTCAATTAATAACTCGTAACTCATCACAATTAAATCATAAATTTAGTCATTAGTCAACAGTCTTCAGTTATGCTGCTAAAGACTGTTGGCTAATGAAGGGCGAGCAGTAGCTTTAGGGCAAAAAACTGCTCGAGTTCGAAGGATCCAGAAAGGCTATTTTACGACACAGAAGGCTCAATGCGAGCGTAAAACAAACCGCGAATTTTCACGTCCAGAGCGGGTCTAGCTCCCAAATCAGTATCAGAAGGCTGGGTGCTCTCAAAAATCCCGCCAACTTCGCCAGTGGCGCTGTTGACTTTAGCAACTTGGAGAGAAATTTTGCCCGCCTTGGTGCGGGTGTCAGCCAGCTTAACATTAGACCGTTTCAGCTTGGAATTGTCTGTAGCCGGAAGCGCTACAGCATTGTCGTAGCCCGTCGATACACCGCGACCTTTAGGGTCTAAAAAGCCTGCGCTGCGGTAAGAAGGAACGTTAAATTCCCCTTGCAAATCGGTGGAAGTATTGATAGCAACCACTCCCGGATCGGAACTGGCTACCAGCTCTTTAATGGTGAACAAGAAAGGTACTTGCTCTCCGCCCGGTAACTGAACTGTAATTGCTTGAAAGTCCAAGCCGTCCTCTTCAGTAAAAGTCAGAGTGCCGTCATTACCAACCTTGAGCGTACCTTGAACTTGGTCAATACTCGACGTGAACCGCGTCAACAATTTACCAGGCACAAATTCCGCCTCTTGGCGTTTGTTTGCTGCTTCTTCCTTCACAAAATAAGTGGTGGGCTGCAAACACAAACCAGTCAGTTTATAGGTGGCACCCGCTTCGATGGGGATCGATCCCCGAGAAGTTTCTGCCAAGCTAGGGCAGTTATTAGCCAATCCTGTACCTCTAATCTCGTCGTAGGTCAGCAACTCGGTAGTCGCCACCGTCGTGTCAGAAGCAGAAGAACAAGCAACCAGCGCACTCATGCAAAATGCTAAAAGTGCAACAATTAAAGCACGATATTTCATTGCCAACCTCAATATCCAACATCGGATTATATTAAGAAAAAGCCCTAGTTTGAGCAAAATATAATTGCCCGCCGGCAGGCTAGGCCAGCGCCATAGCAGCATTTAGATCCCGATCGCTCGCTTCACCGACACTGGCTTTGACTCAAAAAATCTTGCGCAGTGCGGTGAAAATAAGCAAGAACTTATGATTTCTCAATCATGTTCGGATCGCAGCCCAATACACATGGTACGACGGGTTGTGCTCTTTTCCTGACTTGGATTGCAAATAAATCTTGCGATCGTCAACCCACTTAAGTTACGTTGCTCCTAGCCCCGAATGCCGATCGCCACTAGCTCGATTAGTCGGCTGACACAAGCGACTGGGGCAAAACGCCTTGTAGATTTCAAAGGAAGCAGCGGTATGGACAACGGCAAAAATTTAGAGTCAGAAAAGTTGCAGTCTCAACTGCAATCGCTGACAGAGGCGCTTCGGACTTTAGCCGAAAGTTGTCAGGGAGACAGTGTGCTGCTTTTGGCTTTGCTGCGGACTCTCGAAGCTTCGCACCGAGAAATTCGGGACGGTTTGTTTCAAGCGTCTTTTCCCGATAACCGCCAAGCACTTTACAAACTGCTCAGGAATATTGAAGCGAATGGTGGCTGGCCTTACATCCACCGCATGAAACTTCGATCGCTCTTGGGGTACGCCCAACAATTATCTCCTTTAGAAGATGATCCGGTGGAGTCGCCAGAACACTCGGCCGAGACTGACCAAGGCCTTAAATAGTTATGAGTAATGAGTTTTGAGTTTGTAAATTTTACATTAACTCAAAACTCATCACTGAGCTGCGCGATCGCACCTAAAACCCGAAAGGTGTAGGAGGTATCGGTAGTGGGTTCGGTACCGCCGTTGGGAAGATCGGCGTCTGGCCCGGCATTGGCAACAGTCCAGGAGTCGCCGTCGGGGCGATCGAACTAATTGACACAATTGAATCAGGTACGGTAACAGTCGGTGCAGTCGGAATCCTGGAAACCGTCGGAGTTGGAGTCGTAGTCGTCGGAGTTGGAGTCGTAGTCGTCGGAGTTGGAGTCGTAGTCGTCGGAGTTGGAGTCGTAGTCGTCGGAGTTGGAG
>NZ_JAUBUN010000056.1:0-14368 GCF_036702665.1 Microcoleus sp. Aus8_D2
ATTACCAATTACCAATTACCAATTACCAATTACCAATTACCAATTACCAATTACCAATTACCAATTACCAATTATCTTCCCATGCCCCGATTTGGTGGTTCATCCGGCACAGGCAAAGAAGTTGGCCTTACCTGCCGCTCTAAATACTTGCTCAAAGCGTAAGCCATATCCCCGCGAGTCATTGGCTTCAAAGGATTAATTTCATTAGTTCCGAGTTCAAGATTCACAAACCCTTCATACAGTGCAGTAGCCATAGACTTTCTAGCCCAATTAGGGATGGCGCCTGCATCTGGATACTTAGCTAAAATCTCCGCAACGGTGGCCTCGGGAAACTGAAAAACCCCGTAAGCTTGAGCAAAAATTGCCAAAGCCTCAGCGCGAGTCACTCTTTGATTTGCGAAAAACATTCCGTCGCGATATCCACTCATAGTTCCCGTCTTCAAAACAGTTTGAATCGCACTGTAAGACCAGTAGCTTTTAGGTACGTCCGGCAATTCTATATCGGGTTTTTGAGCTGTTTTCCGCCGTTCCAAACCAAAAGTTTTCACTAAAATTACCGCCAGATCGGCGCGACTGATAATGCCTTCAGCATTAAAATTGCCGCTAGAATCCTTATTCATTAATCCTGCATTCACAACCCGGTCGATCGGGTCAATTATTTGTTGAGATTGAACCACCGTTGGTACTCCTTGCGCTAGCGCGATCGCAAAAAAAACACAGACTAACTTTTTCACGATTTTAATCCTTTGTGCTGCTCAAACAATTATCAAAGCAGCAGCAATATTTTCTCCGGTTCCATCGGTATGATTCTGTAATTTCGACCGCAGGCAAAATAGCGGAATTTTATATTAAAATCAAACCTTGGCTTCCGGCAAAGCACCCTGCATTTTACCCAACCAATCAATCAAATTATCCAACTGCTTTTCGGCGCTCAAAACCGCCATACCCCGAATAGTAACCTTCCCCTTGCTGTAGACAAAACGAGAATGTAAATGTTCGGGCAAATTAGCCTTGAGCAAATTCCAAGCAGGTTCCTCCATCGGCGTTTCCAAAACAATGTGTTGCTTGTTTTCCGGTTTGATCCGAGAAAAACCGATTTGCTTGGCGATTTGTTTGAGCTCCACAACACGGATAAGTTGCTGGGCCGGCAGAGGAATCGGCCCGTAACGATCGCACCAATCGGCCCGAATCTGTTGCAACTCTTCTGGAGTATTCGCAGAAGCCACAGACCGGTAAGCGCTCATCTTTTGATCCAGATCTCCAATATAATCCGCAGGAATAAACGCCGTCAAACTGAGGTCGATTTGTGCATCCTCAACCTTCGGAATTTCCTGACCCTTAATTTCGCGAATAGCCTCCTCTAACATTTCAGCATACAAATCAAAACCGATCGCCTCCATTTGACCGGACTGTTCCGTACCCAAAACATCACCAGAGCCCCGAATTTCCATATCCCGGACAGCCAACTGATAGCCAGATCCCAACTGCGCGAACTCTTGAATTGCCCGCAGCCGCTGCCTTGCAGCATCCGACAGCTTGTTCTGCTTCGGATAAAACAGCCAAGCGTGAGCTTGAATGCCCGCGCGTCCCACCCGTCCCCGCAACTGGTAAAGCTGACCCAAACCAAACTTCTGCGCGTCCTCAATCAAAATTGTATTGACGCGCGGAATATCCAAACCCGACTCAATAATTGTCGTACAGACCAAAATATCAAACTCTGCCGCACTGAAAGTCAGCATGATTGATTCTAGTTCCGCAGCATCCATTTGACCGTGGGCGATCGCAATTCTCGCCCCCGGAACCATGGTTTGCAAAGTATCAGCCAACTCATCAATCCCCTCAATCCGGGGCACAACATAAAAAATCTGACCGCCCCTGTCCAACTCTTGACGAATAGCAGTCCGCACCACTTCCAAATCGTAGGGGGACAAATGAGTCTGAATCGGGCGGCGGCTGGGGGGCGGAGTCGAAATTAAACTCATCTCGCGAATTCCCGACAGAGACATATAGAGAGTCCGGGGAATCGGAGTCGCCGTCAAAGTCAAAACATCTACCTCGGTTTTGAGAGATTTAATCGCTTCCTTTTGTTTCACCCCAAACCGCTGTTCTTCATCCACCACCAACAAACCCAAATCCCGAAATTTAATCGCTTTGCTCAAAACAGATTGAGTACCGACAATCACGTCTAACTCCCCAGTTGCTAGGCGTTTGTGAATCTCCCGGCGTTCAGTTTCCGTGCGAAAGCGATTGAGCAAACCAACTTCGATCGGATAAGGCGAAAAACGCTCCTTCAGCGTGTGATAGTGCTGTTGGGTCAAAATTGTCGTCGGCGCCAGCATTGCCACCTGCTTGCCCGCTGTAATCGCCTTAAAAATAGCTCTCAGAGCAACTTCCGTCTTGCCAAAACCGACATCGCCGCAGACTAAGCGATCCATCGGTCGATCGCCCTCCATGTCACGTTTCACATCAAGAGTAGCCTTCAACTGATCCGGCGTTGGTTGATACGGGAAAGAATCCTCTAACTCTTGCTGCCAGGGCATATCGGGAGGAAAAGCATAACCCTGTTGCTTAGCTCTTTTAGCGTAAAGATTCAGCAAATCTACCGCTACTTTCTTAACAGCTTTGCGAACTTTTGCTTTAGTTTTTTCCCAAGTTTGACCCGTCAGCTTGTTGAGTTCCGGCACTTTATCGCCGACAGTCCGAAACCTCGACAGCGCGCCCAATTGATCTGCCGCGACTCTGAGAGTACCGTCAGCGTATTGCAGCACCAAATATTCGCGAGTTTCCCGATCGATCGTCAAGCGTTCCAATTTGAGAAATTTGCCCACTCCGTGCTGGCGGTGTACCACAAAATCCCCCGGACTCAGCTTGTTCGGGTCAACCTTTTTTGAAGCAGCGCGGCGGCGCTTGCGGACGTAGCTAAAGGTAGCGAGAGAATGCTGGCCGTAGAATTCGCGATCGGTAATTAAGACAATCCGAAAAGTTGGCAGAATAAACCCTTCCAATTCTGCCAGCCCGCTGTACTTCAAAGCCACGGGAATGTGCTGCAACTGCAATTTGTCGATCGCCAAAAAATCCCGAGGATTCACGACAAACTGAGCCGGACAGTCGTGTTCCGACAACAGAGAGACCGATCGACTCGGTTGAGCCGAAACCATAAACACCGTAAAACCGCGATCGCGCTCTTCCCTGAGCGCTTGAGACAGTTTCGCGAATTGGTGAGGCATCACCGGCACAGGCCTGCTGGCCAAATTAATCGCCGGCGATAGCTGCTCGCCCCCGGAGGAGCTTTTTATTTTTTGAATTGTAGAATCTTCTGCCAATTCTGAAAGTTCCAGCCTGTCAAAAGCTGCGACATCTGCGATCGATTCCGCAAAACTGCGGTGAATTTTCGGAACCTTCAGATTAGCAATTGGCAATTTTTCGGTTTCTGCATCCGCAACTTCTGATTGTCGATTGCAACTTTCCCACTGTTCCTGTGCATTTTCAAACCAGCGGTCGCTGTGACCTTCGCATCCTTGCGGTTCGTCAACTACAACTAAAGTATTTTCTGGCAAATAATCCAACAAACAAGCTGGTTTCTCGAACGCCAAACCTAACAGCCTGCGGACATATTTTTCGGCTTCATTTTCTGTGTCAACAGAACCTATTTGGTGAGTTTTGTCAAGATTATTTTCAGCTAAAACTGCCTTAATAATTGCGTTAAAGCTAGTAGGAGTTAAAACTAATCGATCGACCTTATCGAGCGATCGCTGGTTGGAGGGATCGAACTCGCGCAGTTGATCCAAAGTATCCCCGAACCATTCCAGGCGTACCGGCAACTCTGCCGCCACCGGAAACACATCGACAATATCGCCCCGGCGACTCCATTGGCCTTCGGTTTCCACCAAAGTCACCCGATCGTACCCCATCGAGATTAGTTGGCGGTCAAGTATTTTGGAATCTTGAACTTCGCCTCGCTTCAGCGTCAGACAGTAGGGTTCAAAAGCACTTCTAGGCGGCAAGTGAGGCTGGAGAGCTCTTTCTGTGGCTACAATCGCGATCGGCTTTGAGGAATTGGCGGTTTTTTGTTCCCGATCCACCAAATCCGCCAGCACCTGCATTTGTCCCCACGTCATTTCGTTCTCGTCGGAGTAAGATAGCTCGTAGGGCGAAGCTTCCGAAGTTGGGTAAAAATGTACAGTTTGCCAGCCCATCGCTTCTAATTGAGCTACCCAGCGGCCTGCTTCTTCGAGAGTTGCTGTCACGGCTAATAGGTTTCGCCCTTCTTGTTGTGCGAGGGCGGAAGCTACTAAACCTTTTGGTAGGCGGGCGATGCCGTTCAGTTGCAAACAGTGATGCCGTTTGAGCTTGTTGAGCAGTTCTGTTGCTAGGGGCGATCGCCCCAATGTCCGAATTATCGAAGAGAAAGTCATGCGCTGTTAGTTTTTATCCCGATGGGCGAAGGCTCTTCCCCGCTGCCTAGTAAGGAAGATTGTACGACAAACATCTATCATTGTGCCGATCGGCTGTTGGCAGTTCAACTGTACTGCGGGTAGATTTCTTGTAGAGGCCTTCTGTAAATATCTCGAACTTGCGATCGAAACGAGCCTGTTCCGTTAATCTAGGGACAGGTTGACAACAATTTCGATTTTTGCGATCGAGATTGGCAGCTTCCAGGCCTCTCCTGTGGCCCTACCCAAAGACGGATACAAGTTTCCGACACCCGTCGTGGATGGAGAGTCGCCAAATTTAGACCTTAGTTTCAGCCCCCAGATTCATCTGTGGAGTCAATCTAAAATCTAAAATCTAAAATCGACTAACCGGGCCACGGGCTTCGCCTTTACCACCGATAATTTGAGAAATGTCCCCAAGTACCGACCTTCTGATTGTTTTCCTACTGGTTTTCCTCAATGGCGTGTTTGTGATGTCAGAGATGGCCATCATCTCAGTACGGAAGGTGAGACTGCAACAGATGGCTAACCAGGGTTCGACGAATGCCCGTGTAGCTTTGGATCTGGCTAATGCCCCCAATCAGTTCTTGCCGACAGTTCAAATCGGAATTACGCTGCTGGCTATCCTGTCCGGCGCTTTCGGAGAAACCACTATTTCTAGAAGAGTAGAGCCTCTGTTGCGCTTGATACCTGCTTTAGCGCCCTATGCTCAGCCGATCGCCTCAGTCATTGCAATTTTAACCATAACTTATCTCACCATAATTATCGGCGAACTCGTGCCGAAGCGGCTGGCACTCAACAATCCCGAGCCGATCGCCTCTAGTGTCGCTCTTCCCATGCGAATGCTCTCAAAAATTGGTGCTCCTGCCGTTTATGTTTTAAGTTATTCCACGGAATTAATCTTGCGAATGATGGGAATTGTCCCTTCAACAGAACCCCAAGTTACAGAGGAAGAAATTAAAGTTTTAATAGAGCAAGGAACCGAAGCAGGAACCTTTGAAGAAGCCGAACAGGACATGGTAGAAAGAGTGTTCCGTTTGGGCGATCGGCGAGTCAGCGCCTTAATGACACCGCGGCCGGATCTGACTTGGCTCGACCTCGACGACTCAGTAGAAGAAAACCGCCAAAAGATGCTCGGTAGCGGTCATTCTCGGTTTCCCGTCTGTCAGGGCGGACTCGATAACGTTGTCGGTTTAGTACACGTTACCGATATGTTATCTCGCACTTTAACAGGTCAAACCCTCGATTTAAGTGCTTCTTTGCGTCGGCCTTTATTTGTGCCGGAAAGCACGCGCGGTTTAAAAGTTTTAGAGCTTTTTAAGCAATCTAGCAATCAAATTGCCTTGGTGGTAGACGAATACGGCGTCATTCAAGGATTGGTGACAGTCAATGACATTTTAGTCGAATTAGTTGGCGAATTTCCCTCGATTGAAGATGCCGACGAACCGCAAGCCGTGCAGCGTGAAGACGGTTCTTGGCTGTTAGACGGAATGCTGCCAGTGGAAGATTTTGTTGAACTGTTTGGAATTGAAGAAATATCTTCAGAAAATAGGGGAACATACCACACAATGGGCGGTTTTGTAATTACAAATTTGGGCAAAATTCCGGCGGCTGCCGAGCATTTTGAGTGGAACGGCTTGCGCGTCGAAGTCGTCGATATGGACGGCAACCGAGTTGATAAGATTTTGGTAATGCCGATCGACTCAGCGGGCGATCGAGTTAAAACCCAACCAAAAACCTAAAATTTGCGATCGGCGATAAAATAGGTTCGATCGTTTGGACTTCAGTCCCGATCAATTTCTGAGGACTGAAGCTGTAGGGTGCGTCGCCACGGACAATCCTCAAGAAAAAACGACAATCGAGCGAGCGACGCACCTGTTCTTTTCAGCAAGCCGTAGGGTGCGTCGCCACGGACAATCCTCAAGAAAAAGCGACAATCGAGCGAGCGACGCACCTGTTCGTTTCAGTGGCAAGCGCAAACAACCCGGAGGTTCACTCCGCCCAAAATTTTTGTCTTAAGCAAGCTTTTTTATAAATAGTATCAGGTGCGTCGCTGCTCGAAAAGTCGATCGACTTTGAGGATTTATCGCAGGCGACGCACCCTACGACTACCCTAATCCCCGATGCCCCATGCCCCATGCCCCATGCCCAATTCCCAATTCCCAATGACTTCTTACAAAAATGAGATGCTCCCCTCCTCTATTTCTTTTTACTCCTAGCCTCATCCTTCCGCAAAGCTTCCACAATAGAACTACCCACATAATTGCTAAAAATTACCTCTCCAGTTTTATTGTAATGACAGCAGCTATCTACATAAACAACATCTTTAGTCTTATCGAACACCTTAACCCCATTCAAAATATTAATCTGATTTTTTTGTAAATTAGGAAACTTACCCAAAAGAGCCGGATATCCAATTTCCACAGCCTTAGCATAAGGAGTCTCTTTATTAAAAGCAATCCGCTTCTCGGCATCGCTAAACACCCTTTTTGTCTGATAGTATTGATTCGGCTGGAGGACATGAAAATAAGGAACATTGCTAGCCGACAGCACTTTGTGCATAAAAATCGAACTTTTTGCCCAATTCCACGCCATTTGTTCAAAAGCTGCATAATCCTCTAAAACAGACTTATTTTTATTAATATACATCACGCTACGCTCGTCATCTTGTTTAGTTTTGCTGCGTTCTTTTTCAAATGCAATCACATCTCTGCGATAATTGTTGACTAAATTTTGAACGTAAACAGAAGTCAAAGCATCGCACGCAGCTAAAGAGCAGTGTTGCAAACTTTCCAAACCCTCATTAATCTTAGTTTTATTTTCTTGAATTCTGAGAGTTGCTTGCAGAGCCTTAGTTGAAAGACTATTATTCGCCAAGCTAGTCAGCGGCGAAATGTGCTGAATGCTTGGCATCGCCAGATCGATTTGATTTTTATTGTTTAAATTAGAAAGTGCTACTTCATTAAAGCCATCTATATTGATGACCATATCTAATTCTTGACCTAAGGCCAAAAAATAGTTTAAAATTAATAACTGTTGCGGCTGTTTGTAACCGCCTGTTGCAAAAGACAAAATTATAAATTCTTTGTCCTGTAAACCGGGAACCTGTTTTAGGTATTGAGGTAAAATTTTATTTTGAATTTGAAAAATTGAATAATCTGAAGCCACGGAACCGCCAAAAATTCCGATCGCAAATTGATTTTTTTTAAGCTTTTTAAAAGGGTAATCGTAAGGAGAGATAAATCCATAGTTGTTCACCTTAAAACCCGGTCTAAAATCAGCACTGGGTTTTTGAATAAACCCAAAGAAAGGATGAAACCTTTCGACAATAGACTGATTCAGACGCACTCCTTCTAAATTAATTCCTAAAGCCGACTTATCTTGCGCCTTTTCTCTCGTATAGAAAAATTGCTTGTGCTTGACAAAATACCATCCCAAGGAACCGAGTTCTAGGAAAACAACTAAAAGCGCCAAGTTGATCGAAGTAATTTTGAGGATTTCTTGGCCTTTGTTAATTAACTTGAAATCTTTCATAAATATTTATTTAGACTTTCTTACTACTTTAATGATGGAACTGGAAATATAGTTTGCCAATACTTCCTCTCCCACTGAATTATAGTGACAGCAAGCATCTTTGTAAACCGTATCTTTTGTATTGTCCAAAATATTTACGGCACTAAACACATTAACCTGAGCCTTCTGCAAATCATCGACTTTGGACAACAGCACGGGATAACCTTTGTTTACTCCTGCGATGTAAGGGCTGTCTTTGCTGATGGCAATTTCCTTTTCCTTGGCGGTAAACACTCGTTTAGTTGGATAATACTGGTTGGGCTGGATAAAGTGAAAATATTTGATGTTTCTACTCGATAAAATTTGATTCATGCCGATCGACGATTCGTACCAAATCGAGGCCATTTTGTCAAAAGCAGCAGCCTCTTGCAATACAGACTCAGCTTTGGGAATGTATACTATACCGCTATTTACGCTGTCTGAGTTGGATTGTTTGACTTGCTCGTCGTACTTGACAACTGCTTGCTGGTAATTGTTGACTAATTGTTTCACTCTCAGCGAGGTAACGGCGTGACACAAAGCAAGTTTACAATTTTGCAATTTGTCAATACCTGCTTTTAATTGTTTTTTGTTATCGTTAATTTGGACGATGGAACTCATCGCTTCTGGCGATAAGTTGTTGTTGGCTAAACTCGTCAGCGGCTGTATGTGCTGGACGCTGGGCATTCCTATTTCTAGCTGGGCTTTGTTGTTTAAATTTGACAGTGCTACTTCGTTAAAACCGTCAATATTGATAACTAGATCTAATTCTTGACCCAAAGCCAGAAAATAATTTAGAATTAATAATTGCTGGGGCTGTTTGTAGCCGCCGTTGCCAAAATTTAAAATGCGAATTTCGCGATCGGCAAATTCTGGATAACTCTGCAATTTTTTTGACAATCTTTGATTTATATACTCATCTACTGCAAAATTATTGGCAACTGAACCGCCAAAAACTCCGATAATAAATTGTTTTTTATTGGTTTTAATAAAGGGATATTCGTACAGGGAAAAAAAGCCGTGTTTGTTGACTTTTAACTTTAATCTTTCATTGGTAAAAGCACCTTGTTTGAGAACGTAGCCAAAAAACGGGTGCAGTCTTTCTACGATAGATTCATCTAGTCTAATGCCGATACGTTCAATATCTTCGACTACTTTTTCTTTGGCTTTGGTTCTGGTATAAAAAAACTGTTTTTGGTTGATAAAATAAAAAGCTAGGGATAAAGCTTCCAGGCAAATAAAGGCGATCGCCAAATTGACAGCGATTAAAGTTAATATATTTTTGCCTTTGTGGAGCGCAGTTGGATATTTCATGAAATTTGAGTGATTACGGTTATTTTTTGGGGACTTGAGACTGCTTCAAATTTTCGCACAAATTTCGGTTAATCATGATACTGCCCAGGCGATGTCCGAGTTCATTCCAGTGACCCCCACAGGGTACAGAATTTTCAAAACCGTGGACGCAGACTTGATATTTTTCTGTGTAACCTTTGAACTGTTCGGCTAAAGTCAGTACCCGAAAACCCTCGCGCGCGCCCAATTTTTCCAGCCGCCTGTCGGGATAAAATAAATCCTTAATGTTGTACTCTTGCATAAACTTTTGCCGTTTTGCCGGATCGCGATCGACTTGCATCGGAGTGCCGATCACCACAAGCAAGAAATCAGCCTTTTTCTGCACAACTTCATTCCGCATCGTCACAATCATACCCTCTGTCACCCTCCACGCGTCTTGCCAAGCTGCATCCTGAGGTGGATTGAAGTTTTTGGCATTCAAAGCGGTAAAATCAGCAGCTAAAGTCCGCTTTTTCCGAGCTAAATCTATCTTTTTAATGACCTGCAAAATGCGCGAATTGTTGAAGATAAAACTCGGCACGCGGTCTACAAAAGAAACTGCTCTTTCGTTGCGATCGACTGGCGCCCGATTGCGAAAAGACATATCCGCTACCAACTTGCCGCTAGCATCATACCTAAAAAATGGTCGGTAGAGATCGTATTCTAGTTTCGGGGAATTATTAATTATATCATTGCCAGTAAAAAAGGCAAGGACTACAATATCAGGATTGTAATCCCACACTTTTTTTCGCAGCATTACCAATTCTTGAGCTGTACCGTAACCCTGCACGCCGAAATTGATGACCTCAACTTTTTTCTTGCCCTTTACAGCCTCGCAGTTGCCTAACTTTCGTTCCAATTTCCACGAGAAAGTTTGTTCGAGAGGTACCTGAATTGCTTCGGTGAAAGAATCGCCGACAACGGCTACCCGCAAAGTATTTGGAGGTTTGGCTTTTGTGTGTTCGCGATCGTCGCGCAAACCATCGCTATTCACGCGCACAAAACTGGCGCCTTCACCTTTCCACTCTCCCGACACACCGGGTTTGAGCTTCCAACCCAAATCGCGATCGGCAGTGTGGAAAAGAGTTGGCGCCGAATCTGCAACATCTCCTATTTTGGGGTAGCCTTCAAATCTAGCAACTCGCAATCCAACTTCACCAATTACCACCCCCATCAATAATCCGGCGAGTGTCAAACCTAAATTGACACCCAAATTTTTTAACTTGCTCATTCTTTCAAAACAGCGTGTAAATAAACGGAGCAATCACAGAACCCTGACTCAATACAATCAAAGCTCCTAAAAAGACTAAAGTCACAATTAACGGTAGCAGCCAATACTTTTGGCGTTCTTTCATAAACGCCCACAAATCTTTGAGAAAGTCTAATGTTGATTCAAACACTTAAAAAGGACGCTCCATACTAACTTTTGTTCTTGCTTTGCTCGGGACGCGGTAAGTATCCATTTTGGGATTTAGTTTGCGCCGCATTGCATCTTCGCCAAATATGCCTTTGATAACTCCCATCGGCCAAATTATCAGGTAAAAAACTATCCCCAAAATAATCGGCGTTTCAATCTTGTTGAGGAGCAGTCCAAACTTCATCCATCCGTGATAAATGGGATTCAGCGATTTCGGCGCAACTAATGCTAGCACAACTAGGACGGCGCAGATTGCCCAGGGCCACCAAGGTAGAGAATGTCGCCGCAGTAAAGGTACTGCTAAACCGAACAGCACTGCAATTAAGCCGCCAATTAGGAGGCCGAAGTCGCGCAGGCCTTTTTTATCGAGTTTTTTTATTTCGTCGCTCATTTTGAAGGAAGAAGGAAGAAGGAAGAAGGAAGAAGGAAGAAGGAAGAAGGAAGAAGGAAGAGGTGTCAACAAGAGTCTCAAACTCTTGAGAAATCTCGCTTGTATCCGAGGCTCGATCCCCCTAAATCCCCCTTAAGAAGGGGGACTTTGAGACTCTTGTCCCCCTTAAGAAGGGGGAGTTCGATAGCTTCCTGTCCCCCCCTTAAAAAGGGGGAATTTCACTCTCTTGTCCCCCCCTTATTAAGGGGGGCTAGGGGGGATCGGGTCTAATACTCAGACAGTAGACTGGCTGTACATTTGATATCGAGTTGACACGGCTTTGGTTTTATGCGAAGTCTTTTCTGTTATGAAAAGACTTAAAAACCCGCTCTTTTTGCTAATCTAGTTCAAATTCATTTTTCCAAGCATCGTCTTGTTTCCAAGGAATTTGTTCGGATTTGGGAATTAAGAAATTCTCTAAAACTAAATAGTCCATTTCGGTGCGCATGAAACAGCGGTAAGCATCCTCAGGAGTGCAAACAATTGGTTCGCCTCGGACGTTGAATGAAGTATTTACCAAAATCGAACATCCCGATCGCTCTTCAAAATGACTGATTAAGTCATAGTACCTAGGATTGGTTTCTTTGTGAACGGTTTGGATGCGGGCGGAGTAATCGACGTGGGTGACAGCCGGAATTTCCGATCGCGGGATGTTAAGCTTTTCAATGCCAAACAACTGTTCTTGTTCCGCAGTCATGGGAATGCGGAGACTGGCTTTGACTGGAGCTACCAATAGCATATAAGGGCTGGAATGGTCAATCTCGAAATAATCGGCAACTCGTTCGGCTAAGATTGACGGTGCAAAAGGTCGAAATGATTCCCGATATTTAATTTTCAGGTTCATTACGGATTGCATTTTAGCATTGCGAGGATCGCCAATAATCGATCGCCCGCCCAGAGCCCGCGGCCCAAATTCCATCCGTCCTTGGAACCATCCGATGACATTTCCCTGTTCCAAAATTTCCGCCAACAGCGGCATCAATTCGGCATCGTCCAATCGGTGATAGCTAGCTTTGACAGCATCCAAATATTCCAGAATTTCCGCGTCAGCATACCGCGGCCCCAAATACGAGCCGCGCATTTTGTCGTGACAAGTTAAATGAGCCACAGACTTCGCCACAGTTGCTACAGCTTGGTTCGTAGTAAGGACTTCAGTCCTATCCTCGTTCGTAGTAAGGACTTCAGTCCTCTCCTCTTTAATATTATTTGCAACTGGTGACTCATCGCCCACAGTACGAGTTTGTTCGCAATACTGATACCAAATCGCCAAAGCCGCGCCCAAAGCACCGCCAGCATCTCCCGCCGCAGGTTGAATCCAAATATCTTTAAAAATATTTTCCCGCAAGAGTCTGCCGTTAGCCACGCAGTTGAGAGCAACGCCGCCCGCGAGACAAAGATAATCGACATCCAATTCTTTTTTAACTGTTCTGCACAGCCGCAAAACAACTTCTTCGGTGACAACTTGAATCGAAGCTGCAATGTCCATTTCCCGCTGAGTTAATTTGCCTTCAGCTTTGCGCGGCGGCCCTTCAAACAGTTCGTCAAACTTCTGATTTGTCATGGTTAAGCCAACAGTGTAGTTGAAATAATCCATGTCTAAACGGAAAGTTCCGTCATCTTTGAGGTCGATTAAATGGGTAAGAATTTTGTCTACATACTTGGGTTCGCCGTAGGGCGCTAAACCCATGAGTTTGTATTCACCAGAGTTGACTTTGAAGCCTGTGTAGTAGGTGAAAGCTGAATAAAGCAAACCCAAGGAGTGGGGAAAATCGATTTCCCACTGAGGTGTGAGTTGGTTCCCTTCTCCCAACCAAACGGAAGTTGTGGCCCATTCGCCTACGCCGTCGAGGCATAAAACGGCGGCTTTTTGAAACGGGCTGGGGAAAAATGCTGAGGCTGCGTGGGATTGGTGGTGTTCGGTAAATAGCAGAGATGGCAGTTTGTTGCTTTTGCAGTTTGCCATGGATGCGAGCTCTCTTCTGAGCATGGTTTTGAGGTAAAGCTTTTCTTTGAGCCAAATGGGCATGGCGGTGAGGAAAGAGCGAAAACCTTTGGGTGCGTAGGCTAGGTAAGTTTCTAGCAGGCGCTCAAATTTGACTAATGGTTTGTCGTAAAAGACTATGCGATCGAGCTCCCGCAATTCTATGTTCGCTTCTTTTAGGCAATAGGCGATCGCATTCTTGGGAAATCTGGCGTCGTGCTTTTTGCGGGAAAATCTTTCTTCCTGCGCTGCGGCGATAATTTCTCCATCGCGAATTAAGGCGGCGGCGCTGTCGTGGTAATACGCCGAGATTCCAAGTATGTTCATCGCTCTCCTCACAAATCGCTATGCGCTGGTATCTGACTATTTAGAATAGCTAACGATTATAGCTTTAGTGGTGCAGATTTGGAGTTGAGTTTTGCGATCGCCTCTAATTTTAGCTGAATTGATGCTGGTGGGCGGTTGAGGTCGATCGCGCGTCTGACAACATCCAACTAGCGCCGGCGAATCCTGCGCGCCCAAGCTCTGAAGTAAGTGCCCACCGGAAATTGATAAAATTCAGCTACCAACCACAGCACTATACCTAAATGGGACAAAAAAGCTAAACCAGTCCAAGCTGCGGGGAACCACGACAAACGGCTGCCGGGAACCGGAGGAAAATAGTAAGCTGAAAGTCCGAGCAAGGTGGTGGGAAGGAAGACTAGACCGATCGCGGCGGCAAAATAAGACCATCCGAATTCTGTGCCTTCGAGGTGTGCTCCTATCCATTTTTTGCCGTCCCAGTGCCATGTTACGGGCGGTTGGCGATCGGCCATTTTCAGCGATTGTCTTTCTTCGCTGGCGGTAAAAATGTGCTGGCAGAAGTTGCAAGCGAGGGCTTCCATCATGGGCATGGTGGAAATTTGACCGGTGCGACAGACAGGACAGGGATATGTATCTTGAGGGTTGAAAGGTCGGGTTGTTTTTTTGAGAGTCTGCATGGATTGGGCTGCTTGTCAAGATATTGAGTGATCTTAACAGAGTACAGATCAATAGGTTTGTAGTGAGGACTTCAGTCCGGATCGAAGCCATTGGACTGAAGTCCTCACTACAAATAGATCAATAGGTTTGTAGTGAGGACTTCAGTCCTTCTAAAATTCACAGGACTTGTAGTGAGGACTTCAGTCCGGATCGAAGCCATTGGACTGAAGTCCTCACTACAAATAGATCAATAGGTTTGTAGT
>NZ_JAUBUN010000056.1:14468-22008 GCF_036702665.1 Microcoleus sp. Aus8_D2
GAGGACTTCAGTCCTTCTAAAAGTCAGAGGACTCGCATTCCTCACTACAAACGGTGGATGATTTGGATTAATTGCGGTGATTGTTGGTGTACCGAATTCGGGCTCCGGCCCACTGAAGTTTTTCCCTCAAAGTGCCGTAATAAGAATAGTTTTCCCGCAAAATGATAAACTTGGCTTCGCAGTCTGCCATCCGCACGTCTACGCGCTGTCCCGGCCAAATTGCTGTACTTAAAATGCCGTCCATCCAGAGTTTTGTACTGAGTTCGTAATCTGCTAAGGGCCAAATGCTGACGACGGAACCGGGGGGCAAAACTACTGCCCGACTTGATAAACTTAAAGGGCAAATCGGAGTAACTGCGATCGCATCCATTCCCGAGTGGATAATCGGCCCGTTGGCAGATGCGGTGTAGCAAGTCGAACCGGTAGGAGTTGCCACAATTAAACCGTCGCCTTGATATTGATCGACTACTTCGCCGTCAACTTCCATTTCTAGAATACAGCTCGGCATTCGATCGGCAGAAGCAGGTTTGACACACATTTCATTCAGTGCCAAAAATCGATCGCTTTGGGGTTCGAGATTAGTTCTGTTTCCCTCAAAAACCGCCGCCTGCAACATCATCCGCTTCTGCACGGCATACCTATCTTCGGCCAGTCTGTCCCAAATCTCCTCAGTATTTTGGAAATCCTCAAAAGACTCGGTTAAAAAGCCCAGATGTCCGCCCACATTCGCAGCTAAAATCGGGATGCCGTCAGCAGACAAATTCCGGGCTGCCGCCAGGGCGGTACCGTCGCCGCCGAGAACTACGGCTAGATCGATCGGGCTGTTACTAGAAGCTAAAAACACCGGATACGGGTTATCTTTCGGGCCGCTGGGGCCCATTAAAACTTGACAGCCGCGACTTTCTAACTGGCGGGCACACTGTTCGGCCCACCGCTGGCTGAGGGTGTCTCGGGCTTTGTGGGCGATAATTACTTGTTTTAGTTGCACAATGAATCCGTGGATTTTAGATTTGAGATTTGAGATTTTAGATTATTGAGATTTTAGACTGATATCAAATCCAGCGGCATCTGAATGATATCGCCGTGGAACAGTCCCGATCGCGAGAAGAATATCAGCAAAACTCTCACAATGTTCGATCGAGACAAACCAGTGTTTGATGTCAATTTATATTTTGCAGTATTTTTCAGAATTTGGAGGCAGAGCCGACCGATCTGTGTTACCAGGAAGAGCCTGGTAACGAGGAAAATGCGCAATAGCTGATTACCCGTCGGCGATCCGGGATTTGGGGCGGGGCCAGATAATGCTGGTATCGGAGGCGAGGATGCGAGAAACTGCGATCGCCCCAAAGCTGTTGAGATGGCTGGGGTCAAAAAAAAACTCGTTGCGGTTCGGCCACCGCTGGGACAAGTCGCGGAAAGCGAAGCCTTTTTGTCGCGAGAGTTGCTGCATTCGTTGTCTAAACTGCTGTTCTGCCCACCGACGAGTGGGATCTAAGTAGTCGTCGGTGAGGGGCAAATTGACGAAAATTAGGGGGATTTTGCGAGTTTTGGTAAATGCTACCAGTGAATTAAAGGCTGTTGCTTGTTCGCCGCCGAGGTTGAAGTCTTCGTAGTCGCGATCGTACTTACCTGAAACGTAGGGGCGTTGTCGATAATATGTGTCGGGATTGTAACTTCCCGACATAGGCATGAATCCGTTGGAGTCGATCGCATCTGCTAATTCGCTGACTTGTCTGATTGCTACTGTTGTTTGTGATACTGCATTTTGGGCAACGGGCTCCATGCCCGTTCCACTCGATAGGAATTGGATTGTGGGGTGGGCTTCTAGCCCGCGCTCCATGCCTGTTCCACTGTTGAGAAATTTGACTGTGGGGTGGGCTTCTAGCCCGCCCGGGTGAGCAACAGGCTCCATGCCTGTTCCACTGTTGAGAAATTTGACTGTGGGGTGGGCTTCTAGCCCGCCCCTGAAAGCCCGATCGACAGATGCCTGCGATCGGCGAAAAGTGCTGTTAGCGCAGGGCTGCGGGAATCTGTAACACTGGGGAATCACGTTCGGTTCATCGGACGCGAGTTTAGGAAGAACGCCTGCTGCTAAAAGCTGGCTGCCTTCTGAACCGACTATCGAATTAAAAGTGCGATCGTCCCGGCCGCTGTTAAATGCGCGCACACCGTCCGCCCAGACAATCATTTGAGGTAAATGATCCGGCTTCAACAGCCGTCGCAGTTGAAAGTCAACAACTTGGGCAGTTGCGCCGTTGACTGCAAAGTTAAATACCTTTAAACCCGGACTCCCGTTAGCAGCCAAAGATTGTTTTAGCTGTTTGGGATCGACGCCCTGCAATGCGCGGGAACTACCGACAATCAAAACATCTGGCGGGCCGACGGCTGCAACGTAGGATAGGTATAGTTCTAGCTGTTCGTCGAGCAAATCGCTGCTGAAGCTAACGGTACTGGCTAGCGATCGGGTTGCGCCCGCTTGCTGTTGGGAATAAACCAGGTTTTTCATGTACTCGATGACTTTTTTCTCAGCAAACGCCCGTCTGGGACTACCGGGGGGAACCGCTTGCATCCAGGCTACGGCTTGCACCCATTGGGCTGCTACTTGGTCCCACTCTTGTTTTGAATTGGCTGATTGAGCCAAATTGGCGGCCTTGGTGGCAAAGTTAACTGACTCTGCAAATGGGTCGTTTTGGGGGCATGAGGGAACGGTGATGGATTTTTTAGTTTTGTTGGGGTTTTTAGCTAACACATAGGTTGGCGGCTGCGCTAGGACGGAGGAAGATGCGATCGTCCGAGAGGTCGCTAGAGTGTTGGGCGGCTTTGTTGATGAACATCCGGCTGTTAGCGCGATCGCGGCGATCGCGGCGCAGGTACGTTTTAAGATGTTAGTGCTGAGGTTAGCAATGTAGTGGCGAATCATACAGCTTTCACCGTTCGCGAAACATTAGTAGATATTACCGCAAACGGTCTGAAGTCTGTCGGTGCGATCGCGGGGTTAATTGCGTATTTCTGTATGGGATTCGATGACTGCTTCGGCTTGCAGGGCGATCGATCGCAATTTATCAAGAGTATCCTGATTAGCGCTCTGCCACAACCCCCGTTGACGAGCTTCTAACAATCTTTCCGCCATATCTCGCAGCGCCCAAGGATTATTTTCCTGAATAAATCCCTGAACTTTTTCATCAAAAATGTAAGCCTGTGCAATTCCTTCATACATAAAATCTTCAACACAATTCGCCGTAGCATCGTAAGCAAACAAAAAATCCACCGTTGCGGCAATTTCAAAAGCACCTTTATAACCGTGACGCATCGCCCCTTCAATCCATTTCGGATTTACCGCCCTGCTGCGATAAACCCGCGCAATTTCTTCTTTCAGTTGTCGCACTTTCGGATTTTCGGGAATCGAGTTATCGCCGAAATAAGTTTCAGGATTTTTTCCTTGCAAATTGCGAATTGCCGCAGTCATTCCGCCTTGGAATTGATAATAATCGTCGGAGTCGAGGATATCGTGTTCGCGGTTGTCTTGATTTTGGAGAACTATTTGCATTTGGTCGAGGCGTTTGGTAAATGCTTCGGGTGCACAACATCCCCATTCACGCCCGGTAAATTCACCCCCCCTAGCCCCCCCTTGTAAAGGGGGGGGACAAGAGTTGGATTGAGCCTCAGAGCCCAATTCACCCCCCCTAGCCCCCCCTTGTAAAGGGGGGGGACAAGAAGTCGAATTAGATTTAGCCCCCCCTTGGTAAGGGGGGGTTGGGGGGGTATTTGTGGAATTAGCCCCCCCTTGGTAAGGGGGGGTTGGGGGGGTATTGACTGGTAGTAAAGCAGAAGAATTGGAATTAGCCACATCTTTACTAGAAGAAGTGGGGGGGGTACTTGTATAGGCGTAACTGCTCCAATTAATGTAAGCTGTTGCTAGGTCTGCGTCGTCTGTCCAGTTTTGAGCTTCAATTATGCCTTGAAGTCCGGCACCGTAAGCCCCCGGCTTTGAACCAAAGACTCGAAATTGCGATCGCACTTGCGCATCTTCCCGACTCAAACCAGCCGATTCCCAATCCAAAATCTCTTGTTTAACTTGCGCTGCTAAAGGATTGTCTTCCGCAGGTTCATCTAAATCCGCTACAGCTTTGACAGCCGAGTCAAACAAATCAATTAAATTAAAAAAAGCATCGCGGAAAAAGCCAGAAATCCGCAAAGTAACATCAACGCGCGGCCGCCCCAAAACAGAAACAGGCAAGATTTCAAAATCTACAACCCGGCGCGAAGGCCCATCCCAAATTGGTTGAACTCCGATCAATGCTAAGGCTTCAGCGATGTCATCTCCACCCGTCCGCATGGTAGATGTTCCCCATACAGACAAACCCAAAGTTTTGGGATATTCGCCATTTTCTTGAGTGTATCTTTCGATTAAAGTTTCGGCCGCAACTCTGCCAACTCTCCAGGCGGTTTCTGTGGGAATAGCGCGGATATCTACCGAGTAAAAATTGCGGCCCGTGGGTAATACATCTGGTCTCCCACGGGTGGGCGCGCCGGATGCACCGCTGGGGATGTGTCGCCCATCTAGTCCGCGCAACAGGTTAGTAATTTCTTGGTTTGTTTGGAGGAGTGAAGGTAAAAGATAGTTGGAAATCCAGTCTAATTCTTGTTGGGTTGATTCTCCTATTTTAACCGCAGATGAACGCGGATGAACGCGGATGTTTTTAATTAAATCATCTACTAATTCAGCGGCTTTTTCTTCTAATTCTGCTGTGAAATCGCCTGCGGTGGTTAAGGGGTCGAAATCGTAGCCTAAATCTTTGGCGAGGGAGCGGGTTAAGCCGGAACGATTTGTGCTAGGATGGCGGGCGATCGCAATTATCAAATCTCGCAACTGTCTACCTTGGGGACATTGACCAAAAATATGCAATCCGTCGCGAATTTGGGATTCCTTGAGTTCGCAAAGATAACCGTCAGTGCGGGTGATAAATTCGGTAAATTCCGATTTATTGAGTTGGATGCCTAAGTCTTTATCTAGATTTTCCTGGTTGGTGAGGGCTACAATGCGATCGCGAATCATCGGTAATCTGGACGGATCTAAGCTTTGGGCTTCGCAATATTCGTCGATTAAGGCTTCCAATTGCTGCAAGGGCCCGTAAAGTTCGGCGCGAGTCATGGGCGGGGTGAGGTGGTCGATTATTACGGCTTGCGATCGTCTTTTTGCCTGGGAACCCTCCCCCGGATCGTTGACAATAAACGGATAGAAATTCGGCAGCGCGCCCAATGCCACTTCGGGATAACATTTATTAGATAGTGCAACACTTTTACCGGGAAGCCATTCTAAATTCCCGTGTTTTCCGGCGTGAATTATCGCATCTATTCCCAACTTTTCGCGCAGCCAATAATAGTAAGCGAGATAATTGTGAGTTGGTTCCAAATCCGGCGCGTGATAATTTAAAGCTGGGTCAAGTTCGTAGCCGCGCGATGGTTGAATTCCGACAAACACATTGCCGAATTGAATTCCCGGAATGGCGAAAGACTTGTGCTCAGTAATTAAAGCTTGTGCATGGTTTTCTGCTAATCCCCATCTTTTGCAAATGCCATCTTGTACTTCTTGTGGCAAAGTAGTAAAATATTCTTCATATTCTGCCAAATCCAAAGATTGACGAACAGGCCGCAACTCTCGTCCTTCCGGGTCATTTGTCACGCCAGAAGTTAAGAGTTCAATTAACTCATTACCGCTAGCGGGGATATTTTCAACTTGATAACCGGCTTCCTGCATAGCTTTGAGGATTTCGACACAGCTAGCGGGCGTATCCAAGCCGACGCCGTTGGCTAAGCGGGCGTTGCGGGTGGGATAATTTGCGAGAATTATGGCGATGCGTCTGTTGGTGGCTGGGGTTTGTTTCATCTTCACCCAATTCGCCGTTAAGTCTGCTACGAATGAAATGCGATCGGCCGCTGCGACATATCCTACCACATCAGTTTCTAACTCGCTGTTCCAAGTTTGTACAGCTTTAAAAGAAACAGCCCGAGTAATGATTTTACCATCTACTTCTGGTAATGCGACATTCATCGCCACATCTCGCGGCGAAAGTCCTTGTAATTCAGTTTCCCACTGTTCCAAACCACCGCCGCTGAAGATGGCTTGTAATAGGGGAACATCTAAGGAGTTTAAACTATTTTGTTCCAGTTCTGGGCTATTGAAACCGGAGACAGCAAAACTTGTGGTGTTGAGCAATAATTGAATGGGTTCTGAGTCTTTGGGTTGAAAATATTCCAGCAATTGGACTTGCAAATCTGGTTCTCGCAGCGAAGACACAAACACTGGAACTGGTTGCAGATTTCGCTCTATTAAAGCTTGACAAAGTGCATCAATCGGTGCTAAATTTCCCGACAAGTAATGAGCGCGATAAAATAGAATTCCGACCGTAGGGGCGGTGCCCCCGTGCCCGCCCTCCCCGTCTCCTTTAGGGTGTGTTTTAAAACCCGGAGATCCCCCCCAGCCCCCCTTAATAAGGGGGGAGCAAGAAGTTGTCAAAGTCTCCCTTATTAAGGGTGATTTAGGGGGAGCGGAATCTGGTTGTACAGTTTCAAAACACGACCCTGTGCGTCCGCCCCAATCATAAATTCCAACGCGGGAAACTGTTTGAGGAAGAGGCGGATGATAAGCAGTTTTAAAACAAGTATCAGCAGTAAACTTGAGAGCATTAACAAAATTTTGAACTCCACCTTCAGTAAAATAACGCCACAACTGATTTACCGCTGACAGCGATACATTAGAATGGCTGATTAAATCCGGATCGGGACTATCTTCACCCGGCATCACAATCAATGCTGCATTAGTTTTCTGCACCGTTTCCCGCAGAACTTCTAATCCGTAAGACCAATAAGAACGCCCACCTAACAGCCTTAAAATTATTACCTCTGCGCGTTCTAAAATTTCCTCGGCATAGGTGTCAATGGTTAATTGTTGCTGCAACTGAAGCAGATTTACGGCCCGCACTTTTGGAAACATGGCGGGCATTTTAGATGAGGCGGCCGCGAGTGTTTGAATGTCGGTGTCAGCAGCACTAATAAACACAATTGGTGCTGGGGTTTGCTGAATAAAAATTACTCCTTCTGCTTGAGGGTTCCAACCTCCGGGCGTAGCTGCTATTTTGTGCATTAATTTTTCCTCTATAAAAACTACAATCAAACTTAGATCGCGAATACAATTGTAGGGTGTGTCGCTTGCAGAAAATCCTTAAAAAAATACAGACAATCTCATAGATCCGCACCTGACAAAATAGTCTCTCAAACAAACCCAATACTTCTTTCACTCCCAAAATTTTGATGAACTATATTAGACTCGCTTGAAAATGGCTGAGGTGCGTCGCTTTCAGATGGTCGATACTTAGTTAGGTATTTATCGCAGGCGACGCACCCTACGGCTTACATAACGGGTACAATTAGGTGTAGGGTGTGTCGCTTGCAGAAAATCCTTAAAAAAATACAGACAATCTCATAGATCCGCACCTGACAAAATAGTCTCTCAAACAAACCCAATACTTCTTTCACTCCC
>NZ_JAUBUN010000056.1:22108-33510 GCF_036702665.1 Microcoleus sp. Aus8_D2
AAAATGGCTGAGGTGCGTCGCTTTCAGATGGTCGATACTTAGTTAGGTATTTATCGCAGGCGACGCACCCTACGGCTATATTTTTTTAATGAACCACGGAAAATCACTCTTAAATCATCGAGGTGCGTCGCTTTTATATTGTCGATATCAAGTTAGATATTTATCGCAGGCGACGCACCCTACGGCTATGAACCTAGAAAAGTCATAAGGTGATAAAGAAAACTCCCATAATCATGATAGCAGCTCCTAACAATCTTTGCTGAATATCTTTTTCCTTAAAAATGAAATGACCGAAAAGTACACCCATTAATACGCTGGTACGCTTAACTGCGATTACCTGCACTACTAAGGTCATTGTCAAAGCTTGCATCTGAAAAACGACTCCTAAAGCATTGACAAAACCCATTGTTGCTAGCAGCGGTATTTGCTGCATTATTTTGCGGCTGGGGTTGGGGGTTTTGTGCAGTAAAACTGGTAGCAATAACACACTCATTGCTGTAAATAAAGAGAACAACCAAAAAATCGGGGAAGAGTTTTGCACGCCTATTTTGTCGAAATTTGAGGTGATACTCCACAGAAAGGCTACGATTAACATTAATTTGGGCCCTGGTTGGTGCAGCAGTGCTTTGAATGGGGCTAGGTATCCTTGAGATTTTTCTTTGATGTTTAATAGATAGGAACCGGTGACGATGAAACAAATTCCGATACAATCAAAAAAGTTGGGATATTCGCCGACAATTAATGGTGAAGTTAGCAGCATGAATAAGGGTGTCAAAGCTACCAGCGGCACGGTTAGGGATAAGTCGGACAGTTTGATGGCTTTAATGTAGAGGATAGCTGTGACTGCGTTGATGCTTCCTCCGATTGACAAGGCTATCCAAAATTGCGGGTTTAATTGTGGATTTAGTTGCGGTATTTTTATGAAAAATAAAAAGGGTACTAAAAAAAGTGCTGAAAAAAATGCTAGCGACCAAGCTACGACATATTCGTCGTTTTTTTTCAGGTTTTGCTTGCAGAAAACGTCTTTTACTGCTTCAAAGAAGGCGGTGAGAATGCCAAAAATTAACCAAGTCAACCTAAATATGCGCTCCTGATTCGCTCGTCGTTTAGCAAATCCGATCCTATACCTGTGAGGGTAATGTTACCGGCTTCTAGTACGTAAGCCCGATCGGCAATTTGGAGCGCCAAATTAGCGTTTTGTTCTACCAACAGAATTGTAACGCCCGTGGAGCGCAAATGTTGAATAATCCCAAAAATTTCTTTGACGATCGCAGGTGCTAAGCCTAAACTAGGTTCGTCCAATAATAGCAGTTTCGGGCGGCTCATGAGCGCGCGGGCGATCGCCAACATTTGCTGTTCCCCGCCGCTAAGGGTTCCCGCCAGTTGAGTCCGCCTTTGGGCCAAGCGCGGAAATATCTCGAATTGGCGGCTTAAATCGGTTTTGATGGCCGCGAAGTCCGATCGCACGTAAGCCCCTAATTCTAAGTTAGCTAACACCGTCTGCTGCGCCAAAACCCTCCTCCCTTCTGGACTGTGGGCAATTCCCAATTTTACCACTTCGTGAGCTTGGCGGCGACTAATATCGCGCCCGCTGTAGATGATTTGTCCTTCCCGGAAATTAACTATTTTAGAAATTGCTCTCAGGGTGGTACTTTTCCCCGCACCGTTAGCGCCGATGAGACTGATAACTTCGCCCGCATTTACGGTTAAATTGATATTTTGCAGGGCTTGAATTCCGCCGTAGTTTACACAGAGATTTTTGACTTCTAACAGGATATTTTCTTTTGTTTGAATTGGGCTGTGTTCCATTTCTTGTAATTTGGGATTTGAGGTATATTCTGATTTACCGTTGGGTGGGGGCGGGTTGATAAGATTATTCGTTTTAGGTGATTATTATCGGTGAACCCGCCCCTACAATTCTGTGAATTTACCGTTGGGCGGGGGCGGGTTTTGCCTTGAGATTGTTCGTTATTTTACAATTTTTGGCGCTAAACCCGCCCCTACATAATTGGTGGAAATGGTGCCAAATGTGATTTTTCTCTAATTTCAATTTATCTAATTTTCATCTCCCAAATAAGCCTCAATCACCGCCGGATTATTCCTCACAATCGCAGGCTCACCCAAGGCAATAAGCTGACCAAAATGCAACACGGCAATTCGATCGCACAATCCCATCACCAGCGGTACGTGATGCTCGATCAATATTACAGTCAAATTGAATTGTTCCCGCACTTCCCGGATAAATTCGCTTAACTTGTGCTTTTCCTTGGGATTCATCCCCGCTGCTGGTTCATCTAACAGCAAGATTTGCGGTTCCAGGGCTAAGGCGCGGGCAATTTCCAAACGCCTCTGATCGCCGTAGGGTAGGTTTTTGGCTTGTTCCTGCGCGCGATCGCCCAATCCGACCAATTCCAACAATTCCAACGCTTTTGCCTGGGTTTGGCGCTCCATTGCGTTAGATTCTGGTAACGCAAATATGCCCGCTAGTAGCGATAATACCGGATTGTGCGATCGGCTGTGGATGTGTCGGGCGAGCGCCACATTCTCCAACACAGAAAGTTCCCCAAACAATCTAATATTTTGAAAAGTGCGCGCCATACCTTTATTCGCAATTTGATGTGGTTTAAGTTGGGAAATGTCCTCATTTTGATAAATCAGTTTGCCGCTGTTGCTGGGTATCAGTCCAGTCATTAAATTAAATAGAGTAGTCTTTCCCGCGCCGTTGGGGCCTATCAGTCCAAATATCTCGTGTTTTTCAACTGTAAAAGATACGTCATTCACGGCAATTAAACCGCCAAAACGCCGAGTTAATCCTTGTGCTGCTAAAACCGGATGAGTTTTTGAAAGAGTCAGGGGTTCGGAAATCATAAACAAAGGATAGAATTAGAACTTACGCATGGAGTCCAGAAACCGGGTTTTTAGGAAAATACTTCGCTGTAGCAGCAGATTCGCTGAAAAACCCGGTTTCTTCGATCGCAGCGGGTAAGTCATGAAAATGCAAGATATCTAATTATGCCCCAAATAGATAATTGCAACTGTCAACTGTCAACTCGAAGGGCCCGCACGGGGGCAGGGCCCCTACCTGTAAACTGTCAACTGTCAACTGCTATAGAATAGATTCACTGCCGTAATTCTCTCCTCACACCAACCATGAGTTACTGTCTGAATCCCAACTGCCAAAAACCCTCGAACAACCCAGCAGGTGCTAAATTTTGCTTGAGTTGCGGCACCAGCTTGCTTTTGGGCGATCGCTACCGTCCCACCAAGTCGATCGCCAGAGAAGGTTTTGGCATCGCTTTGCTAGCACAAGATGAATTTAAACCCTCAAATCCTCCCTGCGTCATCAAACAGTTTTTCCCTCAAGAACACAATAACGCCCCCAAAGCAGTCGAATTATTTCGCCAAGAAGCAGTACGCTTGGAACAATTGGGAAAACACCCGCAAATACCCGAACTTTTAGCGCATTTCGAGGAAGGCGATCGGCTTTATATTGTACAGGAATTTATCGACGGCAAAACCTTAGCTCAAGAGTTAGTTCAAACAGGCCCCTTTCGCGAACATCAAATTCGGATTTTGCTGCAAGATTTATTGCTCGTGCTGCAATTTATCCACAGCGGCCAAGTAATTCACCGCGATATTAAGCCAGACAATATTATCCGCCGTACCCCCCCAACCCCCCCTTGGCAAGGGGGGGCTAATTCCAATTCTCATTACCAAGGGGGAGCTAATTCCAATTCTCCTTTACAAGGGGAGGCTAATTCCAACTCTTGTCCCCCCCCTTGGCAAGGGGGGGTTAGGGGGGGTCTGGTTTTAGTTGATTTTGGTGCAGCAAAATATGTCGCCGCCTCCGCTTTTGGTAAAACTGGGACAACTATTGGTAGTGCGGGTTATGCCGCCCCCGAACAAACAATCGGCAAAGCTGTATTTGCTAGCGATATTTACAGTTTGGGCGTTACTTGCATCCACTTGCTGACGGGAATGGAGCCTTTCGATCTGTACGATGCTAGCGAAAGCAAGTTTGTTTGGCGCAATTATTTAATCGACAATCCAGTCAGCGAAGAACTGGGGCGGATTTTGGATAAAATGATTGAAATTCCGCTCAAAGGACGCTATCGATCGCCCGATGAAGTCCTGCAAGATTTAAACTCTCTCGTCAGCCAGCGACAGAAACCAGTGCTGCAATTACATCAGCCCCAAGGGCGATCGCATCCGCTGGCAAAATTGACTTCAAATACCTTTTTTAAATCTTCAAAATCTTGGCTGGCGGCGGGAATGCTGGTGATGGTGGGATGGGGAGGACATGAATACTGGCGGCTGACTAGGTGGAATTTAGAGGTAGATACTGACAGAATCGGCTTTGATTATAACAATATGTACGTTAGCAAACCAGACCCGGATCTCTGCAAGCAAATCTGTGCGGTTGACGAACAATGTCAGGCTTTTACTTACGTGCGGCCGGGATTGGAGGGCGATCGAGCTCGCTGTTATTTCAAAAATGGTGTGCCCTCGCCCAGTCTGAGAGAAGGCCGGAGTTCGAGTGTAAAACCGAGGCCGTAACAAAAGGGCGATCGCAATTATCGAAAACCTCTGCTATGGCCAAATATTTGGGAGCATATCAGTTTTGCTTTAATGCGTGCGAGATCTTAAGCTCGCACTCACAAAAAAATGCTTTTTACAAAAATGAGATGATCCCAAATATTTCACAGCCAAACTTCAAGTTTCACATCATACTTACCTCTTCCTTCTTCCTTTTTCTTTCCTCCTTCCGCCTTCCTCTATAGCTTTGCGCTATAATGTCTTAATTACCGTACCGCCTCAATCTCCTTAAGCCGTCTCGCCCGGGTAATCTTATGACGATGTACGTACCGGATTCGCAGCCTTACCAAACAAAAGTCCTCCCTACGATGTACGATCTACCTAGTGAAGACCCGGAGGATCCAGGTTTGCCAGACGAATACCACGACTATCAACCCGAACTGCTGCGTATAACCTGCCGTCCCGCCAACCATCCGCTAGACCAAATATTTATAGCAACAGACCTCAATCTCTACTACGATTCCAATCATCTCAATTGGTATAAAAGACCCGATTGGTTCGTTGTCTTGGGCGCTTCTAGATTTGATCGAGGTGAGGATTTGCGCCTCAGCTACGTGATGTGGCAAGAAAATATTAGTCCTCTAGTAGTAGTGGAACTGCTGTCACCTGGAACTGAAGATGAAGATTTGGGAATCACACCAGAAGTCCGAAATAAACCGCCTACTAAGTGGCGAGTTTATGAAGAGATTTTGGAGATTCCTTACTACTTTGTTTTTAGTCGCTACACTAATCAACTGAGAGTATTTCAATTGATTGATAATCGTTACTGCGAACAAGTTTTAACTGATTCGCGATTCTGGATACCGGAATTAGAGTTAGGTATTGGTTTGTGGGAAGGTTGCTATCAAGGTTTTTCGAGATTGTGGCTGCGGTGGTACGATGCTAGTGGCGATTGGGTTCTGACTCCCGAAGAATTTGAAAGACAACGGGCTGAATTAGAAAGACAACGCGCTGAATCTGAAAGTCAACGCGCTGAATCTGAAAGTCAACGCGCTGAATATGAAAGTCAACGCGCTGAATCTGAAAGACAGCAAGCTGAATTAGAAAGACAGCGAGCAAATCGATTGGCCGAGATCCTCCGAGACATGGGCATTAACCCAGATGATCTGTAAAATTAAGTAGCAGCATCAAGTGCTGCCAACTGCCAGCGGTGTCAATAAAAATTTATTAACTAATAATAACTTATGCCAGAACCTACTTCATTGCGCGATCGCTACCTAGCACTGATCGATAAAATTGTCGAAATCACCCTCAAAGGTCAAATCCGCTCCAAAGAACAAGTATATCAAATGCTGGTGCAAGACATTGGCACCGGCACCGGCGAAATCTTTGAACGCTGTTTCGGCGAACGCCTCGATGCCACCGACAACCTGCTCAGAAATGAAAAGGACGAAATCAAACAAGCCAAGGCAAATCGCAGCCTCAGAGCCCTAAAAACCATCCAAGGAGAATGGGAACGCTGGCAGAAGGATAACCGCGTCGATCGCGAAATCGCATCCTCCATCCAACAAATCCTTACCGCCGAATCCAACGGCCGCCTCCTGGCAATATTCCAAATAATCGATCCCAATAAAGAACATCCGCTGACTCTCGATCAATTGCAGCAATTGTCAAAATCTGTGCACCAACAAATGCTGCAAACTTCCAATCCCGAAACCGAGCGAGATTTGCAGCAAATTACCGCCGGGATTGCTAAAGGTTTAGAATCTTGGCAGCGGTTGGAACCGGAACTCGTCGGCTGGATTTATCAGCCGCAGCAGCTAGGATTTGCTGGCAGTCCCGAACAAAATGGGCCTTGGGCTTTTTGGGCAAAAAAAGTTAATAGTGCCTTTGCTAACGCTCTTTTACAGACTATTGCCAGGGGTGAATCTATCGTTGAATTTGCAGCCAAGCAGTCTAATGTAGAATTAGGTACGTTGCTGGAATTGGCGATTATTTTGCAGTGCTTGCAGCGGGCCTTGGCGACATGGTTTGACAAGCAAGTTTACGATTCCAAGGTGTCCACCAAAGCTTCGATTTCTACTTATATTACTTTTTCGGTAATTTGGAGTCAGCTAGCTAGTGGATTTAATAATTCGACTAAGAGCGGCGAGCAGTTGGCAAATGCTTGTTTTCAAGTGACTTTGCAAATTTTGCGCGCTTTTTCTCAGCGGGAATACTTTCCGCTTTACGGCGGGATTTTTGCTTCGTTTGATGGTAAAGCTTTGCGGCATACTTTGGATTATTTAGATGAACCGCTGCGCCGTGTTGAAGGTACTCAAGCGAAGGCTCGGATTTTGACGCTTTTGGGTTATTCGATGCAGGCTGCGGGGGCCTACGAGCGATCGATCTTACTGCACAAGCAATCTCTGGAAATTGCCCGCATGGAAGGAGATAAAGCTTGCGAAGTCGCCAATCTCAATCACATCAGCCGCAATTATGTAGCTCAAAAAAATTATCAGGAAGCGATTAATTACAGCCAGCGGGCTTTAATTATGGCACGGCAAGCGGGAGAGCGGCAAGGTGAGGCGAACGCCCTGGCTAATTTGGGCTACAGCGAAGTGTTCCACGCGCGGCAGTTGGAGGAGGCGGAACCAGAAATTTATGAAAGTGCGATCGGCTATTTGGAACAAGGCTTGTTATTATCGGAGAAATTGGGCGACAGGCAAAGTCAAGCTTTTTGCTCTAGCAGCCTCGGGATCGCTAAAATTGCTCTGGAAAATGCCGCCGGTGCGATCGAGTATTTAGTCAAAGGTTGGCAAGCCGCCCAATTTTCCGGCGACTTATATCTGCAAGGTCTGAATTTAGCTTATTTAGCTCAAGCTTATTACAGCCTGAATCAACTAGATCGAGCGATATTTGCTGGCTGTTTGGGAATGTATACTTTGGAGCAAATTGGGGCGATGGAATGGCGTCAATCGGCTGGTTTGCTGACTATTTTGCGCGGACAAATGGGGGCTGACGCTTTTAAAGAGTCTTTGACAAAAAGTCGATCGCAGATCATTCCGGCGATCGGTGTTGACGGCTACGATTATATCCCGGAATTGCTCGAAAAATACCAGCAATCTATTTGAAAAATCCAGGTTTGTAGTGAGGACTCCCTTCCGCATTAAGAAGGACTAAAGTCCTCACTACAAACCTGATTACTTCTCAACTATCACCGGAGTGCCCACTGCGACTTTCTCAAATAAAGCTTGGGCATCTTTATCGAACATTCTGACACAACCGTGAGAAGCCGCTCGCCCGATCGACTCTGGAGTAGGAGTCCCGTGAAAGCCGATCACATTTTTGCCATCCGTCCAAAACCCGATCCACCTGGTTCCCAGGGGATTATCAGGCCCTGCGGGTACAAGTTCTCCTGTCCAAGGATGCTCCCAAACTGGATCTTTAATCATTTGCATGACTTTAAAATTGCCAGTGGGAGTTTCCCAGCCGTCTTTCCCGACAGCCACCGGGAAACTCGCTTGCACCTTGTTTTTGCGGTAAACATAGACCCGTCGTTCTCGCAATTTCAGCACTAAACGCACTTCTTCAATCGGATTTTCTGCCTCCTTTCTTTCCTGGGGAAGATACTGAGACGGTTCGCCCAATGGCGGTAGTTCTGGAACTCCGAGATTAGGTAATTTTACATCGGATTTTGGCTGCTGGGCGATCGCACTATTATTCAAATTAGCCACCTGTTCGGCAGCTACCTGTGGCTGAATGGCGACCGACAGCCCCGCTGCGCTCAAACTCAGCACAATTAAGTTGTTAAATAAAAATTTGCTGTTCACCATTATTTTGTTCGCTAAACTCCTCACCAGCAGTTCCTACAAAGTTCCTATCTAATTATCCGCAAACCGCACCGGAAAGCCAAAATTTAGAGATGGCTTTTTGACTGTAAATGCCCTGGCCAGTTTTGAGTTTCAATTCCATAAAGTATAACTTGTCTAATAACCACAAAATAGGTTGGCTCGTTCGGAATTCGAGTCCTTAAAATTTGATGCGGACTGAAGTCCTCACTACAAACTAATATTTTCAACTATCAGTAATTTTACGGAGATGAGATAACTCAACACAAAACTTACGCACTAATACCAAAGAAACCGGGATTTTATACGGCCAACGGTGGGGCTGCGCGAGAGATTTTCGCCAACAAATCCGGTTGATGGGTAAATCGTGCAAGTCAATGATTGAATTTTACCTCCGACTCATTTGATTTTTTTATCTGTTGCAGACTGGCGATCGCAAATTGAAACTGTGGCGCTGCTGCATCCAGCAAGCACAATCTGTCTGTTGGCAGAGTTTGCCGCCCGTGCCACAACAGTTAGAGGGGCGCAAAAAAACGGAAACGGTCGATCGAACAAACTCAATATATCACGCGGACACTCTAGAGATGCCAAGCGCTGAACTTGTTGTAACTGGGGAACTTCTGATGTATAATTCAGTCTTTAAAAACTTGCTCGATAATCTTTTTTTGAGATTGTCCTAAATTTACTACTCCGGGGATTAAACTGGATTAGGTTTAAAGGTTGGGACTTTCGCGTAGCGGAAGCAAGCCCGACCCTAAATAGCAGTTAATGTGAGGTTTCAATGCGTCTTCAGAAGATCAAATTATTTACAGGTGCAACGCTGTCGGTACTAATATCGGCGGTTTCAGTGAATCCTGCGATGGCCAACCCTGCAATTGAAATAGCCCAAACGCAGACCACCACAACAGCCAACGCTCAAACCCTTATTGGTTTTGTCAAAAATATTGTCGGCGACATCGTAACAATTAGCCCAGAAAGCGGGCCCTACAGGACTCTCAGGATTCAAAGATGCGTCCTGAGAATTACGGCTCTGGTACCGGGAATGAAAGTCAGAGCCACCGTAGCCGGAGATCAGGTAGAAAGGCTCGTCGTGATCCCCGATTATAAAGTAGTCTCTACCACAGTTGTTCGTCCCCCCACCCCGGCACCGCGTCCAGCCCCAGAACCGCCACCGCGTCCGGCTCCTGCTCCCCGTCCGGCTCCGCGTCCGGCTCCCGCTCCAATTCCAGCTCCGCGTCCGATTCCGGCTCCGCGTCCGGCTCCTCCTGTGAGAGGACTTTGGTAGAGTTACCGTTGTAAACGGAACTAAGCCACCGCGCGCGCGGTGGCTTCGCTGTTTAAGAGCAGTTAGAATAAGAGAATTATCGAGCAATTGTTGAGAAATCGGTGCTATGTATTACCTGCGTTTCTTGCTGCTAATTCTGCTGTTACCGCTGGTTGCGTGCGATCGAGCTACAGATGCCACAGCGACTCCCGTACCCGCACCAAGCCCGCTGTCGCAAATTCCCTCCGTTGCACCGCTGACAAATGTTAGCACAAATCAAATTGTACCGACCAAACCGCTTTCGCCGCAGCCGATCCGCATTGTTGCAACTGCTTTGCCGCAGCCTTTCGCCAGCCAAAGCGCCTCAAAACCCCCTCAAGTAGTACCGATTCCCGCATCGCCAGTGCTGCGAGTGCCTCCTGGCTTTGTCGTCAACGTTTTTGCTGACAATTTAGACGCTCCCCGATGGCTGGCTTTGACGCCGACAGGGGATGTTTTGGTAACAGAAACCCGGCAGAATCGGATCAGGCTGCTGCGGGATGCCAACGGTGACGGCGTTGCTGAGGTGAACATGACTTTTGCTAGCGCCCAAAACGGGTTAAATATTCCCTTTGGCATGGCTTTTGCCGATCGCTATTTTTTCCTCGGAAACACTGCTGAAGTCCGCCGATTTCCCTACACAAAAGGGCAAGAACAATTAACAGGTACCGGTCAAAAAATTGCCGATTTACCGGGCGGCGGCTACAACCAACACTGGACGCGAAATGTTGTCGCTTCTCCGAACAACCGCCAAATTTTCGTATCAGTTGGTTCCCAATCTAATGCCGACTCCGAGCCGCTACCGAGGGCATCGGTGCAAGTGATGAATTTGGACGGCACAAACCAGCAAACTTTTGCTTCCGGTTTGCGAAATCCCGTGGGATTGGATTTTCACCCTAAAACCAATCAACTTTATACAACAGTCAACGAACGCGACGGCTTGGGAGATGATTTGGTGCCGGATTACTTGACCAGAATTCGTCAAGGCGAGTTTTACGGCTGGCCCTACGCTTATTTTAAGCCAAATTTGCTCGACCCGCGCCACGTCAAAAATGGAAATAGCGATCGACCAGATTTAGCAGCTAAAACATTGATGCCAGACGTGCTGTTTCAGGCGCATTCGGCAGCTTTGGGAATTCAATTTTATGATGGGAAAACGTTTCCCAAAAGATTTTTTAACGGAGCGTTTGTGGCATTTCGCGGCAGTTGGAATCGGAATGCGGGAACGGGTTATAAAATCGTGTTTGTACCGTTTAACGCGGCGACTGGACGCCCTCAAGGTTATTATGAGGATTTTCTAACGGGTTTTCTGACAGATCCCTCGGGCCCGAAAACTTGGGGGCGGCCTGTTGGTTTGCTGGTTTTACCTGACGGGAGTTTGCTGTTTACTGAGGAAGCAAATAACCGGATTTATCGGGTGCAGTATCGCGGCTGATAATTGGGCGAGGAGTTTTTAAACACGTAGTAAGGACTTCAGTCCGTCTTCAGATTCGTAGCAAGAACTTCAGTCCGTCTTCAGGTTCGTAGCAAGAACTTCAGTCCGTCTTCAGGTTCGTAGTAAGGACTTCAGTCCGTCTTCAAGTTCGTAGTAAGGACTTCAGTCCGTCTTCAAGTTCGTAGCAAGGACTTCAGTCCGTCTTCAAGTTCGTAGTAAGGACTTCAGTCCGTCTTCAGGTTCGTAGTAAGGACTTCAGTCCGTCTTCAAGTTCGTAGTAAGGACTTCAGTCCGTCTT
>NZ_JAUBUN010000056.1:33610-42078 GCF_036702665.1 Microcoleus sp. Aus8_D2
CAGGTTCGTAGTAAGGACTTCAGTCCTCCGAGTTTGGACCAATCAAGAAGGACTCAAGTCCTCACTACGAACCAATAATTACCAACTTTAAAATCCCGAACCCGGTTGTTTGAGAAACTCGGCTTCTTCGGGAGTTGTTTCGCGTCCCAGAATTTGATTGCGGTGGGGAAATCTTCCAAAACGCGCGATAATTTTAAAATGCCGCAAAGCAAAATTAATGACTGAATTGCTGTCAGGTTCGCCGCTGAGTTGGCGAAACAGTTCCACAGATTTTTGCTGGTGTTCTAAGTTTTCGCTGTGTTCAAAAGGCAGGTAAATAAACCATTTTTGTACAGTCAACAATTCGCGATCGAAATGATTCTCAACAGCGTGTTGTGCGGCGGCTAAGGCTTTGCTATCCGTGGCGAAGGCTTGTGGCATTTCGCGAAACATATTGCGCGGAAATTGATCGAGCAGTATGATTAGTGCGAGGCAGTTTTCCGGGGAATCCTGCCAGGAGTCGAGTTGACCGGAGGCTGCTAGTTCGTATTGCGGGAGAAAGCGCGATCGCACTTCCGTATCAAAATCCAGATTTTTCTCAAACCACTTCTTTTGAACTTTACCAAACTCTGGAGAGTTCGATCGACCAAACCAAAAATCTAAAATTTCATTCATTATCAATCTAGTTATAGACTATAGGGCATAGGGCATAGGGCATAGGGCATAGGGCATAGAGCATAGGGCAAACAGGGCAAACACGGCAAACACGGCATTGGCCAAACATGGCATTGGGCATTGGGCATACTTCACTTTTTTGAGAACCGCTATAGCCATTGATTCTTAATGGCAATTTAGGTATATGTAGTTGCACAAAATCTAGTTGATGTGCAACTACAAATCGCAGCTATTAATGATTACCAAAGATGACTCAGCCCAAAACAGGTACTTGCTTTCGGACGCTATCGAGGAGCGCTCAAAAAAATTAGACTAAGATTTTAAGCTTCCAGATTTATCTGTTTTCGAGTAAATCTAAAATCTAAAATCTAAAATCTAAAATTGACTGACTTAGGAACTTTTCCTGTCCGGTGCTTGAATTTACGAACTCGCAAACAGTCTGTCCCAAGTTTTACCTCCCACAATTCCGTCTACAGGAAGGTTGGCTTCCCGCTGAAATATTTTCACTGCATCTAGGGTTGTTCTACCGAAGATGCCATCAAGTGCGATCGGTTCTGGGCACACACCGCGGGCGTTCAACAATTTTTGCAGTTTCCTCACATCTTCGCCTCTCGATCCGTGTTTTAAAATCCTTTTATGGTAACGGACTTCGGGTTCGTGGCAATCATTAGTGTGGCAAACTGTGCTGCTGCTGCTGCCAGAATAAGTGGCTGCATTGGCGCCAGTCAGAACTAATAAACCGAGAACTGCTAGTAAATAATAAAAAGTCTGCGATCCAACCATACTTTCCCTGTTAATTTTATCAAGCGTTTTCTGCGATATTGACTTGCAAGAAACGGGTACAAGCTACCGACTCAAGTCGTGGAGAAACCCAAAATTTTAGAGTATAGTTTAAGCTTTCAGATTCCTCTATGGAGTCTATCTAAAATCTAAAATCTAAAATCTAAAATCGACTGACGATTGTTTGAGAGTGAGAAACCGGGTGTGTGGGATGGAGGTGTCCAATCTCGATTGACCGGGTTTCTGGCAACAGTCAAGACACATTCTACAATATAAGTGGCTTTACTGCAAAATCTTTAATTGTGCAAGTTAAATTTTGTTGCTCTTGGGTAGCAGCAAAGGTAACAATTACTTCGCAAGCAACAGCCACTGTCAGCATTACCAAGTTTCTCGCCAGCGGGTAATCGCAAACGTCATCATTGGCGGCTGAAGGAACCCGATAGTGTTGGTTCCAAATTATTTCGGAGTAATCGGCGGCTAATCCGACGTGCACGCAGGGAATGGAGGCACTGGTACAGTAATCTTTGACTGCTTGCCGCCCGACGCTGTTATCAAAAGTATCGATCGCAACGGCGCTGTTGGCAAGCAGCCGATCGGCATTGGCGGGTGTCAATTCCTTGGAGTGCGCGTCAATGCTGACGGACAAAGCGCGGTACAGGTTGTTGGCGAGAATTTTGGCTTTGAATGCGCCGATGTCCGATCGATAATAGGGTTGAGTGGAAAGGTTGCGCTCTTCGATGCGATCGCGATCGATCACTCTTAACTGGCAAAAGCCCGATCGCGCCAGACTCTCTACAATATTCGCACCCAAAGCGCCCGCGCCGCACACCGTTACCGGGAAATTTTTTACCAGCGACATCACTGCGGAAGTTCTGTAAAGTTGTTCGTGAAAAAATATACTCATGACAGTTGACAGTTGACAGTTGACAGTTGGCAGTTGGCAGTTGTCAGTAATTAGTCGTAGGGTGCGTCGCTATTGAAAATCTCTAAATAAATATCGACAATCTTAGAGCGACGCACCTTATACAATTTATAGTAAAGTCTTGCTACCAAACAAATTTTTGGCTTGTTTGCTCAACAATCGTGTAAGGTGCGTCGCCGTGAGATTGTCGATTGAATGCAAGGGATTTTTTATGGCGACACACCCTACAAGACTTGGTGGAGAACCGTTATAATCAAAAGTTATCTATCTTCGACTACTCCGACTAATGACTGCAAGTCGAAATCCTTGTCTAAGCCGCTGAGACAAATGCCAGCACTCATAACTGTTAAGTCATTTTTGGCGATCGCAGAACTATGATGTTCTCCACTGCCGCTAGTCCATTCAACCAGCCAATAATCTTGGCGAGCGCTAAAATCTCGCAACTCGCCGCCGCCCATCTTCAACGCCCGCTGCAAGCGTTGTTCGTCCCGCACTTTCGGATTGAAATCTTTAATATTTCTTGCCACCAATTCATAAACAACTCGCATTTCCGGCGTCATTCCTTTAAAGCGAACATCTTGAGGTAAAATCAACTTTTTTAAAGCTGCTTTTAACTGCTCTGGCAGCAGCGGATCGGCGCGCCTGTCAATCTCTTCAAACCAGAAAGAATCACCGTCCCATCGCGCCACAACCGTATCGAACAACGAGCCTTCAGTTACTAAATGTACAGCTACGGGTTTAGCAACACCCGTGCGCTGTTTAGCATCTGACTCGTTAACAGGATAAGCCAGCCAAGTTTGCCCTTGCAGAATGCGAGCCAGTTGCAAGCGAATCGGTACCAGCAGTTGCAAATACTCTGCCATTTGTGGCAAATTCGGTTCGTCAACCACAGTAGCAATTTTCTCATTAATTGGCGCAAAAATAGCCCATCCTTCAAAGTTGGACGGCTGCGGTTGAAAAGTATAGATCATGCCAGCTATCCTTGTCCGCACCTTTCCCCTCCGAACGCAAGGAGCCAGGAATTGGGTATTGAGTAGCTGCCCTTCTTTTGCCCCAAGTTGGCTGAGGATTTTGCGGATATCTGCCATTGAAGTGACCTCCGTAATTTTACTTATTTTTACACAGTCTGCATTTAAATTAAGCGAATATAAACATTTATAAATACTATTGACATCGATTCAATGCCAAATATAATAGTTAACGATAATTCACAGTTAAGTGTATTAAAAAATTAAGTGAATATGCTGCAAAAACTTGGTTTAAAGTTGGTAGTATTGACTGTTCTGACACTTCCTATGTTTGGCTCTGCCCAGATGGCCCAAGCTCAGAACACTCATGGAGCTACTGCTTATTCCCCGACTTCTGACGCCACGGGTATTAGTTGGGATCATGCTACAGAGAAAGAAGCACTAGATGCAGCAGTAGCTGCCTGCAATACACAAAGCGGAAGGGCTAACGACTGTCAAGCGCTGACCTCTAATACCAATAACTGTGGAGCAATCTCAGTAGGAAAAGGAGGAGCAGGTGCGGGCTGGGGCGATGATAAAGCATCAGCAGAAGCTCAAGCTCTGGCTGCTTGCAGTGAACTAGATGGCGGCAACTGCAAAATACAGCTTTCAGCTTGCAACAAGTAATTGAAAACACAAAAATCGGTCGCAAAAATGTAAATTTGCGATCGTCTAATAGCTGACAAAATAGTCATATTACGTCGGGTCGATTGCCCTAAAAAAAAAATAGTTTGTAGTGCGTCCAGGCGTCCTCCGCCGGAGAGCGGACGCCTGGACGCACTACAAACCTTTCATAGTGGGTTAATCGATCGCAGACGATATCATATTATTTCCGCTACCACAAAGGCTTGTAGTGAGGACTAAAGTCCTGCGATCGCATTCCTCGCATTCCTCGCTACAAACCACTATGGTGCGCCACCAGCACCTTACCGAATTAATCTCCTACTTCAGAGGTAACTGCATCCGGCGGCAGCAAACTTTCTAATCTATCTTTAGACCAGTATTCAGTAGGGTAGGCGAGTGCAATAATATCAGAAAGTCGAATCAACCACGTAACTTGTCCGTAAGCATCGGTATTTTCCCCGTGTTCGTTAGGGGGAACTATCACCAAAAGTTCAGCAAACTCCCCGAACAAATTAATCGGGATGCCGCCGAAACTACTATTATTTGTTTTAATCCAAACTTTACTGCCTCGATCGAGAGCTTCTTGCAGTCGCTGGCAGAGCAAAGTGGATTTTTTGACCTGGGATTTTTTGGCTTTCGACTTTTTTCCCATAGTTTTAAGAAGTTAAAGTAGTTGTACTGTGAGTTGCACGGTGGGTTACACAGTGGGTTGAGATCGGCGTGCGATCGTCTTCGAGGGCTTCGCTAACGCGCTGTGGTATTGAAACTGACAAAAGGAAAAAGGGCGATCGCCCGATCGGCACCCTACCAGTCTAGTCTATAAGAAAGTGCCACACTGCGATCGTCATAACAATTTAATTACAAAATCGGGAAATGACCTGCGGTATCAATTTACAGAGTGAGTTAACGGTTCCCGTATTTATACTGTGTCCGAATGCAGTATAATCGGCGAAGTCTTCCCAAATCGTTTAACTAAAACAATGGACTGGCGAAAGCTCATTCATCCCAACCCGAAAACTGCAACAAGTCAACCACCAGCGCCAGAAACTCGATTGTCTGTAGAATTCCTGTTGGGGCTGTTTGCGGCGGGATGGACAGAAGAGCAAGTTTTAGAGAAATATCCTGCACTCACTTCCCCCAAGCTGCGCGCTGCTTTGGCTGCTGCGGATTCGCAGTTAGTTTCATCCATCGCCAATCCTGAGTTACTGGAAATTATCGAGAAAACTAGAGAAGAGTTGAGAATCGGGAAAAAGTTGCCGCTTGAGGGTATTGAGGGAGATGTTTGGGAGTAAAGTGCGATCGATTTTCGATGCTACTCAAAAATATCGATAATGCCCGATAATCTTCCAATTGAAGAGCACATCTTCCAATCTAGTCCCTGCACCGATATTGTGAACGATGACAAATCTTCCCGAGGGCGATCGCACGTTGCTAACTATCCCGATATGAGACTCGCCTCCTCCTAAATTCCATGTTACTACATCCCCCGGTTGATAATTATCTGCATTGCGAGTAACAGGTAACGATTTACCTTTTCGTTCAAAAAATACCATCAAATTAGGAACTCGGCGATGGTCGATATTCGGATCTGTGGTGGTCAAATTCCAATCTTTTGGATAGGCGGCAAAGTTCTGCTGCATATCTTGATGTACCTCTTGTTGCAGATCCACTTTTACTTGCCGAAATGCGCGAATTATGACATCCGTGCAAACACCTGTAGTCATCGGTACATCGCCACCAGGGTAGGGAATCGCTACGTAAGCAGGATCGTAAGAATTGGTAATGTTAGTTTGGGCGATCGCATTATCGAGCATTTGACGAATTGTCGGCGAAGTCACCGCAACTTTTTCGGGATTTAACTGAAGATTTTGTTCTGAAACTGGCTTGATACTTTTTTGCGATTGACAAGCAACACAGAGATAACTGATAATTAGAATAAACAAAAGAGTTTTCAGGCGCTCGCGCATTATTCAATCTCAATTTCGGGTGGATCTCACTTTTGAAGATGGCTATAGCATGACCGCATATAAGTTATTAGTTATAATCTCATATTGACTACGGTCATGCTTCGCTCCGGAGCGATATATTTTCCAAACCCAGATGCACCCTCAATTTCTCCCTAAATTTTCTCTAACTCGTTCCCGAAACTCCAACACCGCCTCAAGAGGATCGGAGCGTTGCACATAGTCTGCGAGCAATGATAAATCTAAATTGGGCAACAACTCGCTTTGCTGGATTTTTTCATATTCGTCTCCCCGCAGATGATAAACTTCAAAGTGACGATTTTTCCCGAACCAAACTTCTTTGACTCCGAGCTTTTGGTAAACAGCTAGCTTATCCAGACCACCACTGCCTGGTTTTGGCGAATATATCCGTATGGGCTATAGCATGACCTCCGTGAATATGGGATTATAACTAATAACTTATATGCGGTCATGCGAGAGCCCTCCTCAAAAGTGAGATGCACCCAACTGCATTCTTGCCATTATGTCTGGTAATGACGATTAATTCCCCATTTTCAACAGCCAGAGTGCAGAGGCTTTCTAAATTTGCTTCAGATTAAATGTATGTAATCTCAGTTGACATAGGAGACTAAAAACTGTGAGCATTGCCCGCCAGCTTCACTGACGAGCCATGCCCGATTATATCACTTGTCATCCCTCACAGGCAAAGCCACATCCAGAATTTCCATCAACAACTCCAGCCGCGAAGGACGAGACAGCATCGGCACCAAATTCGGGAGCGAGTAGTAATCACCAGCAAACGTAAACGTTTCCACCGACACTTGCTTGTCCTTCAATTGCTTTTCTACATAATCGCAGTAAGCGCCAACTCGCACAATCACCACATCAGGAATTACTCCCAAAGTTTGGCAGTATTTCTGATAAGCATCTGCCAAATATGGTGAAGCATTTTCGCCTTCATCTGTGACGATGATGAACTGCTCAACCACCTGCTTCTTAAGCCGCATTGCTTCCACCGCACAACCGCAACTTGTGCCACCGCCTGCGCGAATGTGCTTGAATGCGCGCTCCCAATCGGTCAATTCGCTGCCGTTTGCTGTCACTGGGTACGGCATCGTGTCGAAGGCGTAGACGAACAGCGCAGCCTCGGAAATGCCCGAAATCATGGCAGCGAGACGTTTGCCAACTTCGATCGCACTTTCCATACTTCCCGACTTGTCAACCAACAAACCGGTGGCTTTGGCAATCTTACCGCGCTTCTTCACCTGTTCGTTTGTCACCGCTTCCAGCTTCGCCGCCGTGGCTGCGTCGAACTTCGCGCTACCGCCGGCAACACTGGCTTTGTAAGCAGAAACGCGATCGCACTTTGCGGCTTCATCCAGCTTCGAGTCAATCAACAGCTTGACTTCCGGGTGATCCATCGCGCCCCGCGACTGAATCGATTTCAGGTTGTTGATGACTTCCTGCGGCGACATCGAATTAATCAGCGCTGCTAACACCGTTGGCGTCAGCATTTCGATCGCACCAACGGCGATCGTATACGGAATCTTGTATTCAACAATCAAATTCGCCTGTTCCGCAGGAGTCGCAGCCTTCGCTAGCTGCTTCAAAACAAACGCCAGCGAATCTTCTGGCGGATTGTCTTTAAACAGAATAGCATTAGCTCGATCGCTCGGCTTAACGTGTAAAGTCGCGTACAAGTGCTTCATCGCCTTGCGGTTGCGGATGGCGGCGCGATCGAAAAACTGGGGATTCTTTTCGCGCGATCGCAGATAGCGAGTGACAGCAGTGCGCGCGCTGCGAGGCACCTTATTTTGGTGCTGCTTCATAAAGTCCACAACCCGCGAAACCTCATAAGGAGGGAACTCTTGCAACATCATAAACCCGGCATCTCGGTGCTCTGTCAGCGCCGAAGTCAGCAAGTTTCCGGCAAAAACTTCCTTGTGGTCGCGCACGTCGCCGTGACGCTGATACCACACTGCTAAATGACCGTAAAAAATTGGATCTAATTCGATAATTAACTTGTGAATTTCTGTCACCTTTTCCAGTTGGCGGTGAGGTGTGGTGAGCAGACTGTTAAGCATTTCTAAACGTAAATCGCGCTCTGCTGTATTCATTGGTGCTGCCTCCAGTTTCAATTTTGGATTTTCGATTTTGGATTTTCGATTGTTAGGAATATCCAAAAATCAGCGAATGGCAGTTGTTGCACGCTTGGCAATAAATATAATAGTCACCGCGCAAGTTTGAGGAGCTTTTTTTAGAACCAGGGTAGGGTTGTATGTAAGCTCTTCAGGTTGGGGCGCGGCAACAACTGCTTAATTAGTTGATAGTTGATAGTTGACAGTTGACAGTTGACAGTTGACAGTTGACAGTTGACAGTTGACAGTTGACAGTTGATAGTTGACAGTTAATAGTTCTTCTTGCTAATGACTGATGACTGATGACCAGCCTTCGGCTTCGCTCTTCGGCTAAAATGACTAATGACCAGCCTTCGGCTTGCTTCGGCTACGCGGTTAT
>NZ_JAUBUN010000057.1:0-41981 GCF_036702665.1 Microcoleus sp. Aus8_D2
TGGTTTACCGCTTTGGGTATTTCCACAATGGCATTCAACTTGAACGGTTTCAACTTCAACCAATCGATTATCGACTCTCAAGGTCGCGTCATCAACACCTGGGCTGATGTTATCAACCGCGCTAACTTGGGTATGGAAGTAATGCACGAGCGCAATGCTCACAACTTCCCACTCGACTTGGCTGCTGGCGAAACAACTCCTGTGGCTTTGGTTGCTCCTTCCATCAACGGCTAAGTTTTAGCTTGAGATCACAAAAAGCGCTCCTAGAAATAGGGGCGCTTTTTGTTTGGGAAAAATTCTGTGTTTGTATTAATTCGCGGACGCACGGGTGGTCAGAAACCGGGTTTTTTACGAAAATTTTTCGTTGTAGTCCACAGATTAGCTAAAAAACCCGGTTTCTCTGGTCTGATGGGTAAGTCCTTGCGATCGAGTTTTATTCGCGTATGGCAGATCAATATGATGCGGTGAATGCTTTTATGTAATTGTTGAGGTAGAAGTTGAGAAGTGCGATCGAAAAATTATGCTTTAGCCTCACGTTTTGCCTTTGCTGCTAATGACGAGAGTATCATCTTCTAGGAGCATCTCAATTACCTCACGCAGATTCTCGTGTAACTCATCCAAGGTTTCTCCCTGAGAATGCGCCCCAGGAAATCCAGGAATATAACCAACGTAAAGCTTGGTATCAGAATCTTTTTCGATGATAGCGGTAAAGGTTTTCATAAGATTCGCTTTCTATCCGTTAAATGTAAGAAATGTAATCTCTCATAAATTATATAAGATTTCACCTGCACTGAATGTATGCTTTGAATACGGGATTGAGGAGAAAGATCGATCGCCCTCCTACTTGTACTTTTTCGACTAAGCCGCGTCGGGCCAAAGATTGTATGGCTTGCCACAATTGCGATCGGGATAATTCACTATCTGCTGGTGGTTGGGAAATATCTACCGCATCATCTTGAGTTGCTAACCATTGGCTCACCTTTTTTTCTGATTCCGATAAACGCTCTAGGTGAGATTCTAAAAGGGGTTCTATGTCCCCTAGATAGATATCATTTCCCTCGGCCAAAAACCGGGCTACATTCCCGTCAAATAATTCTAAAATTGTTGAAGCTATGATGTTTAACCATGAAGGATGACCTTGATAAAGGTTGATTAATTCCGACCATTGTTGCTCGTCGGTTAATCCTTTTTCTTTGAAGATTTCTCCTGCTTGTTCTCCTAAGCCTTTGAGGTGTAAGGTGCGAGTGGGTCGGTTTTCTCCTTCTAAAGTTGTGATTTCTCTGGGTTTTTCCCAACTGAGGAGGATTAAGCAACTTTGGTGAGATGATGTGGCAATTTGTTTGAAAAATTTACTATAATCTTTAGATTCTGGTAAATATTCACCTGCTAATTGACCGCTGCTAAATATATTATGTACATCATCCAATATTACTAAACAACGATAGGATCGAAAATAATCGAGGATTGTTGGTAATGGGATTTGTTGCGATTGTAAAAAAGTTTGTTTGAGTTGGGTTTGCAGTGTTGAGAGTGTGGGAGTGTTACTGAGACTTTGCCAAATAATGTAATCAAATTCGGTTTGAGTTTGTTGGATGAGTTGGAGGGCGAGATCGCTTTTGCCGATTTCACTTAATCCGTATATAGCGATCAAGCGGGTGTGGGCTTCTAAAATCCATTGTTTGAGGGTGGTGAGTTCGGATGTGCGATCGTAAAAGCTTGTTAATTCGGGTGCGTTGGTTAAATCGATGATGGGCGATCGGGCTTTATTTTGGGGAGAATCTGGGGGAAAGGGCGATCGGGTTTCTGTATTTTTAATATTTTGTATAAATTGACAGCCAATATTAATATTATCAAATAATAAACAGTCACCTGATTTAGAAGCTTGATCGACTCTATATTTTTTCTCTAACTTAGAACGAAAATTAAATTTATTAAGGTCTTCTCCTAATTCTTCACCCAGCTTTTCCCATAACTTAGCCGCTTCTTTTTTAACGTGAGATTGGCTACAATTAAAATCTTTAGCTATTTGAGGATATTTCTGTCTTTGCCAAACACCCGTCAGTATTGCTTCCTGTAGGGGTGTGAGATTTGCTCCAGTTTTATCAACAATCAAATTATTAGCCCATTGTACAACATCTTCAACATTCATGGGTCAGCGTTGAGTGAGGTTGATTGAACTATATCCTACCAAATCCTACTTTGTCAACTGTATTATACTAAACTTTACTAAACTTGGTTCAGGATAATTATAAAAATTGTGTACTAAATCCAACCGTTTTGAGTTGTAAAAGTTAAGAAAAATAAATAAAATTCATTCAACCAATAAATTTATCGCAATTATGTCCAATTTCTTGTTTCCCGAACCTCAACCAAGTTGGGAAGATCACAATGCAATAAAGATTTTTCCCCTTAGTTCAAATATACTAAACATAGCCTTGACTGGCGCTAAAGCTGAGTTACAAAAGTTTTTCGGTTCGCCCACTGCTTTAGAAAAACTAGATCGAGTCTTTGATATTACGGATCAAAACGCGGCTCATATATTGATTGAAAATTCCGCAGTAGGCATTTTTGAACAAATTCCCCATATGCAAATTGTCAATGATGCAGGCATGAATGGGGCACAGGGAGCTTTTTCCGAAGCTACAAACACCATCTATTTATCAGATTCCTTGGTGCGCGGTGACAGCCTGAAAGTTCAAGAGGTTCTGCTTGAGGAACTAGGCCATAAGTTTGATACTTTGCTCAATCCGGGTGGGGATACTCCTGGGGATGAGGGAGAGTTATTTAAGGACGTTGTTTTGGATTTACCTCTAAGTCAGGCAGAGTTGCTACGAATTCAGACAGAGAATGACTTCGGCACTGTTGTCATTGATAATCAGGTTATCCCTGTTGAACAATCCTACAATAGCCTAATTACTTCATCTCCTAAATTAACTAAAAATCGAGGTGGCTGGTCAGATAACGATAACTACCCTCGTTTATCTGGTGATTTCAACGGCGATGGTCAGGATGACGTTGTAGGCTTTGGTGCGGATAACCTCTTTGTATCTTTAAGTAATGGTAATGGCACTTTTGGCACAGCAAACTCTACTTCTCCTAGCGCCTCTAATGGGTTCACCAAAAATCGCGGTGGTTGGACAGATAACAATAACTATCCTCGTTTGATTGGTGATGTCAACGGTGATAATAAGGATGATATTGTGGGATTTGGTTCCAATAAAGTCTTTGTATCCTTGAGTAAAGGCGATGGTACTTTTAACCCTCTTATTGGTTCTATTCCTAGTCCCTCTAATGGTTTTACCAAAAATGTAGGTGGTTGGTCAGATTACAATAACTACCCCCGTTTCTTAGGTGATGTTAACGGTGATAAGAAAGCTGACATTATCGGCTTTGGTCAAACTAACGTTTTTGTATCCTTGGGTAAAGGCGATGGTACTTTTAACGCTCCCATTGCCTCTACCCCTAGCGCGTCTAATGGTTTCACTAAGAATCTAGGTGGCTGGTCCGATCAAAATAACTATCCACGCCAAATTGGTGATGTTAACGGTGATGGGAAAGCTGATATTGTCGGCTTTGGTCAAGCTAACGTTTTTGTATCCTTGGGTAAAGGCGATGGTACTTTTAACGCTCCTGTTGCTTCTACTCCTAGCGCGTCTAATGGTTTTACTAAAAATGTAGGCGGCTGGTCGGATAACAATAACTTCCCTCGCGTGTTAGCTGATGTCAATGGTGATAAAAATGCTGACATTGTGGGCTTTGGCACTAATAGTGTCTTTGTATCTTTAAGCCGGGGTAATGGCAAGTTTGATGCTCCAGCGGCCTACAATGTTAACTTAACTAAGAATCTGGGTGGCTGGACTGATAATAATAACTATCCCCGTGTAGTTGGTGATGTAAATAAAGATGGTAAGGATGACCTGATTAGTTTTGGTGCTAGTGATGTTTTCGTCTCCCTATCTGGAAGTAGTGTGAGTTCGCCACCGCCGCCGCCACCTGGTAAATACCAACTTCCTTACCCCGACGGTACAACTTATAAAGTAAATGCCGGAAACAATAACGGCGGTAATCACTCCAATCAATGGAACAGTTATGCCTGGGATTTTGATATGCCTGAAGGTAGTACAGTAGTCGCTACAAGAGGTGGTAAAGTCATTAGCTTGTATGAAGGTTCAAATACTAAGTTGAGCTCGGAAACTGGTTGGGAAAAATACACCAATTATGTACTTATCGATCATGGAGATGGAACATCTGCACTGTACGCTCACTTAAAATATAATAGTGTACTGCCAAATGTAGGCGATTCTGTAAGTCAAAACCAGCCAATTGCCCAAAGTGGAAATACTGGTTACTCGACTGGTGCTCATCTACACTATTCAGTGCAAAGGACTCCCAGCTATGTCCCACCTGGAGGTTTCAAAAATACCGGTGGCTATTGGCAAGCATCTTTACCAAGTTCTTTCTCAGATCCAGGTGTTTTAAGCAAGAATTCTAATGGCGTGCCTACTTATCCTAACAACTATACTTCGTAGGTTGTTAGAAAGTAAGAGATTAAGCATTTCTGGGTAAAACTTAGAAACGAAATAAAATAGGATTTTTTTAAATTGCGATCGCCCTTCCCGTACCATCCTTGGTGACAGAAGAAGGGCGATCGCACTTCCCGTACCATACCCTATCCCACAAGAAGCGCGATCGTTTTATTTAAAATAACTGACAAAACCCTTTCAACTTTAGAGGTTCTCCCAATCATTAATATCAACTTTAGCCTGTCCCAAAAATTTAGCTAAAAAGTTCGCACTGATATCGCCTTGATGAGGATTGGGGATTGTGATACGAAGGCTATCTTTCAACATAAACTGATGCCTTTTTCCCGACGAATAGTGGCCGTCAAATCCCAGTTGTTTCAGATAATAAATTAAGTGTCGAGGTTTGACTGGTTTTAAAGGAGGCATCAGGCAACTTCCTTGGTAACTGTAAGGTCGATATTATCAAGGACAGGTAAAGGAAGATTCAGGGTGAGACTAAGTAAGATCCAGTCTTCCAATACCTCTTGCAATTCTTCTCGACAAGCTTCGAGAGTAAGAGCATTTGCATAGACTCCCTCACAGATAGGAATTTCTCCGTAAAAAGTCCCATCATCAGGAAAAATTTCATACTTAGCTTGCTTCATGGCAGCTTGAATGTATTTAATTAACATATTAAAGTGCTGTCCTTGTTGTTAGTAATGTGTGTAGCTTTTCATTGATATCGTAGATAGTGATGCGCGTACCTGCGATTGTTAGTCCTCTTTCTGTACGGATGATAGCTGTTGTTTCGTTGGATATGGTTCAATACGCTTGGGTTAAGAATATCCGCTCAATAAACGATGTGAAAAATAGACACTGCGATTGCTTCGTTCCTCGCAATGACAACTGCTAACTGAACAATATTGGATATGGTTGTCATTTTTATAGCCTCCTCGAAGTGAGATATATCTTCCTAGCTGCTTAAATCAAATTATTAATAATATTAGCAATGTTCGAGAGTTCGATCGCCCTTTCATGAAAAATCAAGCTTTTGAAATAACTCGGCAACCGCCAGAGTAAAGCCAGGGACGATATCTTCGCCATCTAGGGAGTCCGCAGACTTGAGCAGGCGATCGGGTTCCTGGCCCGATCGATACACCAACACATACTGTTCTTTAGGATGAATCACCCAAACTAAACGCGATCCATTGTCAAAATATTCTACGAGTTTGTTGTGAATTTCTTCGACTGTATTGCTAGGAGAGAGGATTTCTACAGCCAGCTCCGGCGCACCTTCTAGGAAGCCATCGGGGAGGTCATCTAGCCCTTGCAGGCGTTCTTTTGCCATGAAAGAAACATCAGGCGATCGCTTATTCCCTGATTTCATCTTAAAAGCAGTGCTGGAATCGAACATCGCGCCTAGCTTTTGAATGTGGACATAACCACCGAGCAAAATCATTAAGATACTACAAACATAACCGTGTTTTGCACTCCTGTTTCCCATATCAATTAGTTCTCCATTTACAATTTCGTAGCGGTGTCCATCTCGGTTGAGTGCCATGAATTCGGCATCCGTCCAGATTTTTTGCTCCGGTGGGGTTTCCACTTGATTTTCAGTTGGGTTTTCCGTGGGGTTTTGAACTAGAGTAACCATAGCTTTCTCCTAAACTTATATTTCTAGTTAAACAGAGTGTCGAGAAATGGTGGCAGGAAAAAAAATATTTGGTTCGATCGCGATCGCCCTTAAAGACTAATCCGGCGGTAGACTTCAGCCATCGGCAGTTCTATATTCAAGCTGTGCAGCTCGATCGCCCTTTCAATCCCATCGTACACTTGCCACTGCCAGCGATCGCTACTTTGGCGATCGAGATTGTGATATTGTTCAATATATGGTTCAGCTTGACTGACCAGCAAATATTCACAAAAACTAGCAAGAGAGCGATATTTACGGAACTTTTCACCTCGATCGTAGGCTTCTGTAGATGGCGAAAGAACCTCGACAATCAGTAAAGGATTGAGAATTTCATCTGTGCGAGATCCATTGAATTCCGGTTCCCCATTGACAACCATCAAATCAGTGTAGGTTCCGCACCCATATTCGGGAATCCAAACCCGCAAATCGCTGTTATACAAGCGAAAATCGGTGTCTCTGAGCAAAAATCCCAAGTAAATTAACAAGTTACAGGCGATCGCGCTGTGGACTTCTGAACCTCCTGACATAGCAATAATCTCTCCGTTACAATATTCGTGACGTTCTTCGGCAGTTTCCTCGATCGCCCGGTATTCATCTGGAGTGAAACGAGTTGTCGCATCTGGAGAAAGGTTTGGCGGGTTGGTTGAAGCAATGACCACGATCGCACCTCCTAAATAATTAGACCTGAAATAATTATGACCTACGGCTAGATAATTGTTCTAACCGAGAGGTCTTTTTCTGGATTCCCTTCAAATTCTATCAAGAACTCTCCATGGCTTTGTCCGCTGCTGCTTCACCCTCGCTAAATTCTCGCTTTCCTTTTACCTTTCACACTCAACTGCTTGGTAATCGATGTATAATAATGCAAAGCAAAAATCAGATTAATTCCAAAAAATACCAAAGTTAAAACAAAGGTAAAAAAAGACGCAAACGACAGCGCGGAAATCATCGTAAACATCGCCAAAATGATTGAGCAAAACCCAAAACCGGCAGCAAAAGAACTTAAAAGCAGCAACCGCACCTTAGACATAGTTTAATTTAAAATTTATCAGTAAAATGCATTCTTGGCAGCTACAGACGAGTGCCAAATGATACTTATTACTATATAGCGAAATTGCTCAGTTGGGGCAAGAAATGAGAATTAAATAACTTACAATTTTTATTGTTCTTGTGGGATGGGCTCTTGAGCATCGTCCAGAAAGGGCGGGCTACAAGAGCCCATCCCACAAACTTGTGTAAATTATTTAATTCGCGCTCCTAAGGGCAGAACGGCTGTTTTCCTAAAAAGGTTTGAATTCTACGGCAAAATACAGCCCGCGCTCTTGCGAACTCTTGTCGCCCGACTTGATGCCAATCAAAGGAATACCCCAGCCCAAGCGAGCATTCCACCTCTCACCGTACTGCCACCGCAAGCCCAATCCCGCTGACAGCAAAGTATTCGCTTCCAGAGCCACCCTTGTCCCGCTATTCCAAACATTACCAACATCCACAAACGGCGTCACCTGCAAAACACCTTTTTTGTCCCCGGTGCGCCAAATCGGATACCGCAACTCGGCAGAAGCAAAAATCCCGCTATCCGCAAGCATTGCATCCTGACGGTAGCCCCGCACTGTATCCGGGCCGCCCAAACCAAATTGCTCGATCGGCAAAAGCTCAGCGATTGCCAACTGCACCTCCGATCGCACAACCAGCAGCGTCTGGGGAGCCAACAACCGCACGTACTGCAATTGACCCCGCCACGTCAAAAATTGACCGTCAGGCTCGCTGTTGCTCGTGGTAGCGCCAAATGCTGAGACTCCCAGATTGAACTGCGATCGCGCCGCCAAGACATCCCTCTCTCCCCGTTGAGTAAAATCCTGAAACAGCCTCAGCGCTGATACCCTAGTTCTACCGCGAGCATCAGCCCCCGGCGACAGCGGAAAATCCTCACCCAGCAAAGATGTATCGCTTTCTCGCCTGCCAGCACCGATACCAACAGCGATTTCTGTTCTTGCAGTTTGGACGATCGGCTGGCGGTAAGTCAACTCGTAAGCGCGGCTCGAAGCTTCAATATCCAGCCCGTCAAAGGGCTGCTCAACAATATTGCTGTTGCTCCGGCTGGCATTAAAAGTTAGCGTACCGTTGCGCGCATTCACCGGCAGCGTGTAGCTCAAATCGACTGCGTTGCTACCTTGAGTATTTGTATAAATCAAACTCGCACTATCACCCAAACCCGACAAATTAGCCTCGCGGACTTCGGCCCCGCGCCGCCAACTCCCCACACTCGGAGAGCGAGAATTGTCAGTAAAAATCCCCGCTTGGAAAGTTTTTGCTTCTTTGACTCGGACTAAGAGCAAATTTAAACCCGGACGAGAACCCGCTTGTAGTTCCGCTGAGATATTTGCGACTTGGCCGCTCAGTTGCAGCAGTTGCAAAGCTTCTAGCAACCGCTGTTCGTTCAGCGGGCCTCGTCGGGTAGCTAAGAGTAATCGCTGTCTCACGTAGTTAGGGCGCAGCCTCCTAGTACCGACTACATTGATACTTTCCAGCTTGCCTTCTAGCACTAATATTCTCACAACCCCACCCGCGATCGTTTGCGGTGGAATCAACGCACCGGAAGTGATATAACCTTTGCTGATGTAAAGTTGACTCACCGCAGAACGAGCTTCCAGCAGTTCGGAGAAAGTCAGCGGGCGGCCTACAAAGTTTTTGAGTACAGCGTCTAATTCTTGTTTGCTAAAGACGGTGCTACCGACTACTTTAAATCGATCGACCTTTATCGTACCCGGAATATTCGGCAATTCTTCAGCCGGTCTCTGTAGGGGGACTGGTGGCAAAAGCTGTTCTACCGGAGGCAGGGGTGCTCTGGGCAAGGGTTCTGGGAGGGGAGCCGGATTTGGCAGTACCGGGTTGGGAATGGGAATTTCTTGTCGGTTGTCTCCTCGGTTCGGTAGCTGGGCGAGAGTCTCTGGCGTTTCAATTGGGGGAATGGCCGCAACTTCCGGGATGTTGTTTTCTGGCTCTTGGCTATCTCTATCTAATTCTGAAGATGAGTATAAATCAGGAGGCCGCCGATCGCGATCGTTTGCGGTTTCTGGATTAAGTTTTAATTGGGACTGTAAATTATCATTAACTATTGGCGATCGTCCGCCTGACTCACCAGCAACGATCGGCTCACCAACATTTTGAGCTGTTAGCGATGCGGGGCAAATAGCTGTAATTGAACAACCAAGCGCTATTGCCGTGAAAAATTTGATTTTACAAAACCCTCTGGAAGGTGGCAGGGGCATGATTGATTAACAATAATTGATAGTTATTTACACTTACGAGCAGGTGTTCCTGACGCAATTGCAAAGATTAAAGTAACTTTATCACTTTTGTTTAAGACTTAAGTCATTAATTCTATAAAAATAGACTTGACAAAATACACTTTTTATGTTTTGTTGAAAATGTATGAAAAAAGCTCCGACTTCCCCAAGCTAGCGCTGTAGGTAGGCGGAGCATTCTATCAAAGTTGTCAGTCGATTTTAGATTTTGGATTTTAGATTTTAGATTTACTCTCTCATTGAATTTGGGAGCTTGAACCTTAGTCTAAAATTTTGGAATCGACCCTAAGCGAGGGTCGGGGGCTGGTACCCATTCAAGACTTACGCAAAAAACCCGGTTTCTTTCAAAAATCATCGCTTTTTTCGAGAAATATTGACGCAGAAACCGGGTTTTTGACGAAGCGTGCGTCCAGGACTGCCATTTTTGGGCGGGGTTATCTGAGAAATCGGTGAATTTTGATAGAAATTACTACATTTTATTGAGCTGCGATCGCAATTCTTCCAACTCAGCGTCAATCACCGGACTCGACTCGGAGCTAGTAGGAGCAGCCGCAGTTTTACCCGCTGGCGGCAATTGACCTTGAGACACAGAACCTCCGCTCAGTTGAGCCTTCATCTGAGCCAACTCGTCGTCAACATCGCCACCACTTTCGAGCAAGCGGAACTGTTCCTCTAAATTGCTGCCGCCAGCCGCCAATTCTGCTGAAGCTCCGGCGCGGGCTTCTATCTGCAAAACTTTTTCTTCCATGCGATCGAAAGCTGCCATTGAACTGCCAGTATTCAGAGAGCCAATAGTATTGTTGAGCTGTTCCTGAGCCTTAGCAGCGGATATCCTCGCCTTGAGCATATCCTTTTTAGTCTTAGCTTCCGAAATCTTGCTTTCCAAACCGATCAAGTTGCGCTTGAGGCTTTCCACCTGACCCGATTGCTGTTCAAGACTGGATTTTAGGGTAGCCGCAGTTTCAGCGTGAGACTTTTTGCGTACCAGAGCTTCCCGCGCCAAAGTCTCGTCTCCTTTTTGCAGGGCGAGTTGAGCGCGCTGCTGCCACTGATTAGACTGGGATTCAGCTTGATTGTACTGAGTCTGGGTGCGCTTTTGGGTGGCGATCGCGCTGGCAACGGCTTGACGCAACTGCACCAAGTCTTCCTGCATATCGGTAACGGATTGTTCTAAAATCTTTTCCGGGTCTTCAGCTTTGTTGACCATATCGTTAAGATTGGCTCTGACGACTCGGCTAATGCGGTCAAATAATCCCATAATGCTATTTTTCCTGGGTGAGGTGTACGAGGTAAGCGGAAAAGCAGTCTTTAGTCAGTAGCCTGCTCAGGGTGAAAATCAGTTTCAGATTTTTAGTGCGATCGAGCCTTTGGCAATTTTGCAAACATATAAATACAGTTTAAAGCGATCGAGTCAGTGGTGCAGACCAGCTCATGAATGCACCTATCTATTGAGTTTAACTTCGATCCGGGAATTCCCCAACAGGCTTGTGGGCTATCTCTAGCTGCGCTGTTGAGAAGTTTTTGAGGAGTGCCAACTATTGTGCTGTTGACTGGGGTTCAGGATGCAGGCGGCTCCCCCGAGGGTAATTTGGGTGTATTCTTCTTTCCCGGAAGCATTTGTGCTTTCATCGCCGCCAACTCGGCATCGACATCGCCGGCACCTTCGAGAGAGAGAAACTTCTTTTCTAAATCGTTACTTCCGAGTTCTGCGATTGCTTCGGAGCGAGCTTCTAGCTGCATGACTTTCTCTTCCATTTTTTCAAACGCGCTCAAAGCACTGCCGGTATTGAGATTGCCCATCATTTCTTGCAGCCTTTCCGACGATGCGGCCGATCGAGCTCGGGCAATGTACATATCTTTTTTAGATTTTGCCTCAGAAATTTTACTTTCGAGCGATCGCATATTTTCTTTAAGTTGAGTCACCACAGCGTTTTGCTGTCCGAGACTGGCTTTCATCGCCGTTGCCGTTTCTTGATAGGATTTCTTGCGCGTCAGAGCTTCCCGCGCTAAATGTTCCTCGCCTTTTTGCAAAGCTAGCTGCGCCCGCTGGTACCATTCTGCGGCTGTGGACTCAGCTTGCGAACACTGGCGTTCGGTGCGTTTTTGAGCGGCAATCGCCCCCGCTACAGCCTGTCTGAGCTGGATTAAATCTTCCTGCATATCCATTACAGCTTGTTCCAGAATTTTTTCTGGATCTTCAGCGGCCCCGACCAAACTGTTAATATTGGCTCGAATCACTCGCCACAGGCGATCGAATAATCCCATTTTACCTCTCTCCCGATTTTATTAAATTTTAGATTTTGGATTGGAAAGTGACAATAGACTTGCATTGCATTAATGCCCTCTCGTATCTTTAAATTATCTGCGTCGATCTGTGTTGCATCTGCCTTGCATCTGCGGTCTCCCGATCGCTCAAAGATTTATGCAATAATTATAATTTAAAAACCAATTTTGTGTTAGACAAAACATCGATCGCTGTCTAGCTTTGTCTAACAATTTAGTTAAAGTTTTTCACTCTTTACCTAATTTATGGTTGATAATATTGTGGCTTCATCCCTTTGGCTTGGAGTTCCTTTGCCAAACGTTCTGCTGAGGCAGCATCGTTCAAAGCCCCCATTTGAATTTTGACACCCTTTGAGAAGTTCCGCACGTAGGCATCGGGAACTGCGGTTCTGGCTTGTTGCAGAGATTTTTCGTTGGTGTAATCGGTGACGACGTAATAGAAACCGTCGGTAGCCCGTGTCGGAGTTCCTAGCGGGGCTGCTGCGGCTGGGGCTGCTACAGCGGCTGGGGCTGCTACAGCGGCTGGGGCTGCGGCTGGCTGGGCTGGAGAGGGTGTCGGAGGCAGTGTCGGCAGTGTCGGGACTGTCTGGGTGGCGCTGGGGCTGGGGCTGGGAAGCAAAGCGGTACTGATATTGTTAAGTCCTTGTTCCCTACCTCTGGCCGGGTTGCCGTCTTCTGTAGGAATCGGGACAGCGTCGATGGGGGCAGGAGGTGCTGGCGGATTGGGGGGGATTGATGCTTTTGGTGATGGGGAAGCAATGGGGCTGGTTGTAGGATTGAGGTTGCTGAGAGTGTCCAAACCTACCTTGACAAATTCTTGGGATGGGAGATATGGAGATCTCGGCAGTTCGTTGCTGCCGCTATCTCTGGTTGTAGCTGCCGGACTTTCGTTACTAGAGGGTGTTGTGCGATCGAGCAAACGGTTCAGGCCGGCCATTTTAGCCACACTTGACGGGTGCATGACTGCGTAGCCCAAAGCTGTGCATGACATCAGAAACAGCAGCATCGAACTCAGTCCCAAGGGCGTTAACAGACTGGTGGCCAAACTGCGTTCCACCGCTGGCTCGGATGCAGCTTCGTCCAAACTTTCGATCAGTTTTTCGCTGGATTCGAGATAATTGTTGGGTGCGAAGGTACTGCTAGATAATTTTGTGCCGCCCGTGGTAGTTGCTAGCGGGGCATCGCCCTGGACACCGGCAATGGATAGGGGCAGCGACAGCGGCTGCTGGGTTTCCTCCGCAGCCAGCGGCGGCAGGTTTTGGGCCTTCTGTTGCTGGGTTGTGGCTGTTTGCTTGCCGGTACGAACTGATGGCGACACCCACTGTTCGGCGCGCCGCCTGTGCCTTCTGTATGTTGTCAGTTCTGCTTCTAGGTTTACATCCATACACCCCAGGACTGCTTGCAAAGCAGGCTTGATTGGGGTTGAAGAGGATTGATGATTTGGGGATTCCACCGAATAACGCTTACTCATTAGCAAAACTCCTACCGCCTTTGAATTGATTTTAATGTTTAGATTCTAGATAGGACTTACGCACTGTACAAATTTTCTTTTCTGTGCCTAACGAGAGTTCCTCCTGTGCGCGATGTACGATCGCAGCATCCAGGAAAGTTTTTTCCCAAAATTATGTAAGATTTTTGGGCAAATGTATCTTAATATACCATTTCCTGCTTTGGGATATTTGAACATCTGGGTAAGTGCGCAAGTCCTAGTAAAGATCGACAAGAAGCTTGAAAACTTGCCTATTCTAGGATTACCTGCTTTTGGCGTCAAGGCAACTACTGCCTTCGATCCCATTGTCGATCGCCATTTGCTATTTTTTCATTTTTATTTTAAAACTGAATTATTGCCGTGTCTCGGAAGCTGCTTACCCACACTCTCAGAAGCTTTTGCTGGTCGCAGTGACCGCTCCTTTATAACATCTCACAGTCGTTCCGCATTTGTCCTTTTTGTTGATCCCTGACCCTTTATAAACTTTTAACCTGTCTTTTTCGCTACAAAATGAGGAAGGACTGAGGTGATTGTTTCTATATATAACAAGATTATAAATAAATTATAAAGTTTAATTATGCTCCGGGGATCGCTATAACCCAGACAGCATAAGGGCTGGGATGCTCTAAAACCTCCTAGCTCTACACAGGAGAATTAGAGATGAAACTGATTTCCCCAAACACTTTTATGAAAACCCCATTAACTTCAGCTTGCCGTCACTGCCGCCACTACACTCCTGAAGGAAGACGCGGGGGTGTTTGTTCTCTACTGAGCGTGCCGGTGCAAAGTCAGTGGAAAGCTTGTTCTTTGGCGGTTTCGCCTTTTGGGCCATCTTGGGAAAACATAGCAGAAATTGGACTGTGGCAAGAGACTGTGACGCTGGGCGAGGCCGCCGTCACTGTTTCTGAGCGCAATTCCTGCCAGTTGACAGGCACAACGTTAACCGAAAAATCCGCAGCAGTGTCGCTATAGTCAGTCGCCAACAGGAAAAATCATACCATTTTCGATTTTCGTATTGAAGATTGTCGATTGGGGAATCACTTATGACTATCTTGGTTTGAATCTGGCAAAGCAGTTTCATTCTTTATTCGGAAGTGGTATCAATACTGACACTTTTTTGGGGACGATCCAGTTAATTCGGCTCATTCAACTCACAGAACTCAATAGCATCTGTAACTTGAATGAGGGAATCCAAACAACTCATTTCTCGATCGAGCTATGGCAGCCAAGGATATTGAGTAAAATCCGGTTCCCGTTTTTCCAAAAAGGCTTGTTTGCCTTCGGCGCCTTCCTGGGTCATATAATACAGCAAAGTGGCGTTTCCCGCCAGTTCTTGCAGACCGGCTTGACCGTCGCAGTCGGCATTAAAAGCGGATTTTAAACAGCGGATCGCGATCGGACTTTTTGAAAGAATTTCTAGAGCCCACTGCATCCCTTCGAGTTCGAGTTGTTCGACGGGTACGACGCAGTTGACTAAACCCATTAAGAGAGCTTGCTGTGCGCTGTACTGGCGGCACAAAAACCAAATTTCTCGGGCTTTTTTCTGGCCGACAACTCTGGCGAGATAGCTAGCTCCGAAACCGCCGTCGAAACTGCCGACTTTTGGGCCGGTTTGCCCGAAAATAGCATTGTCAGCCGCGATCGTCAAGTCGCAAATTAAGTGTAAAACGTGACCGCCACCGATCGCATATCCTGCAACTAAAGCAATCACAACTTTGGGCATAGATCGAATCAACTTCTGCAAGTCGAGCACGTTCAACCGGGGTATCCCACCTTCGTCTACATATCCCGCAGCACCTCGCACGCTTTGGTCGCCGCCAGCACAAAAGGCGTATTTGCCGTCTGTATGAGGCCCCGCACCGGTGAAGAGGACAACGCCGATTTTTGTGTCTTCGCGGGCATCAGTAAATGCATCGCACAGTTCCTGCACGGTTTTGGGACGGAAAGCGTTCCGTTTGTGAGGTCGATTGATGGTAATTTTGGCGGTGCCGCCGCTTTTGTGATAGAGAATGTCTTCGTAGGTTTTGGCGGTTTGCCATTCAATTTGCATAATCAATCAGTCGATTTTAGATTTTAGATTTTAGATTTTAGATTTACTCGGCAGATGAATCTCCTGAGCAGGAACTTTAGTCTAAAATTGGGGGCAGCATCTACTCATATCATGTCCGAAGAGAACTCCGATACTAAGATTTGTTCGATCGTTCGGACTTCAGTCCTGGGATGGATGCGGACTAAAGTCCTCACTACAAACCTTTTTTAGGGAGACCGAGCTGGGGCGCTCGAACCCGCGATAATTCGCTTTTAGATTTTAGACGGATTCGGTTCAACGGGAGACAAAGGTCGATCGACTCTTGCCAAAAAATCCAGCGGGACTGGTGGCCCAAACCGGCTTGTTCGCCAAAATAAACCGTGCAGCGCTCTTGCTGCGGGTTAAACAACCCGGTTTTTGAGGCAAGAGCCCGCAAGTCCCGTCTCCAATGGCAACAGCGTCAAATTCTCAGATTCTTCTGTCAATTTTTGACTCTGCAAATAATTTATATGCGCTGCATTATTTGCGCTGCAAAAGACTCAGCAGGTGCTTTGCTGCTTTGGCAAATACTGGATCGCGGGACTCGAATGCGCTGGGAGCTAGTAAAGCTTTAACTTCGGCAAAGTCTTCAGGGTCGAGGGTTCCTTCTTTGGTAAATAAAGTGTCTACGACTGCAATGTGTCTGGAGTCTAGGCCGAGCCGGTTTCCGATCGACTGTAAGTACATTTGCTCCCGCAGGTCGATGTGTCCGTCTACCGCTGACATTTCGTAGCCGGAACCGATGAGCAACAGCTTTTCTGATTCTGAGAAGAAAGCTGTCAGGGTTAGCAATTCCGTGGGGTTGAAGTAAACCTGCTGTTTGGAGACTCCTTTGACAAGGCGCTGAATTAGTTCTATTCGATGTGGATCGCCGCTGGCAAAGGCTTTGAGAGTCTTTTGCAGCCGTTCTTCTTCTTCAACTGCGATCGTCCTGTCGATAATCATCACTCCGCGCAGGATGGAAATCAGAGCAGTCAGAAACACTACCAAAGGAGTTATATCTTGTTCGCGGAGCTTTTGCCGGCTAATGCGGGACAACAGCTCAACAACTTCAGTGCTGATCGTCGTGGTGTCCATAATTAAAAATTGCTCTCGATGGGGCTGTGGTGTAACTTTATTTCTCGATCTTAAGTGTTTTTAGCTAGGCAATTATGCCATACATTCCCCAAAAAACTTGTTTTATTAGCGATCGCACTTATTCTATCCACAGCAAGTGGATAAATAAGACAATGTTAAGTGTTTTGAGTTGCGTAGGTATACCGTGAATTTGCAAACAGAGCCGTTGTCTATTGGTGATTCTAATTATGCTATTCACAAACGCTGGATGACTAGGGCTGTGGAACTGGCACAAGCAGCGGGTGCTGCGGGTGAAGTGCCCGTGGGTGCTGCAATTATTGATGGTACTGGCAAATTGATTGCCGAAGCCCAAAATCGGCGAGAGCGAGACTGCGATCCGACTGCTCATGCTGAAATCTTGGCGCTGCGGGCGGCGGGCAAAGTTTTGCAAGACTGGCATCTTAACCAATGCACGCTCTACGTGACGCTGGAGCCTTGCCCGATGTGCGCTGGTGCGATCGTACAAGCTCGGATCGGTTTGCTGGTATACGGAGCAGATGACCCGAAAACTGGCACGATTCGGACGGCGGCTAATATTCCAGATAGCGCCCATTCGTGTCACAGGTTACAGGTGCTCGGCGGTATTATGGAGTCTGTTTGCCGAGATCAGTTGCTTTCTTGGTTTGAAGCACGCCGCCCAAGTTAACAGGTAAAATTTTTTACTCTCTCATCGCCGATGTTTAATCGAACTTGGCTCTTTAACTGAAATAATAGGTAATTGCCCGATCGAGCGAAAGACGGCGGTTGACCCCGCCCAAAAAACGGATACAAGTTTCCGACACTCTCAGTGGCGATCCCCAAATTTTAGACAAAAGTTCAAGCTCCGATGATTCATCTGCCCTTGTAAATCTCAAATCTCAAATCTGCAATTCTTTAATCGGTTGACGGCTCTGTCGTAGTGCTGTCCGGTTGCCTGAGGTTTTACCTGTTACAGATTATTATTGGTCGGGGCGATCGAGCGATCGGCGAAATGCCAATAGCAAAAGTGTCCCCATCGAAAAACTAAAGGTTTGCCAAGCAACATATCTTTAGACTCTATATATCGATAAAGCAAGGTCATTGCCATGCGTCATACTGCCGCGATCGCCGCCCTGTCCAGTAAATCCTCTCTAGTGAAGCCAATGCCTGCCAAGGTAGCATCTAATACCTCTCGCGTTTCTCCTTGGTTAACCTCCTTGTTCTATCCGCTAGGTCACTATATTGTCCTACCGTTTTATTTTGGCAAGATTGAGATAACCGGACAGGAGCACTTGCCGAAAGACGGGCCTGCGATCTTAGCCCCGACGCACCGTTCCCGGTGGGATGCCCTGATGATGCCTTATTCAACGGGACAGATGGTGACTGGACGCGATTTGCGGTTCATGGTAACTGCTGATGAAGTCACAGGAGTACAAGGTTGGTTCATCAGACATTTGGGAGGGTTTGCCGTGGATATCAGGCATCCGGCAATTAGCAGTCTTCGTTACGGAGTGGAATTGCTGCTCGACAAGCAAATGTTGGTGATTTTTCCCGAAGGTGGCATTTTTCAGGATGGCGAAGTTCACCCTCCGAAGCCTGGATTGGCTCGTTTGGCCATGCAAGCGGAGTTGAGCACCCCTGGCTTGGGTGTGAAGATTGTACCGATGAGTATTCGTTACCGCCCGCGCATTCCTCGATGGCGTTCGAGGGTGAAAATTGCGATCGGTGCTCCGATTTCTGTGGCAGATTATACCCATGGTGGCGGCGGTAAAAAAGAAGCGCGATTGTTGATGGCCGAGATCGAAATGGCTCTTAAAACTCTTGATGAATGTTGATAAGTTCGGCAACGGATTTTTTAAGGGATTTAACGGAGGGATCTTCGGCAGCGAGCCATGTACGGGATGGATGTTTAAGAAATAATGAATTATGAATTATGATATAATATTTTTTGGTGCTGTGGAGAGTTGCGGCACTTATTTTGCTTGGTTATGTCTGTATTAAGAGTCAGCATTAATGGATTGCGCTTTGAATTTTAAGCCTGGTCAAATTGTGAGTTTAGAATGTGGAGATGCGTGCCTGCATTCAGAGGTAATTCAAGTAGTTGAAGCACGTCAAATTTGTTGGGTGCGCCCTTTGATGTTGGTTGGATTCGTTTCGGGGAAGGATTTCCCCCAAAGGTGGCCGCAAGAATACACTTTATCCGATTTGCGGGATGGTGCTGATTTGCTGTGGCCGCTGAGTTTGTTTCGGGCGGCGCTGGATACGGAGGTGATTTCGCTGTTGACCCAGTTGCAGTCTCTGGACTCTGATAAGAAGGATAGCACGATCGCCTCTCGGCAACTTAGAGATTTTGTCGATCGAGTTTGGGCAGCTTTTCCGAATGCTTTTCAATAGTCAGTAGTTATTAACTGGTTCCCAGGCTCTGCCGGGGAAACCATATCCAGAGGCTCTGCCTCGCTCTAAATGGAGGCTCTGCCTCCGGATATACTTTACCAGGCTGGAGCCTGGTAACGAGTAACGAGTAGCGAAGCCGACTCTAATAATTCATTTGCGTAGGTAAAATTTGAATCGCCGACTCTAATCTTTTTCGCTTAAAATACTTAGAAAACGGCGTGAGAAAGTTCTGCCGGATTCAGATTATTATGAATAACTTGACCGTCGCGGAACCAAACAACCCGGCGAGTTTGACGCGCTACTTCCGGTTCGTGAGTTACCATCACAACAGTCATGCCGGCTTCATTGAATTCTGTAAAAATATCCATTACTTCTTGAGTAGTTTTCGTATCCAATGCACCAGTCGGTTCATCTGCAAGCAACAACACGGGACGGTTAACAATAGCCCTAGCGATAGCTACCCGCTGCTGCTGTCCTCCTGATAGTTGATTCGGTTTATTCTTCAGCCGACTTTCCAGCCCGACTTTCGTTAAAGATTCCTCTGCGCGTTCGCGTCTTTCTGCTGAGGGAATGCCTGCATAAACCATTGGTAACATGACATTTTCTAATGCTGTTAGTTGAGGTAGCAGGTGAAATTGTTGGAAGACAAAACCTAATTTTAAATTGCGAATTCCGGCTAATTCTGATTCGGGCATTTGGGCGACATCTACGCCGTCTAGGTAGTAACTTCCGCTTGTAGGTCGATCGAGACAACCGATAATATTCATAGCTGTAGATTTGCCTGAACCGGATGCGCCCATAATTGAGCAATACTCTCCTTGCGTTACCGTCAAGCTGACACCGTTGAGGGCGCGCACTTCGAGGTCGCCTATGCCGTAGACTTTGGTTACGTCTTTGAGACCGAGGATGACGGGTTTTGAGGTGACTGCGAGGTCGAGGTCTTGGTGGGTCTCGGTTTGTAGTTCAGGCATTTGTTTTTATGTGCGATCGACACAACGTACTACTAAGTTAACACTTCTGAGGGGTTTTCGGGGCTGAAAGGGCGATCGCTTGGACGGTTGCGGGACTTACGCACGGAGGCTCAGAAACCCGGTTTCTGAAATCTTCGACGTGGGCGAGAAACCGGGTTTCTACGAGTCTTGTATTGGGTGACGAGAAATCTCCGAAGAAACCCGGTTTCTGAAATCTTCGATGGAGGGCGAGAAACCGGGTTTCTACGAGTCTTGTATTGGGTGACGAGAGATTTACGAAGAAACCCGGTTTCTGAAGTCTGGAATCTTCGGCGGGGGCGAGAAACCGGGTTTCTATGAGTCTTGTATTGGGTGACGATAAATCTACAAAGAAACCCGGTTTCTGAAATCTTCGATGGAGGCGAGAAACCGGGTTTCTACGAGTTTTGCATTGGGTGACGAGAAGTTTACGAAGAAACCCGGTTTCTGAAGTCTGAAATCTTCGGCGGGGGCGAGAAACCGGGTTTCTATGAGTCTTGTATTGGGTGACGATAAATCTCCCAAGAAACCCGGTTTCTAATGTCCTTAGCCCCAGTGGCTGCGGTCATAACTTATTTCTCCTTTTTTTGTTTATATCATAGCTTGTCTAGTTTTGCCAATTGTTTCTCGGCAAATTTTCGGACTTGTTGATCTGGATCGTTGGCAAATCTATCGCGAAGTATTTCTAATGTTTTTGGGCGATCGGGGTATTGCTTAATCATAATTTTCAGTGCTTTTTGTCGATGGTTATCTTCAAATTCGCCCTCGCGTTCAAAAGGATGATTGATAGCGATATCGCATAACCATTCAAATATATCTACTTCATCTTTCCACCAGATTGCTAATTCTTCAACTGCTGTTATTCTGACATTCCACTCATCGTGTTGAGCGATATTTTTTAGGAGAGGCAAGGTTTCAGAGTCATCTTTCCATCCGCGTACTAACTCTTCAACTGCTAACGATCGCACATTCCAATTATCATCAGATTGAATCTGTTGTTTGAGTAGGGATAAGGTTTCTCGGTCATCTTTCCACCCGCGTGCTAATTCTCGAACTGCTGCATATCTCACCCACCAATCATCATTAGATTGAACCTGTTGTTTTAGTAGAGGTAAGGTTTCCGGGTCATCTTTCCACCCTCGTGCTAATTCTTGAACTGCTGTCGATCGCACCCTCGAATTATCATCATATTCAGCCAGTTGCTTGAGAATATGTAAGGTTTCTAGATCGTCCTTCCACTCGTGGGCTAATTTTTGGACTGCTGTTTGTCTCACAGCTAAATCATGGTCAGATTGAGCTAGTTGTTTGACGATATGTAAGGTTTCTGGCTCATCCTTCCACCTGCGTGCTAATTCTCGAACTGCTGCTTGTCGCACAATGCGACTATAATCAGCAGATTGAGCGATTTTTTTGATAAAAGATAAGATATCCGGGTCATCCTTCCACTCATTTGCTAATCCTTGGACTGCTGAATATCCGACAGCTTTACTATTAGATTGAGCTAGGTGTTTGAGCAAAGGTAAAGTTTCTGGGTTATCTTTCCATCCGCGCGCTAATTCTATGACGGCTGCTCCTGGCACATCCAAATTATTGTCAGATTGAACGAGCTGTTTGAGCCAAGGTAAAGTTTCCGGGTCATCTTTCCAATTGCGTGCTAACTCTTGGACTGCGACACGTCGCACATCCCAATCATCATTGGATTGAACGCATTGTTTGAGCCAAGGTAAAATTTCTGGGTCATCCTTCCACCAGCGCGCTAATTTTTGAATTGCTGCTTCTCGCACATCTGAATCATCATCATATTTAGCTATTTGTTTGAGTAAATGTAAAATCTCTTGGTCATCTTGCCAAGCAAAGGCGATCGCACTTACTGCTTGAGTGCGAATTTGCGTAACTAGCTCCTTTTCTTCATAAGAGTCATAATAGTAATTGAGGTCATACTTTGTTAACTCTTTTAAGCATTCAAGCAATTGACTCTCAACCCCAGCAATCTCTTTTCTATCCCTCACCTCATCCAAACACTTCGCCGCCAAAAACAGATTGGTAAACTTTTGGGATTCCCCATCTAGAGCCATCATAAACTCAATCAATTCCCCTGTCAATTTTCCAGCAATCAATCCCGCAATCAAACACAAAACTTCTTGCCAAGATTCATCATGCCAGTGCGGGCCAAAAACTTCTGCTTTCAACTCATCCAGCGAGAGTTCTAGAGCCTGAACCCGATTCACTACTTGTGATGCACAGAAATATTCCCAAAAAGTTCGATGTATAAAACCGTAATTATCCGCACCCAAATAACATAAGATAAAATTGCGGGTTCGCAGTTGGTTAATTATCAACCTGGCCCGCTCAGTCGAGCGATCGAAATCTTTCTGCTTGAGATATCCTGTTAGAATATCCTCCAAATCTTCCGCGCTAATAATATTCCCAGCCAACCCTTCTGGTGCTGCTTGCATTTTCCACGCGACTCGCCGCAGCATTTCTTGCTTGTCTTTAGCATCAATCGTTTTTGGATCGAGCCTGCTATCCTCTACTAAAGACCTTTCTACATCCCATTGATACAGCAATACCCGCGAAGCTTGATTGTAAAGTTCCGCCCTGTCTCTCGGCAATTCTTGACTGCGATTCAAAATTGCCATAATTGTCAACAATAACGGATTTCCGGCTAAATCTCGAATCATTGATGAATACTCCAGTGCTTTTTTCATGCGCTGACTAATTCGCGCTTTTTCCCTATCATCACTAAAAGTCAATTCATGCCAGCGGTGCACAAAATCCTGAATCTGTTCCGCATTCAAGTCTTGGAGAATAAAGTGATGAAACTCCGCATCTTTCAACCGTTGAGCTTTGTAACCAATAATCCGAGATGTGACAATCACTCGCACGCGCGGATACTCGTTGGTAAACCGATGAATCGCGGTAATTACATCTTCTCGTTTTCCAGAATCGAAAATTTCATCTAATCCGTCGAACATCACTACGGCGTCGCCTGCTTTAAGCTGTTCGTGCAATTGATGCTGATTTAAGTCACAAATAAAACCAGAATCTTTATGGCAAAATTCCAGGAAATTCTTGCAATGTCCTGATTCCACGTTGCGAATGTAAATCCGCAATTCTATTAGCAGCGGAATTGGCAGAGATGTGACGCTATTTAAGGGCGATCGCGCCCAGGTTAATGCTAAATATTGTAACAGAGTAGACTTGCCGGAACCCGGATAGCCTAAAATCACAATGTAGGGATAGTTTGCCTTGTCATTGATGACATCTAACACCGAGACGATCGCCTGAGAGAGATAGCCGCGCCGATATTTCTCTAAATTTTCAAGTTCGATCGCCTCTAATCGATCGCTATCTTGCAGCCGCCGTTGATATTCTTTCGGGATTTCGTAAGCTTGGGGCAGAAATGACTCGTAAATCGATCGCACATCTTGAAAAATAAAGATTTGCCAAACCTTCAGCTTGGCGCGATCATCGTAGGTATTCGCATCGACGCTGCTTAAATCGAGATTGCTGTAACGCTCGCACAGAGCCTCTTGATATTGCCTCAAGTCAAAATCGGGGATAATTCCAGCCATCTCTTGAGTATTTTGCTGAATTTTATCCAGATTTTGAGCATTCAAGATATCCCGCAAGTCTTTTGAGTCAAAGAGAATTTCTTGAACTTCGGCGAGATACTGATTGGCGATGGTTGGCCACTTAAATCTTGGCGGTAAAGCAGCTAAATCGAGTTGAGTCCAGGTTTGTTCTAGAAGTTCAGCATCGAGGGATTCGCGATCGCTCTCAAAGGCCTTGCCCAAAATTTCCTTAACTGACTTGTTGCCGATAAACTTTTTAACATCTTTAATATACAGCTTAATCTGTTCTGGGGAAAGTCCGCCGATTTTTAACTGTTGTTGCACTAACTCCAAAAACTTTTTGAGGGCTTTACCCGCAGCGACTTGTCGGGGGTCTTTTTCGCCAAATAAGACGTTTTTTAGGGAATCTTTGAAAAAATCTTTTACCAAATCCTTTGCGCCGTCTACTGCCAACTCTTCTAAGATGGGTTTGACGAGAATGCCGACTCCTTGCGTTACTCCCCAGACGACAAGCCAATCAATCATACAGCTAGCTCGATTGTTAATTTATATTTATAATATAGCAATTATCAATGATTGATGAAGTTCAAAAAAACTGTAGGGTAATCTCCGTCGTTGCCCCGATAGGTTAGGATAGTATCAGTCTTCTGTCACTGCGATTAGGCCAGATCCCCCCTAGCCCCCCTTGAAAAAGGGGGGGACAAGATTCTGCTCTAAGTCCTCGAACAATTTGGGGGATTTAGGGGAAGCGAGACTTCAGCTATAAGCAGCAATTTACAATTACCAATTCCCTCTGCTACCGCCAAAAAATAGTTACATTTTTATATGTTTCTGGCGAGTTGGTTGTGCTATAATCTAATAATGGGAGTGGGCGCAATTTTAAAATTAATGCACAGATTTCCATTATCTAATAATACCATGTCAAGGGGAAGAAGTAAAGCTGTCAACCGCCAAAAAAACGAAAAATTTTTGAGATATGATTAAGAAAAGTAAAGCGCAAAAATCGTCAATCAAGTTGAAATAGGCAAGTAGCAACAATTATGACATACGACTACGATTTGTTTGTGATCGGTGCAGGTTCCGGCGGATTGGCGAGTTCTAAGCGGGCGGCATCCTACGGGGCGAAAGTGGCGATCGCCGAAAATGACTTAGTAGGCGGCACCTGCGTCATTCGCGGCTGTGTCCCCAAAAAACTCATGGTGTACGCCTCTACATTTTCTCACCTGTACGAAGATGCGATCGGCTACGGTTGGAGCCCAGTAGAACCCAGTTTCAACTGGGAAAAACTCGTCACCACCGTAGACACTGAAGTCCGACGGCTGAGCCAACTCCACATTAGCTTCCTCGAAAAAGCCGGAGTTGAATTAATCTCAGGATACGCCAAATTTATCGACCCCCACACTGTCGAAGTTGGTGACAAAAAATACACCGCTGCTAAAATCTTAATTGCTGTCGGCGGCGAAGCTCAGAGAATCGATATTCCCGGCATCCAACACGCGATCACTTCCCGCGAAATCTTCCTCTTAAAAGAGCAGCCGAAACGGTTGGCAATTTTGGGCGGCGGTTACATCGGTGTTGAATTTGCTTGCATTATGAACGGGTTGGGAAGTCAGGTGACTCAAATCATCCGGCGCGATCGCATTTTGCACTACTTTGACGAAGAACTTCGCGCCAACGTCCAAGAAGGAATGGTTAAGCACGGCATTAATTTTGTCACGGGAAGCTCGATCGCACAAATCGAAAAAACCCCAGAAGGCCTAAAATTAACACTGTCGGGAGAATCAACAGAAACCTTGACAGTAGACGCGGTTTTGTGCGCTACCGGACGTTTGCCGAATTTGGAAAAATTGGCTTTGGAAAATGCGGGAGTTGAAACCGAAAAAGGTGCGATCGCAGTTACGAAAGATAGCCGCACCAATCAACCGCACATTTTTGCTGTCGGAGATTGCACCAACCGGATTAATTTAACACCAATTGCGATCGCCGAAGGACGCGCTTTTGCCGATACGGAATTTGGCAACAATCCCAGAGCAATCAGTCACGAAAATGTCGCATCAGCCGTGTTTTCCCAGCCGGAAGCTGCTACCGTCGGCTTAACTGAAGAGGAAGCCAGAGCTAAATTTGGTGATTCAATTAAGTGCTACACAGCCAAATTTAGACCGATGTTTCACGCTCTGACAGGCGCAGATGAGAAGACTTTTGTCAAGTTAGTTGTTGAAACTAATACTGACAGAGTTTTGGGCGTGCACATGGTTGGCAAAGACGCGGGCGAGATTATTCAAGGAATGGCGATCGCCGTTAATATGGGAGCTACCAAGAAAGATTTCGACGCTACTATCGGCATTCACCCATCGACTGCTGAAGAGTTTGTGACTCTGCGGTAAACCTCAAATCGGGAAACGGCAAAATCAGGACACGGCAATGCCGTTTCCCTACCCCCAAATTACTTGTTACCAGGCTCCCGCCTGGTAACGCAGATCCGGAGGCTCTGCCTCCTCTTTCGGCAGCGAGGCAGAGCCTCTAGATATTAGTTACTTGTTACCAGGCTCCCGCCTGGTAACGCTGATTCGGAGGCTCTGCCTCCTCTTTCCCCAACGAGGCAGAGCCTCTAGATATTAGTTCCCAGGCTCTTCCTGGGAACGAGTTAAATCTTCAACCCTTGGCAATGCGCGTGAAAGTTTGTGTAGACGCGGTTTCAACCGCCGTTTCCCTACCCGTCGCCCCAGAAAAAAAGAATTTTAAATCCTTTGAACCTTTTTCGCGCTTGTCCTGTCTAAACGCTTCAGATAACGAACAGGTGAGGGATACTTCACAGGTGTTAGGTGTGCCAGCCAATGTTTTAATCGATGACTGTTCCGACTCCTACTTAGTCGATCGGTGCTTAAAGGGCGATCGTACTTGCTTTCGTCACCTTTACCAACGCTACCAACACAAAGTCAGGTCAACCCTTTACCAACTCTGCGGTTCATCACTTCTAGACGACTTAACCCAAGAAGTATTTCTGCGAGTCTGGAAAGGATTACCCAAACTCAAACACCAGGAAAACTTTTCAACTTGGCTGTATCGCATCACTTGGAACGTGGCATCTGACCAAAGACAAGCATTTGCTAAACAGCATTCCTTTGACTCCCAACTCAAAAATCAAGAAACAATCGATCGGGTTATTCTCAAAGATAACACATCCAACTTGATGCAGTTGCACTATCAAGATTTAGTGCAGCGAGGATTGGATCAATTGAGCTTTGAACACCGCAGCGTTTTGGTGCTGCACGACTTAGAAGACATCCCGCAAAAAGAAGTAGCCCAAATTTTGGGACTGCCGATGGGGACTGTTAAATCTAGGGTATTTTATGCCAGGAATTCTGTGCGCCATTTTTTGCAAAAACAGGGGGTTGACGAACTATGAACGATGAAAATAGCGACGACAAATTAGTGAATTTTTTGAAGCAAAATCGCCCAAATGTTCCGGATGTCTCCCCCGAATTTGAGCAAAGAGTTTTAGCAGCAATAGATAGGAATGACGCGATAGATCAAAAGTCTTTGGGTGATTCGCGATCGATCGCATTTAGCAAAAAGTCAAAAACATTCGGCTTGGCAAAATGGGCTGTTCCTTCTGCGATCGCTGCTAGCTTGCTAGTTTTAGCGTCAGGCTATCGTATCCTAACTACCGCACAAATTCACGCCGATGAAGCCGCGCATCTAGAAGCATTTCTTGTAAACAACTGGGAAGGTGCATTGAACGATTCTCACACCGAAAATTTGCTCGATCGCCCACAAACAGACTTATTTGATTACGCTGTTACCGATGACACCGAACTGCCCACAAATTAACTAATCTTAAAGAGGTAATCTTTCATGTCAATGCGCCGAATTTCTGCCCTAGCTATTTTAATCTTGACCCTCGGTACTGCCACCGCCGCCACCGCCGCTCCCAGCCCAGTTCAACCGGAAACGATTGCGCGCAATGAAAATGCAAATCGATCGGGTGGTAAGGTAGGTGGGATGTTTGAGAAACTCAATTTAAGCGCCGATCAAAAGCAAAAAATGCAGGCAGTTCGCGATCGCTACAAAGACCAAGTTTCCCAGCGGATGCAAGCAGTCCGCCAAGCCCGAAAAGAATTGGAAGCGATGATGTCTAGTTCCACGGCAAATGCCAGCCTAATGCGCGACAAACACCGCCAAATCATGGGATTGAGACAGCAGTTGGAAGAGGTGCAATTTGAAAGTACATTGGCAATGCGAGACGTGCTGACACCCGAACAGCGCAGCCAATTCTCTCAACAGATGCAGCAGCGCAGGGAAGGTGCTAAAGCCCGGAGACAAAACAGCCAAAAATCCCAATAATCTACACTGCTACCGACTGCACGCCCTACTAAAAAATAAACTTGTCGGGTGTGCAGCCACCAGTTCGATAATTTAAGTTAAAATAATTAGTTGGTAAATTTCCTAAAATTTTCTGGATGAATCTACCCAACAATGCGAGTTACATTTATTTACACGGATTTGCTTCAAGTCCCGATTCGCTAAAAGCTAAATATTTTCGCGATCGCTTTTCTTCCCTAGGAATTGACCTCAAAACTCCCGATCTCAATCAAAACGATTTTTCGCGCCTCACTCTCACGCGCCAATTACACCAAATAGAAACAGAATTTCTGCACGCGCCATCCTCCCAATCTGCCGAAAATGTAATAAATCTAGGGGAAGTTACCATCATTGGGTCGAGTTTTGGCGGGCTGACAGCGGCTTGGTTGGCCCAGCGACAATTGTCAGTAAACCAAATAGTTTTGCTAGCACCAGCTTTTCAATTTCTCTCCCACTGGCTGCCGCTGTTGGGACAGCAACAGTTGCAAAAGTGGCAGTCTGAGAAATATTTGCCAGTTTATCACTACCGCGAACAGCGTTATCTGCCGTTGAATTATCAGTTTGTGGCAGATATGGCTCCATACCCTGAACAAAAATTAATGCGGTCAGTCCCTACGTTAATTCTTCACGGCAAGCATGATACAATCATACCGATTCAAGCTAGCAGAAATTTTGCCGCTGACCGTCCCTGGGTGCAATTAATCGAATTAGAAGACGATCATTCTTTGGGAAATGTCCTAGCGGAAATTTGGGAAGCGATTCAAAAGTTTTGCCAATTCAAAAGTTAAAAAGTTACCAACTTGCAAGTTTCAATAATCAAATGACTGAACAAGATCGATCGACTCGCACCTTAGCCGTTGATATTGGCGGAAGTGGCATCAAAGTTATGGTTTTGGACGCTGAAGGTGAACCCCAAACTGAACGCAGCCGTTTAGAAACGCCTCAACCGCCGAAAACAGAACCCGTATTAGAGGCGATCGCCTCTTTAGCAAGCGCACAAGGCGAATTTGACCGAGTATCCGTGGGTTTTCCCGGTGTCGTCTGTCGCGGCATCACCAAAACCGCAGTCAATTTAGATCCGTCTTGGATCGATTTTGACCTAGCAACTACCCTCAAAGATCGCTTGGGAAAACCTGTGCGAGTGGCTAACGATGCGGATATTCAAGGATTGGGAGCAATTGCTGGAACGGGGGTAGAATTAGTAATTACCCTCGGTACCGGTTTCGGTTCGGCCTTGTTTGTCGATGGTATCTTGGTGCCCAATCTAGAATTAGGACATCACCCGTTTCGTAAAGGCGAAACTTACGAACAGCAATTAGGGCGTTTGGCATTAGATACCGTAGGTTCCAAAAGGTGGAACCGCCGTCTGGAAAAAGCGCTAGTGTCTCTCCAAAATCTCTTTAACTGCGATCGCCTTTACATCGGCGGAGGCAATACCAAAAAAATTACTTTTGATTTACCGCCCAATGTTAAAATAGTACCGAATGTCAGCGGTTTGTTGGGCGGGATTGCTTTGTGGCGCGATTGAATAAACTTGGTGGCACAAGTGCCCATCAATATCAAAGAAAATCAAAGAAACCGGGTTTTTGACCAGGATTCAAGGCAAGAATCCACTATGATCGTAAAAAACCCGGTTTCTGCGTCCCAGACAGTTGATTTGGTTTTTGGCTGGTGCGTTAGCGGAGCCCTCAAAGAGGATCGCCATTTAAAAAAATTATTCGCCCCTCGGATCGCGGTAGCGTGTGGGTTCATCCTTGCGAAACAGATTCGCCAAACCGAGGATGCCCAACAAACCCAAAGCACCCCAATGATTGTTGTCACTCTTGCTTTCTTGAAACGGAGTTCTGTCTAGAATAACTCGATTAGAATCAGTATTGTTCTGTGCCGGAGCGGAATTAGTTTGAGCCGATGCAGGCATAGCTGAAGGGAGAACAGCCAAACTCAAAGCTATGAGGGTAGCAGCGGCATTTGTAGATATATCGTTCGGCTTGACTTTCATACTTGGTTTCCAAATATCAGCAGTTACTCTATCAAAAATAATCAATTGGCCGCTGCCACCGCATCAATCGATCGACAGAAACTCAATTCCCTCTCCTCTTGCTTTCGAGATAGAAAAGGCTATATCCTAAGTTGAGACGCCTTTGATACAGAAAAAGTAAGTCGGGATGCGGCAGACATTTCAGCAGCGAGGTAAAAAAGAAAATTTTTGCATTCGTAAATTTTCTTGACTTCGGCCTTCTGCCTTACTTTGTAAGCTCACAACAATCTCAAATCAAAAGTTTAAAATCATACCATGCTTTCCTTTATCCGCAAAGACTTAGCCGAACTTACCGCATACACTCCCCATCCGGGCGGCGTCTCAGGAGAATCAGCGCACTCGGAAAGTGTACTCGATCGCCTAGACACCAACGAATGCCCTTACGATCTGCCAGAGGAATTCAAACAAAAGCTAGCTTGGACTTACCAGCAGTTAATTGAGACAAATCGCTATCCCGACGGAGGCCACGCAGCACTCAAAGAAGCGATCGCCCAATACGTCAACGAATCCCTAAATATCCCCCCCCTTAACAAGGGGGAGAGCCTCAATATCCCCCCCCTTAACAAGGGGGGGCTAGGGGGGGTTCCACAGCCAAAAACCGCCATTACAGCCGACAATATCTCTGTCGGTAACGGTTCCGACGAACTAATTCGATCGCTCTTAATCGCTACTTGCTTGGGCGGCGCCGGCTCCATTTTCGTCGCCAATCCCACCTTTTCGATGTACGGAATTACCGCCACCACCCTCGGCATTCCCGTTGTCAGTGCCCGGCGCCAAGAGGAGAATTTTGCGCTCGACATCAATGCAGCTAAAAGCGCGCTCGACCAAAATCAAAATCCCCCCGTCCGCATCGTCTTTGTCGTCCATCCCAACTCCCCGACAGCCAATGCTTTAACAATCAATGAAATAGAATGGCTGTCAAGTTTGCCAGAAAATATGTTAGTAGTAATTGACGAAGCCTATTTTGAATTCAGCCAAAATACCTTAGCCGACAGATTGCACCAACATCCGAATTGGATAATTTTGCGAACATTTTCCAAAGCATTTCGCCTAGCGTCAATGAGAGTCGGATATGCGATCGCCCATCCCGAACTCACAGCCACCTTAGAAAAAATCCGCCTTCCCTACAACCTTCCCAGTTTCTCGCAAACAGCGGCAGAGTTTGCCCTCGCCCAGCGGCAATTATTGCTAGCAGTAATTCCTGAAATTATCTCAGAAAGAGCCAAATTAATTGCAGCGCTAACTCAGCATCAAAAACTGCAAGTTTGGCCGAGTGCAGCTAACTTCGTTTACCTGCGGGTGAAAGCCGCTGAGGGCAAATCTGCCGAAGCAGAGCACCAACAAATCATGCAGCAGCTAAAAGCTCAAGGTACTTTAATTCGCCACACAGGCGGAGGTTTGCGAATTACCGTGGGCAGCCCGGAGGAAAATCAGCGCACTTGCGATCGAATCTCTGCGATTTTGAATTGAGGAATTACCCACGGGTAGTCAGAAACCGGGTTTTTCACGAAAATCCTTCGCGCTCGTCCACAGATTAAATAAAAAACCCGGTTTCTCTGGCCTTAATGGGTAAATCCTGGATTTAACAAATTGGTTTGTAGCAAAGACTTCACTCCTCATAAAACTAGAGAGGACTGAAGTTCTCACTACCAACTTATCGAGGTTGTTTTCCCCGACAGGATAGATGTAATTTTTAATTATCAATCTGTCGCGCCGCACGAATAGTTTGGGGAAATACGCCGACTAAAAGTGCCAAAACTTCATCAGGAATTTGTGCCACTGTTTCCCAATCAAAATATTGTTCAAACTGAGTTAAAAGCATTTGTGCGCGTTCCAAAGCTACAGGCTTTGCCGTTAACTGTTCCGTTAACCGCACCCAATGCCGCCGAATTCCGAAAGCTTTCTGTCTTTCTGCGGGAGATAGAGGGCAAACCAAACAAAAATCGCCCACAGGAATCGCCTGCTGCGAGTCAGCATCAAAAGCACCTCCAACGGCAGCCCCAGGCCCGGCAAACTCAGCGTGGAAGCCTTTAATCAAAATTAGACCGTTCCGGCGACGGCTATCTACCATCAACAGCTTGCCGCTGTTGATTTCTGCGAGAATGTCAGATGAGTGGGGATGTTCTGTCAAATCTGTGCCAAGGTTTCGATGTCGCAAGTCCGGGTCAGCAGAAAGGCCGGATCGGACAATATAATTAGAGGTATCAAGTTTTCGATGCTCCTGCTGCCGATCGAGATTATCCATTTAAACTTATAAATTAATACTGTCACAAGGTGGTAGCTTGAGCGCGATCGAATATCAAATGCAGGTAGAACAAACAGTAGAGACCCTCAAAGCGGATCTCCCGACGCTGTTTGAGAAAGACATCTCCTACGACATCTACACAAAAGGTGTTTATTTTCAAGACCCTGTTAACAAATTTAAAGGAAAAATCAACTATCGCATTATCTTTTGGACTCTGCGATTTCACGGCCAGCTATTCTTTAGCGAGATTTACTTCGACCTGCACGACGTAAGTCAGACAGCCCCTGATACTATTGTGGCAAATTGGACTGTTCGCGGGACACTGCGCGTACCCTGGAAAGCTCAGATCTTCTTCAACGGCTATTCTACATACAAGCTGGATCCAGAGGGCTTAATTTACCAACACGAGGACACTTGGGACAGGAAACCCGGGGAGATTCTCCAGCAGTTTTTCCGCAAAGGGGAAGATGCGAACCCAAGATAAGCCAAAAAGGTCGATCGCACTCCACCATCCGCACCAGCAACCAGAGTAACCTATAGTGGCTCAAACAATCATCAGCCTTCCGATCAATTTTCTGCTGTTTGTAAACTGGTAAAATGATCTTCGCCCCAGATTCATTTTCTGCTATTTGCACTCCCAAAAAACATCATGGCTGATATTATCGAGACTGCCACCAATGCCGGCTCTTTCAGAACACTCGTCACTGTTATTGAAGCCGCAGGTTTGTTAGATTTATTGCAAAGTCCGGGCCCCTACACCGTCTTAGCACCCACTGACGAAGCCTTTGCCAAAATTCCTACCAATACTATTGCCTCTTGGATGGAAAACATACCCAAGCTTAACAAAATTCTCACCTATCACATTCTGTTTGGCGAGGTACTAACTGAGAACTTGATCGAACTACATTCTGCTGAAACAGTGGAAGGTTCTGTGGTAGGAATTGATACTTGTGATGGTATTAAAATCAATGAGGCTAAAGTCCTGACTTCAGATATTCTTGCAGACAATGGCGTCATCCATATCATTGATGCCGTGCTAATGCCTGCATTAGTGGCAGCCCAATCAAACTAAAGGTTTGTAGTCAGGAATGCAAGTCCTTTGATTGCGGACTTGCATTCCTCACTACGAACCTATCAAACTAAAGGTTTGTAGTGAGGAATGCAAGTCCTTTAATTGCGGACTTGCATTCCTCACTACGAACCTCACAAACTAAAGGTTTGTGCAAATTAGCGGACATTTTAAACTAACTAGCGGAACCTAAAATCAAGCCCGATCGCGCCGGCAGCATCAATTCTAACTGCCGGGTTTCCCCTTCACCTTTCCAAACAAACTCGCCTTTACCGAACAGCAATTTCTCGTGCGGAGATTTTAAATTAGCTGCTTCAAAGCTAATATGAGCTGCTTCTGTTGCGACATTGACAGCAACAACTATTTCCTCATCCCCCAAAATTCTGGCAAAAACGTAAACCGTTCCCTCAGCAAACAGAATTTGGTAGTCTCCAGTGCGGAGGGCAGCGTATTTGTGCCGCAAAGCTATCAACTGTTTGTGATAATCTAAAACCTCAAGTTCCCAGTGAGCTTCTAAGGGAAAACCGCGACGAGAATCGGGATCTAGAGCACCAGGTAAACCAACTTCATCGCCGTAGTAAATGCTGGGAGCTCCGGGAAAAGTTAACAGCAGCAAAGTAGCGAGTTCGACGCTAGCTTTATCGCCTCCAGCAATTGAGATCAACCTGGCTGTATCGTGACTGGCCAACAAATTTAGCTGAGTTAGCTGTATCGGCCACGGGTAAAGTTCCAAAACGTGCTGAATTTTTTCGCCATACTGTTTAGCAAACAGCGGCGGATAGGGATGGTAAGAACGACCTTCAATTTGAGCTAAATCTACTCTGTCGCCTGCTGCAAAAGCAATAGTCGGCGCCGCAAACAGATAATTCATCACTCCGTCAAATTGACTGCCGTCCAGCCATTCTCTGGCATCTTCCCAAACTTCGCCGACAATGTAAGCTTCGGGATTAATTGCTTTAACTCGTTCTCGAAATTCCTGCCAAAATCCGGGAGTTTTAATTTCAAAAGGAACATCTAGCCGCCAGCCATCAATGCCGAATTTAATCCAGTATTCGGCGATTTCCATGATGTATTCTCGCACTTCTGGATTGTCGTGATTGAATTCGGGCAAAGCTCGATTGCTGTCCCAACCGACATAATTAGCAGGAAAATTGCCGTCGTAGGCAGATAGCGGCCAGCCTTCTATTTTAAACCAATCCAACCACGGAGAATGGGGGCCGTTTTCGAGGATGTCGTGGAAGAAGAAAAAGCCGCGGCTGGCGTGGTTGAATACGCCGTCGAGGACGATTTTGATGTTGCGATCGTGCGCGGCATCTAGCAGCTCTTTAAAAGCCGGATTTCCTCCCAACATCGGATCGACTTGATAGTAGTCGTGGGTGTGGTAGCGGTGATTGCAGGCCGACTGAAAAATCGGGGTAAAGTAAATGGCGTTAATGCCTAAATCTTGCAAGTAGTCTAGCTGTTCCATCACGCCCCACAAGTCGCCGCCTTTGTAGCCTTGGAGCGTGGGGATATCGTGCCATTCTTCCCACATGAAGTTTTGCAGCAGGCGTTTGCGGGGCTGTTTGCTTTTGGCGAAGCGATCGGGAAATATTTGGTAGAATACGGCGTGTTTAACCCAGTCTGGCGTTTGGATTTGCATACAATTTTCCTAGCTTTTATGGCTTAGGCTACAGTAGCAGAGGTTTCTAGGGTATCTAGCTTTTGGTAGAAAAATAGACACTTTGTCAAGTTTTGTCGATCGACCAAAAGTCAAATCTCACACAAATTTGCAGTCTATCTCAGAAAATTGAAAACTGATTCTACCCTATCACTCGATGTCCCGACGGGCGGCGCGTCCTGACTGCTGTGGAGTTGGACAAACGAGAGAGAACAGGAACAGCAGCAAAAACCCCGACCCTTATTCTTTCCTTAAACTGCCCTTATTTACTGATGGGTATTTTAACTCACAACCCCAACTTTTGAAAATATCCATTATTGATAGATGAGTATTTTAACTCACAACTCAAAACTGATAACTCCAGTCGCGCACGCACTCCAACTCTTATAAACCGGGTTTTTTAACTGTTATTCAGGGTTTGAACGAAGTATTGTGATTCAACAACCCGGTTTCTGCGCCAGGGACTGAACTCATCACTCAAAACTTCCTCCTTCCCCCCCTTGTCAAGAAGCCCTCACCATCCGACACTGGACTTGGAGAGTTCATAGATCCTAGGGAGAAAGTTCCTTGAAAAGAGTCTTAGCCATCATCCTCGGTGGCGGTGTCGGCACCCGCCTTTACCCCCTAACCAAACTGCGAGCCAAACCCGCAGTTCCCCTCGCAGGCAAATATCGCCTCATCGATATTCCAGTCAGCAATTGCATCAACTCGGAAATAGTCAAAATCTACGTCCTCACCCAGTTCAACTCGGCATCCCTGAACCGCCACATCGCTCGCACCTACCAGTTTTCCGGTTTCACCGACGGATTTGCCGAGGTGCTCGCCGCCCAGCAAACTCAGGAAAACCCCGACTGGTTCCAAGGGACAGCCGACGCAGTTCGCCAATATCTCTGGATGCTAGAAGAGTGGGACGTTGACGAATACTTGATTCTCTCGGGCGACCACCTCTACCGCATGGACTACCGGAAGTTTGTGGAGAGACACCGCGAAACCAACGCCGATATCACCCTCTCGGTTTTGCCAATGGACGAGAAGCGGGCCTCGGATTTTGGTTTGATGAAAATCGACGACAACGGCCGCATTGTTTCTTTCAGCGAAAAGCCAAAAGGCGATGCGCTCAAACAAATGCAGGTGGATACTACTAAACTGGGACTGACACCGCAGCAGGCTCAGGAAAGTCCTTACATTGCTTCGATGGGGATTTACGTCTTCAAAAAAGAAGTTCTGATTAAACTCCTGAAAGAATCTCCCAACCAAACTGATTTTGGTAAAGAGATTATTCCGAATTCTGCAAAAAACCACAACGTTCAAGCTTATTTGTTTGACGATTACTGGGAAGATATCGGAACCATTGAGGCTTTTTATGATGCTAACTTGGCGCTGACAAAACAGCCTAAGCCTCCTTTCAGTTTCTACGATGAAAAGGCGCCGATTTACACTCGCCCGCGTTTCTTGCCGCCGACTAAGCTTTTAGATACTCACGTGACGGAATCGATTATTGCTGAAGGCTGCATTCTCAAACAATGCCGGATCGACCATTCTGTGTTGGGAGTTCGATCGCGCATAGAAGCTGGATGTACGATTCAAGACACCCTGGTTATGGGTTCTGACTTCTACGAACCAGACGCCGAACGGCATTCGAGTTTGGACAACGGCGGCGTCGCCCTCGGTATCGGTGCAGATACTACAATTCGCCGCGCGATTGTGGATAAAAATGCCCGCATCGGCCGCAACGTTCAAATCATTAATAAAGACCGAGTGGAAGAAGCTAACCGCGAAAACCAGGGTTTTTATATCCGCAGCGGCATTGTCGTAGTCCTGAAAAACGCCACGATTCCTGATGGAACTATCATTTAGTTATTAGTCATTAGTCATTAGTCGTCAGTCATTAGTTTTTTAAGTTAAAATCTGTTATCTGCCAGCCAGTGACTGATGATACATAAATCAATTAGTGACAGATCGCCAATGACCGATGACTGATGACTGATGACGAAATTATTTTTTTTAGTTCATTATTAATTGCAACTGCTAATGCAAGGTTGTCGAAATACTTGGCTTTATTCAAGCCCCGGCGCATCAATATGGCACAGTCTCTGTTACGGTCTGTTGTGATACAGATATGTTCGATCGCCTGCGTCGGGCCGATAGCTTCTGATTCTGGTATTTGCGATCGTAGCACGACTGACAAATGCGCTGCCCGTTTCTGAGCACAACACAACTCTCGGAACTATCTTTCCAATCGTCGCAGCAGCCGCAAGGCCAACTTAGCAAATAATTCATAATAGTAGCACTCTGGTAGCGTTAAAAGCTTATTGATCTACTATCGTATCTTAATTTTTCTGAAAGTGTGTGTTCTAGTTAACAGACAAGGGAGAAATTATGTTGTATTTCTGTGACTTAAGTCTATGGAGAGGCTATCAAAATTAGATAGTATAGCATCGGTATCTTCCGTAAAAAATATCTCGAAAGGTAGTTGAATTACTGCACACTTTATGGTATAATCGCCTCAAAATATAGGCAGCAGATTCGACGGGACTTGCTGGTGAGAACCTGCTAGGATTTGCATTGGTGAACAGCTAGAGAAAGAAAAGTTCGATCGCACATTCAGAAAAAAAGAGCAAAAAAGAGCGATGCTCGCGTGCCAGTCAACCCGACGGGCGATCGCGCCAACTTGCCTGCATCAGCTTTCTACGGCTCGCCTCAACCCAGTCGCACCCTAAAGCTCGCGCCACCACGCGAAAATCCCAACGGCGCACAACTCCTGAAAATCTCCAACAGCAGCGAGGTGTGGAAATTGCGATGTCCCGCAAGCAACAACCGAACTCGATCGAGTCTAAACCTTTGATAACCTATAATCAGAAGAAGGAAGAAGTAAGAAGGAAGAAGGAAGTGGGAAGAAGGAAGAGGTGCAACGCGAGAACGTCCTCACCGTTGGGCGCGGTTGCTATAATTCGCCATCCTGCTAATTTGGGATTTATTCTTTCTAACAACTAACAACTAACAACTAACAATTAACAACTAACAACTAACAACTAATAAAGAGGGGATTACTTAATGGCTGCAACAGATTTTAAAGACTATTACGCTATTTTGGGACTCAACAAAACCACCAGCGCTGATGAAATTAAAAAAACTTTCCGCAAACTAGCCCGGAAATATCACCCGGACATGAACCCGGGGAACAAAGAAGCCGAAGCTCGTTTTAAAGAAGTAAACGAAGCTTACGAAGTGCTTTCAGACCCAGAAAAACGCAAAAAATACGACCAATACGGTCAATACTGGAAGCAAGCGGCTGCAACTCCCGGCGGATGGCCGGGCCCGGCGGGTACGAATGTAGACTTTGGTGGGGTTGACTTCAGCCAGTACGGCAGTTTTGACGAATTTATTAATGCTTTGCTGGGTCGCGCGGCCGGTAGCAGTGCGGGTAGTAGCCGCAGCAGCAAGTGGAATTATAGCAACTACCGCACCAGCAGCGGCGGGCCGACAGGTTTTGGCGGATTTGAAGATTTTGCTGGCTACGATAACCGCAGCGCCGGAGGCACTCGCGACACTGAGGTGACAATTTCTCTGACTCTGGGGGAAGCATTTCGGGGAACTTCCAAGCGAGTCGCTACTGGTGAAGTTTCGATTCCTGCGGGAGTGAAAACCGGCAGCAAAATTCGAGTGAAAGGCAAAGGTCAAGTTGACCCGCAAACCAAGCAGCAGGGAGATTTGTACCTAAAGTTAGAAGTTTTACCTCACGCTTTCTTCCAGTTTGAGGGAGAGAATTTGGTCTGCGAAGTGCCGATAACTCCCGACGAAGCGGTGTTGGGAGCTTCAATAGAAGTGCCGGCGCCTGAAGGTACGATCGTTGTAAAATTTCCGGCGGGGATGCGATCGGGTCAGTCTTTGCGGTTGCGAGGGAAGGGATGGCCGAAACCGAAGAAAGATGAACGCACTGATTTGTTGGTAAAAATTGCGATCGTCCCGCCGAAAGAACTCACTGCTGTAGAACGCGAATGCTATGAGAAAATCAAGGCAAATCGCACTTTTAATCCCCGCAGCACTCTCAACCAGATGGTGCTTTAATCTTAATTCTGAGAATTAACTACTGGTGCGATCGATGCCAACAGCAGAAAAAGTTAGTGATGTGCGATCGGCAATGCAGCCGTATCAGCTTCAGTTGACAGTTGACCGCTTGACAGTTGACCGCTTGAGGGCGACCTCTCCCGGTCAGTCCGAGGATTGGAGTAATGAATCGTATTTTTTAAATTTCTCCCGATCGGGCGGGCGGGCTTTAAACCAATTATTTCTGGTAACTTTTGGAGTCTGGGAGGCAAACAACCCGGTTTTTGCGGAAAATATGCGGTTTAGCAGCTAAAAAAACACTCAAAAACTGGGTTTTGAGCTCCCTGTACCTCTCAGACTGCCGATCGAAGTTTTTTGTTTTCTACCCAAGTAGCTGAAGATACTGCTGCAATTAATGTTGTTTGCCGTCCGAACCCTGGGTTTTAAAAGTTATTTATTTATAGTTCACAGTTCGCGCCTAATCGAGACTGACACTTAGCATCAACTTGGCAAGGCCAATAGCTGGATTGACGCGAACCTTAAACCTAATTGAATTTTACTCATCGCTAGCTGTTAACTGACTGGGTTGGCGACCTTGCTTGATGTTAATGCTAATTTTTTTAGCTCCTTTTTTCTCCAAATCTTTGATGTAGCCGTTCGTGTTATTAGAAGCTTCATCCTTGCTTTCGTAGGGGCCAAAGTAATAGGTGCGCTTGGGCGAATCTGTGTCAACTTCCACCCACCACTCGCGACCTCTACCGCTGCCCAGCGGTTGAGTCAGTATCCAGAAAGCAGCAACGTACATACCGAATAGATAAAGTCCGAACATAGTAGCTCTCCCAGAAGTCAAGTAGTTTTTACTGTTCTTAACTTAGCAGGACAAATAGCTCGATCGGCTCGTCCTCAGTGCTGATTTAACCGCCGTAATTGTTGAGAGTAAATGCTGGCTAACATCAGCATTTTGGTGGAGAAGAGGCAAATTTTTAAGCCGTCCCTACAACTACAAAGTACGCAAAGCACGCAGTAGGAGAAAACGATGCTTAATCTATGGTTCAGCCTAGAGTTATAGCAACCACGCCCGACGCTGAGGAAGTTATTAATTGCTGAAACCGTTGCGGAAGATTTTGCCTTCCTTCTTCCGATTTCTATTTCTCTTTTTCGATAATTGAAAACTCAAACAGAACTGATATCAGGTACGGTTTTGTTCGTAGCGCGGACTTAAGTCCGCTCTCTGGCTGCGGACTTAAGTCCGCACTACTAACCATTTTTGTTCGTAGTGCGGACTTAAGTCCGCTCTCTGGCTGCGGACTTAAGTCCGCACTACTAACTTTTTTTGTTATGGTAATCGACCGGATATGATATGACCAACTCTTGGCGCGCAGAAACCGAAGTTGTTTAACGGATACTTCTCACAATAGAGGGAGCATTTCAGTCAAAAAACCCGGTTTATGCAGCCTGAACTATCAAAAATATTAAGCTGCGATACCCTCTGAAAATTCACTTTCGCAGATGGTGAGATCCGAAGGATGGCATCGTTTGATGCGGATGCTAACTCTTTTGGCTCCCTCGCTTTCCAAGTCTTCGATGTAGCCCGGAGTATGGCTGGAGGCTTCTTTGTCGGTGTCAAAAGGGCCAAAATAGTAGGTACAGTCGGGCAAATCTGTGACGATTTCTACCCACCATTTCTCTGGCCCGCGGCGGCTGGGCTTAACAAACACGCACAAGACTCCGACGTAGAGACAAAATAAATAAAATCCAAGCATTTTTCCTCTTTATGGTTATTTATTTTCTAACAGGACTTGCGTCCTCGCGACTCTCATCAACCGGGTTGTCCATTCTTCGCGATCGCCCTTTACCACAGAATTTCCTTCCTCAAACCCGGTTGCTGCATCCAAGACACTCTAACTTTATCAAGACTATTTGGGCGATCGCCTCAACCTGAGTGCTGATTTTGAGGCGAAATCTAGAATCGCAGGGAATAAGCTACTTTGGATTTAAATTTAAGCTTGATGGCGCGCTATAAATTGTCACCCCAAATAATTTAACTAAGGAAGGAAAATTTAATAACTTAAACACCTCCTACAGTTCTTTATCCTATAAGCTGCGAGCTAAAAGGAGGCAGAGCCTCCGGATCTACGTTACCAGGCTCTGCCTGGTAACAAGTAAACAATTAGTCCGCATATTATGCGTTGCATAAGTTATGTTTACGCTAGCAACGCCATAGCTGAAAAACTGTGGCTAAAATAGCAAAACCCGCCGGGGCGGGTTGTTTTGTTGAGCTATAAAAGTCCTCAAACCAATCTGATTTTTCCGCAAACCTGAGCACGATGAGGCTTAGCGCTTGCCTTTGGGGAACTGTTCGATGCCAGCCCAACCGTAAAAAACCAGCTCGTCGTTTTGAACTCGACAGCGGTCTACTCGCAGTTGAGTGCCTTCTAAGGCAAATTTGTCTAAGTCTAGCAAGTTATTTACGTGGGCAATTATAGCTTGAGCCAAGTCTACTGCTTGCCCGTCACCGCCGTAAGTAACGCTGACAAATTGGATTTTGCGTCGGTCTTCTACTTGCAACTGAGCTGTAATATCTATTTTGACTGGTTCGCTGTCCTGGCCGATCGTAATCTCGGACTGAAGCCGAATTGATTTGTCTGTTCCGAAGCTAACTTCAGTGTTTTGAAAGTACAGAGATTGCTCTTGGTATTTCAGCTTTTGGAGTTTTTCAACTACAAAAGGTGTATTGAATGAGGTGGTTAAATCCGATCGACTTAAGACGACTCGCATATTTGCCTGGGTAGGCTGCCGCAATTTGACTTGACCTGCAAAAATCGCCCCAAAATCAATGGAGAGTGCTTGCAAGTAAAGTTCCATCACCTCTATGCGCAGGCCGTTGTACATTAACATACCTTTGCCAACGAAGTCGAAACCGTCGATGCTTCCCTGTAATAGTTTGGCCACAGGTTCGACTCGGATGTTGGCTTCTGCCTTTTCTGAACGTTTGAATAAGGCCGCGATCGCAGCTCCTGCTACTTTGCTGACAAGGCGATCGCCATTTTGACCTTGAAAGGATGTACTCATTCTATATTTATCAATACTTTCAGCCATTAATGTCTAAAATTCTAGGAATTGTCCAGTAAATCAACCAATTTAGGTACTTTCAGACCTTGCTGCCACTTACCAGTGTCCCTTAACTG
>NZ_JAUBUN010000058.1:0-31220 GCF_036702665.1 Microcoleus sp. Aus8_D2
CGGTTTCAGCATTATTTCTTGGAACCACAAAAAGGGGTGCAAGCGATAACCGCCTGATGATGGTCGCGTGACTCGGCAATCGAAACTCCCTCTTCAAACGGGGAGTCGCGGATTGAGTCCAAATCAATACGCCAATTTAACGGGTTGCGGCTTAGGGCTTTAAAAACGAATCAAGCTGTAATGGCTTTTTGACATTCATAAGCTCGGCCGCTACCTAATTAATTGTTAATATCTCGCGCACTTTGAAGCTTTAAGAGTGAATTAGGCTCATGCGGCCTTTGGGTGATTCATAAGCTGTTGCTGCGAGGTTTGGAAAACTGTCACCTGTAGAAATTAAATGCAAATTATTGGCCTTGACATTAGCAAGTCCTCAGTTTCTTGCTGCTTAATATCGGAAAAGATTCTTGATTCTCGGCAATTTTATTACAATTACAATTTCTCTAAGTTTGCCGCCACAGTTGCTGGAGTCTCTCAATTACTGGCACTAATCGGTAATACAGCAGACACGATCGCCGTGATGGAGCCCACGGGGGTAAACTATCAAATTTTGTGGGGAACTCAACTTGCCAGGGCCGGCGTAGAAGTGAGGCTTGTGGGTCACAAAGAACTGCGATCGTTTCGGGAACACCATCTCGCCTTGCCCGACAAAGATGATGACGCCGACGCTCTGGCACTGGCAATTTATGGCTGGGATTACTTGGAATCTCCCCGGCGGTTTGTACAAAGTCGATCGCACACAATTGTAGAAATTCGCCGCTTGGCACTTCGGCTCGCTCACCTAAACCGCGTTCAATCGCCGATTATCAACCGCGCTCGCCAGGATTTAGCCTGGCAGTTTCCAGAGGCGGCTTTCGTGCGATCGCTCCGGTCTGGGGAAAAGGTACCGCTGCTGTGGGGCTGGCTTTGCGGTCAGCGGCAGTCTGTTAAGTATGATTTGATGCTGGAGCGGTCGATCGGGTTAGGAATCACCCACGAACTTCGCCGCCATGCCGCCAGAATTTGCGATATCCAGCTTGAGGAAATGGCAATCGAATTCGAGCTTTCTAAATTAGTTGGTGAGCCGCAGTTTTTACCCTACCGCAAGGTTTTTGCCCGATTTGGTTTCGGTCGCAGGGTTGAGGCACTGCTGCTTTCTCAAATTTACCCATTTGAAAATTATCTCGATGCCGACGGCAAGCCAGATATCAAAATCCGCAAAGGCAGGCGATCGGGCAAACCGACAAAGCGGCATTTATCGTTGCGGCGATTTTGTAAAGCCCTTGGGTACGCGCCAACACAAGAAAGTAGCGGTGACTTGCACAAATCAAAAATTGCGGGTGGGTCGGACTTGTGCCGGAAAGCTTTATGGCAGTGGATTTTTACTAGGATTGAACCTCAGCGCTGCCGGCTGGCTAACGACATTGGCGATCGACTAGGAGAAATTTTGGATACCGAAAAAGCTAGCGGTCGTCCAGTCAAGCTGGTGCGATCGCGCGTGGCGGCCAAAGCTGTCAAATTGTTGTTTAAAGAATTAGTTCGAGAGTTGAGTTCGGTTATAGAATTGCTAGAGTGAATGTCAGGAAAAATAACATCATCGAGGTTGCTGGCTCATATCCAGCCCCCTCAACCAACAATGGGGGGTAGCTCAATAGGTAGAGCGCGATGCGATTAATCTGAAATCCTTGACTTAAATGTGATAGCGTGTGCAAATGGGCGGTAAATAAAAACCCAGTAGTAAGGTCAGAACTACTGGGTTTTATGCTAATTTATCGCTCGTATCATGTCCGGTCTAATTACCATAATAAAAACGTTCGTAGTGTGGACTTTAGTCCGCATGATTTTGCGGACTAAAGTCCACACTACGAACCTGCGAAAATCGAAACTGGTATGAGTTACTGCATAAATCCTCAGTGCGAACAACGCGAAAACCCTGCTGCTGCTCAAAATTGTCAGGCTTGCGGCACGGCTTTGTTAATTGCCGATCGCTACCGCATCCTTAAATCAGTGCGATCGCCCAATCCCGCACGCCCCACAGACATCTTGGAAGTTGAAGATTTGGGAACCGGGGACAACGAATGGGGAACACTCAAAGTCTTAAAAGTCTTGAAACACAGCCACAATCCCGATTTACTTCGTTTGTTCCAGCAAGCAGCGCGGGCCTTGATTTGGCTAGCGGGAAAGGCCAAAGTTCCCCAAGTCGAACCCGACGGTTATTTCCAAATCAAACTCCCCAATAACTCTCAGAAATTGTCTTGTTTGGTGATGGAAAAAATCGACGGCGAAAACTTGACCGAATTTCTCACTAAAAACCAGCACGTTTCTCAAACCCTAGCGATCGATTGGCTGCAACAAATGCTCCATATTTTGCAGCAGATCCACAAATATCATCTCGTACATCGGGATATTAAGCCATCCAACCTGATGCTTACCGCCGATGGTAAATTGCGATTAATTGACTTCGGCTGCGCCACAGAAGCAGGCACGGATACCGCACCCATCGGTACTGCTGGATACTCGGCGCCGGAACAAATCGCAGGGAAACCAGAAGTGCGATCGGACTTTTTTGCCCTGGGGCGTACTTTTGTACATTTATTGACAGGCCTACCGCCGATCGACTTTCCCGTAAATCCCACAACTGGTAAGATTAATTGGAGGAACCAAGCTTTAGATGTTGACCAGTCATTCGTAGAGGCGATCGACTCATTGATGGAACCACTACCCGAAAACCGACCGGCAAACACCCAAGTTATGTTAGAAAAACTCAAAAATATACAGCTTTTGATGACCTCCAGAGAACCCAACTAAATAATTCCAAATCCTCAATGCCCAATGCCCAATTCCCAATGCCCAATTCCCAATTAATAAATCTCTTCCAACCTGCGAAAATCCCGCTCAACTTCCGCCCACAAAGCCCGATTGTGAGGATCGGTTTTCACCGCCTTTTTCAAATAAATTCTCGCCTTATCAACCTGTTTTTGGGCGATTAAATGCCGTCCCCAGCGCTGATAGGCGATCGCCTGCCATTGTCGCACTTCCCGATCTTCGGGCACGCGCTGGGCTAAACCCTCAATTAGGGCGATCGCCCGTGGAAACCTTTGATATTTCAACAACTGTTGCAGTTCAAAATAGGCATCTTGTTTTAACTTTTCTTCCGCCGCCGACAGATCCTGCTTATCTTCAGTGGGTTGCTGTTTCCGAGTCACTTTAACAGCCTGCGGTTGAGATTTCACCGCCTCCGCTGGGGGTGTGGGAGTCGGCGGTACAGTGGAATTGACAGCTTTCGAGTCCCCAACATCCGCCGGCGCAATATTCACCAGAAACTTATAAGCCTCAGTAATAGCAATAAACTTATTCTTAGCCTGTTCGTTTCCCGGATTGACATCGGGGTGATACTGTCTGGCTAACTTTCGGTAAGAGGCCTTAACTTGCGATAAACTCGCACCAGACCTGAGTCCTAACTGTCGGTAATAATCTGCAATATCCATCTAGCATGAATGAGCGTTGATAGTACCATTAAATATGGCAGAATCCTTAAATGCAAAGATTCTGCCAAAATTTACTGTGAACTAGGTTGTAGCCCGAGGGTTGCCCGCACTACTGAAGCGGAAAAATAACTAACCGTCATCACAGGGAATTTAAGCCCCCACCTTTAGGTGGATTGTTTTTAGGCTGGGGATTTAAGCCCCTGCCTAAAAACTTCACTGTCAACTGTCCCAGGTCAACTGTCAACTGTTAAGGACGATCTTCGACCACTCTGTCGATCAAGCCGTATTCCTTGGCTTCCTCGGCGGACATGAAATAGTCGCGATCCATGTCTTTCTCGATTTTCTCGATCGGCTTCCCGGTATTTTTAGCATAGATACCGTTGAGTTGGTGGCGCAGGCGCAGAATCTCCTTCGCCTCAATCTGAATATCCGTTGCTTGTCCCCGCGTCCCCCCAGAAGGCTGGTGAATCATGATCCGCGAGTGAGGCAAAGCCAACCGTTTGCCCTTCGTACCGGCAGCCAGCAGGAAAGAACCCATCGAAGCAGCCAAGCCCACACAAATCGTCACCACGTCCGATTTAATGTGTTGCATGGTATCAAAAATAGCCATGCCTGCCGACACCATCCCGCCTGGGGAATTGATGTACAAAATAATATCCTTACCCGAATCTTCCGAATCGAGATAGAGCATCACAGCGATGATTTGATTGGCAATTTCATCGTCAATGTCCCTGCCCAAGAAAATAATCCGTTCCCGGTAGAGGCGATCGTAGATATTAATCCACTGAGTATCATAACCACCCGGCATTTTGTAGGGAACTTTTGGCACACCTATAGGCATAATTCGGAACTCCGTTTAGTTGTTAATTGGCGATCGGGGATTGGGAATTGGGAATTGGGCATTGGGCATTGGGCATTGGGCATTGGGCATCTTGCCCGCTCGCGAAGTCGAAGGGTGGGCATTGGGCATTGGGCATTGGGCATTGGGCATTGGGCATTGGGCATTGGGCATTGGGCATCGGGCATCGGAAATTGCTAATTGGGCATCGGTAATTGGGAATTGTTAGTCATAAAAAGACTATTGAATAACTAATCAGAGTAGAAACTCTTAGCTATTAACCCTTAATTACTACTAATCATCCCTATTCCCCATTCCCCATTCCCCATTCCCGATTCCCCATTCCCAATTCCCAAATTAGATAGCTGCCGCAGGAAGGGCTTTCGGCAATTCTTCCGAACTTTCCAGAACGCGATCGATCAAACCGTATTCTTTCGCTTCATGAGGCGTCATGTACAGCAACCGATCCATATCTTTAGCAATTTTGTCGATCGGTTGGCCTGTACAGCTTGCCAAAATATCGAGCATTGTCGCCTTATTTGCCAGCACTTCCTTAGCCCGAATTTGAATGTCGCTGGCTTGACCTCGCGTGTAAGCCTTGGGTTGGTGCAATACAATCGAAGCGTGGGGCAAACTCGCCCGAAAGCCCTTTGTACCAGCCGCTAACAGCATCGCAGCCATGCCCATTGCCGAACCGAGGCAAATAGTCTGCACGGGCGGCTTAATGTACCTGATCGTGTCGCAGATAGCGAAGGCTTCAGTTTCAAAGCCGACGGGTTCCCCGCTGTAACCAGAAGTGCCGGTTGAGTTGATGTAGATTTTGATCGGCTTATCCGGATCTTCGTACTGCAAGAACAACAGTTCAGCGATAATCAGTTCTGTTACCGCAGGTACCAGAGGCATACCGAGATAAACGATCCGCTCCTTCAGCAACAGGGATGGCAAATCGGGAGGCGGCGTCCGAGAGTTGCCTTCCCCGTAGTATTGCGATTGCACAGCTTTAATTGGTGTGTTCATAAACCGAAATGTTGCCTGAACTGATGGAGCTATTCTTATAAGAAATAGTAACGCAATCTTTAGGTATCCCGCATGAAAGTTAATTTGCTCCCGGTGTTAAACGACCCCAACCTTGACGCTGCCGCGCCCTCAACCCAGCGCCAGCTAGCGATTTCAGTGTCGGCGACGGCAAGTGCGATCGACTCCAGCGTACCCTTAAACCTGTGCCTGATTCTCGACCACAGCGGCTCGATGGGCGGACGACCCCTCGAAACCGTCAAACAAGCCGCCGGACGCTTGCTGGACAGGTTGAAGCCCGGGGATCGCTTTTGTGCGGTGGCTTTTGACCACAAAGCCAAAGTCCTCGTCCCCAATCAAGTTGTCGGAGATCCCGCTAGCATCAAACGGCAAATCGAGCAATTGCGCCCTGCCGGCGGCACATCTATTGATGAGGGGATTAAGTTAGGTATTGAAGAGTTGGGGAAAGGCAAAAAAGAAGCTATATCTCAGGCGTTTTTGCTGACTGACGGCGAAAACGAACACGGTGACAACAACCGCTGTTTGAAGTTGGCGAAACTGGCGGCTGAGTACAACATGACTTTAAATTCTCTGGGATTTGGAGATAACTGGAACCAGGATATTTTGGAAAAGATTGCTGATGCGGGCGGCGGTGCTCTGGCTCACATTCAGCGGCCGGAAGATGCGGTTGATGAGTTTGGCAAGCTGTTTACTCGCATCCAAGGTGTAGGTTTGACTAATGCTTATTTGCTATTTTCGCTAATGCCAAAAGTGCGGTTAGCCGAACTCAAACCGATCGCCCAAGTTGCACCAGACACGATCGAATTACCGGTGCAGCAGGATGGCGATCGCTTTATGGTACGTTTGGGAGATTTAATGAAGGATGTAGAGCGAGTAGTTTTGGCTAATATTTATATTGGACAGTTGCCGGAAGGTACGCAGGCGATCGGGCAATTACAAATTCGCTACGACGATCCGACTGTTGGTGCAGGCTTGCTTTCCGATCCTGTGGCAATTTCTACTAATGTTCTGAAAGTTTATCAGCCTGCACTTAACCCGATGGTACAGCAACACATTTTAGCTTTGGCTAAGTACCGCCAAACTCAACTCGCAGAAACTAGGTTACAACAGGGCGATCGCGCTGGTGCAGCTACGATGCTGCAAACAGCGGCTAAAACTGCTCTGCAAATGGGCGATAAAAGTGCCGCAACTGTGCTGCAAAGCTCTGCTACTCGCTTGCAGTCTGGTGCAGAATTGACGGAAGCCGATCGCAAGAAAACTCGAATTGCTTCTAAAACAGTTCTTAAGTAGTGTGATGTGCAGTTAATTGCGATCGGCAGCATGGTTCGTAGTAAGGACTTTAGTCCTAATTGACTAAAAGTCACAGAGAGGACTGAAGTCCTTACTACGAACCGGTTTATAATGTTTGTATCACCTATCATAGAGTGCTTGTATGAGCCAGACAATATCTGATAAATTACGCTGGACTACCGCCGATTTAGAACTATTGCCCGATAACGGCGATCGTTACGAAATTATTGATGGAGAGTTATTTGTGACTAGAGCACCGCATTGGGGTCATCAACGGGCTATAGGCAACCTCTACCAAGAACTTAATACTTGGTCGCGACAGACTAATTTAGGACAAGCAGGAATCAATCCGGGTCTTATTTTCACAGATGCCGACAATGTAATTCCCGATCTAGTTTGGGCCAGTAATGAACGCTTGGCTATCTTGCTAGACGAAGCCGGTCATTTAACCGGCGCACCTGAGTTAGTTGTTGAAGTATTATCGGCTGGTACCGACAATGAAAGACGGGATAGAGATTTGAAACTCAGACTCTATTCAGTGCGGGGGGTACAGGAATACTGGATTGTGCATTGGCGGTTGCAGCAAATTGAGGTTTATCGGAGGGAACAAGCAAGTTTAAGGCTAGTGGCTACGCTGTTGAGGAATGATGAATTGACATCGCCTTTGTTACCTAGTTTTAGTTGCTCTGTCGCTCGGATTTTTGCTTAGATTTATGAAACTATTTTACAGAGCGATCGCCCTTTGCGGATTTGTTACCGTTTTGGGCGGCATATCCCCAGCCATTTCTATTCAACCCTCACCAATACTCATCGTTCAAAATTCGGCTGAAGACTTATTTAACAGCGGTTTAGCCAAGTCAGAGGCTGGAGACATCCCAGGGGCGATCGCCGATTACACCGCAGCCATTGCCATTAACCCCAACTACGCCAAAGCTTACAACAAACGCGGCATCATTCACGGACGCTATCTCAAAGACTATCCAGCAGCCAAAGCAGACTTCGATCGCGCGATCGAAATTAACCCGAAGTATGCCGATGCTTACTACAACCGCGCCAAAGTCCGCTATTTATTAGAAGACAAACCTGGTGCAATTGCTGACTATCAAAAAGCCGCCGAATTTTATCAAAAAGATGGCAAGACAGAAGATTATCAAGATGCCATGAAACACCTGCACAGACTGCTACTATAAATGTTTTGTGAAAACATGGTATAATATCAGCAAAACTTAGAAATTTTTAGATCGTGACATTAAGTAAAGCCTACAACAACTACGTATCCCCAGAAGACTATTTAAAAGGCGAAGAAATTAGCCCGATCAAACACGAATACCGACAAGGAGAAATCTACGCAATGGCTGGAGCAAGCGATGCCCATGAGATAATTGCTGGCAACTTATTTGCGATGCTAAGAAACCACATTAGGGGTACAGGATGTCGCATTTACATAGGAAATATGAAAGCCCGAATTGAAGAGGCAGATGTATTTTACTATCCCGACATCATGGTTACTTGCGATGAAAGAGATAGAAGCCTTCAATACTTCAAACGCTACCCCCGCTTAATCGTAGAAGTTTTATCTCCCACAACAGCAGCATTCGATCGCGGAAATAAATTTGCCGACTACCGCACCATCGAAACTTTACAAGAATACGTAGTTATCAATCAAGAAAGCATCGGCGTAGAATGTTATCGCCGCAACTCAGAGGGCCGTTGGGAACTTTATCCTTACGGTGTTGGCGCAGAAGTTCGCTTCGATAGCGCAGATTTTGAATGCCCGATCGCCTCAATTTACGAAGATGTTTTAGAAATCGGTTAAAATAGTCGCACAAACACCAAAAAATCATCTGCGTTCATCAGCGTCCATCAGCGGTTGAACACTCCAAATTCACCCCGTCAAAAAATGCCTGCAACCTCCACCGTCACCGTCACCGTACCCGCCACAACCGCCAACCTCGGCCCCGGATTCGACTGCATCGGCGCCGCTTTAAGCCTCTACAATCATTTCCAATTCTCCCTAATAGAACCCTCCGCCACAGAGAAACTAAAAATTACCGTTACCGGCAAAGAAGCAGCCAAAGTCAAGACAGACGACAGCAATCTCGCTTACCAAGCTTTTGTCAAGTTATACGAATACCTCCGCCAACCGCCGCCTCCAGTCACAATACACATAGATATGCAGGTACCGCTGGCGAGGGGTTTGGGAAGTTCCGCTACAGCTATTGTCGGCGGGTTGGTGGCGGCGAATTGTTTAGCCGGTAAGCCTTTGAGTCAGGTGGAAGTGATGCAGTTGGCGATCGAACTTGAAGGACATCCCGACAACGTTGTCCCCGCTTTATTGGGGGGTTGTCGCCTCGCTGCTAGTAAAGCACCCCCCCAACCCCCCCTTACTAAGGGGGGGCTAAGAGAAGAATTCCCCCTCCGTGAAGCGGGGCTAACAGAACAATCACCCTTAGATAAAGCACCCCCCCAACCCCCCCTTGCTAAGGGGGGGCTAAGAGAAGAATTACCCCTCCGTGAAGCGGGGCTAAGAGAACAATCACCCTTAGATAAAGCACCCCCCCAACCCCCCCTTGCTAAGGGGGGGCTAAGAGAAGAATTCCCCCTCCGTGAAGCGGAGCTAAGAGAACAATCACCCTTAGATGCGGAAATTCTACCATCACCCCCCCTTAGCAAGGGGGGGCAGGGGGGGGGTTCTTGGGAGATTTGCGATATTCCCTGGCATTCTAGTATTGTGCCGGTGGTGGCTATTCCCGATTTTGAACTTTCTACCGCCGAAGCGCGCAAAGTTTTACCAGCAGACTACAGCAAGGCTGACGCGATTTTCAATGCCGCCCACGTTGGTTTGCTGGTGCGGGCTTTGGAAACTGGTAATGACAACTGGCTGCGCGCCGCCCTGCAAGATAAAATTCACCAGCCTTACCGCCAATCTTTGATTCAGGGATATGAAGCTGTGCAACAAGCTGCTGTGGCTGCTGGCGCTTGCGGTACGGTAATTAGCGGTGCGGGGCCGACGATTTTGGCTCTGACAAATGCAGCATCTGCTCCGGCTGTTGAGCGAGCAATGGCTGCTGCTTGGATGGAATTTGGGGTGAAGGCTGATGTGCGGGCGATCGACCCCGACACTCAAGGAGCACAAGTCTCGGCTTAATTATTGGTAAGGTGCGTACCCAAAATGGCAATTGTGCAATCTTTCAGTAAGTATTCCAATTTTCCAAATTCATGCAACATTATCCGTAGGCTGCGGATCGACAATCCTCAACAAAATAGGTGTAGGGTGTGTCGCCTGCGAAAAATCCCTATCTACTTATCGACAATTGACCGAGCGACGCACCTGACCACAATGGTACGATCGACCAAACACAACATTTATTGTGTAGCAATCTTTTTTCACGCATGGTATAACAACGAAGTATCTCGGAAAAAACCCGCTTTCTGAACCCACTCGATCGTAACGACAATAGCAGATGGCTGCCATGTCGAATTCGATCGAACCACCTTCAGTATCGAATGATTTACTTTAGTTTACTTAAACAATTATTCAATTCCCCTACCAACCATTCTTTCTCAGCTTCTGGCAAAAACAAGCCAAAACAATAGTTACGCGACTTGGTGCGAATCCGGCAAAAAGTAATCGATTTTTTGAGCAAGGGCAGATGAATTCCGCTCAACTTTACCCGCCGCTGGATATCTTGAGGACTGATTTGAATTTGTCTACTCAATAAACAATAAGAAATCAAACACAAGCACCTCAAAGCATAAAATACGATAAATATTATTACAGCTTGGAGTGATACAAATACAAATAGCTGAAAGAATTTACCTAGCCAGTCGGCTACAGTGTATTTAAACACGCTAAATGTCGAGTTTGGCGGTACGGCTATGAGACTTAGTATTAAGTGGAAAAGTTGAAGGAGCCAAAAGCTGGGAAGTAAAACTTTACAAGTCCTATCGATAAACTGCAAAAATCCTTTGAGTTTGCTAGGTAAATGAGCGGGGTATATATTGATGAATAACCACCGTTTAGCGTCAATTAAAGTAATTCGGGATTGGGGCGATCGCTTAAACATTTTTTCGGGATTAATCCCGCTTGGCTGTTCCCCTCGCAATGCTGATAAAGCATCTTTTGCTGAGTGAAATCGCTCTTCAATTGCGGGTTCAACTATCTTCTCTAACCAGTCGGCAAACTCTGTAGAAATAGAAACGCTATTGCGGAATTTTACCTTCAGCTTGTGTCTGGGTAAATCAGATGGAAATTTCTGGGTTAACAAGAAAATCAGCGTTGTTCCTAATCCATACAAATCTGTTGATAACACAGCTTTTCCTCTGAATTGTTCTGGTGCCATGTAACCGTAGGTTCCGACAACGGTACTGCCTCCAGTAACAGTATGATGGTAAGTATTTTGAACTGCACCAAAATCAACTAGGAAGACTCGCCCATTTTTTTGGATAATAATATTTTGAGGTTTAATATCTCGGTGGATCGCAGCAGGTAACAGCGATTGCAGATAAGCTAGAATTTCTAGCAATTGATAGGCGATATGACGAACTTGCGATTCATTTGGTTTCCAGCCATTTTCTATCAACTGTGCGAGAGATTTTCCCGGTGCGAGTTGTTGGGCGATATAAAAACAACGATCTTGGTCAGTATCAACTTGAAAGTAGTCAATGTAGCGAGGAATTCCCGGATGATTCAATCCCGATAAAGTTTTTGCTTCTCGTTCAAATAACTCGATTTTCTTCCATTCAGTTGTCAGACGCAGGGATAAAGCTTTGAGTGCAACTTTCTGATTGCTATTTAAATCTACAGCAGCATAGGTGATTCCAACTCCACCCTCTCCTAATTTGCCGATAATGCGATATCTTTCATCAATGATTTTTTCCGATCGTTGTAGTGTTTCCATATTTTTATGCGTTGGTTGATTTTGGATAATTAGTCTGTTGCGCCGCGAGATTTGAGTATTTTGGCTGCTACTTCTCCGTCGGGGTTAGAGTTTGTTTCTGCTATCTTTAGCGGCGTCTTGCCATCGCAGTTTCTAGCGTTGATTGTTGCACCTTTAGCAATCAGCAATCTTAAGATTTCTACAGTGCCATAATGCGCGGCTTTGTGCAGTGGAGTTGTGTCACAATGGTCTCTATTATTAACATCTGCACCGTTTTTAATTAGCAGTGCAGCAATATCATTGTGTCCGATCGCGATCGCTCGATCCAATGGAGTTTGACCAGCGTCATTTCTAGCGTTAACCCTTGCACCTTTAGCAATTAGCAGTTCAGCGATATCTTGAGATCCTCGATCGACAGCAAGATGCAGGGGGGTTCTTCTGTGATTATCCTGGATATTAATTTCTGCACCTTTAGCAATCAGCAATTTTAAGATTTCTACACTGCCATAATGTGCGGCTTTGTGCAGTGGAGTTGTGTCAGATCCATCTATGTTATTGACATCTGCACCGTTGTTAATTAGCAGTGCAGCAATATCATTGTGTCCGATCGCGATCGCTCGATACAATGGAGTTTGACCATTCTTATTTCTAGCGTTAACCCTTGCGCCATTAGCAATTAGCAGTTCAGCGATATCTTGAGTTCCTTGAGCAACAGCAAGATGCAGTGGAGTTTCAATCAAGATATCATCTTTGGCATTAACGAATGCACCTTTGGCAATGAGTTGTTTGGCTACATCCTTAAGTTTGAAACTCACAGCGATATGCAGTAAAGTGCTGCCATATTTGTCTTCACTATTAACATCTGGGTTTTTACTAATCAGCAGCGCCACTGTATCGCGAAGGCTCATTTCTACCGCGATATTCCGTGGAGTTTTTCTGTGATTATCCTGGATATTAATTTCTGCACCAGGCTCTAACGTCGGCAGTTGATTGATATTCTGCATATTCTTGAAGACAGCAATATCTAGAGGAGTCCATCCAGAATTATTTTTAACATTGACTTGCGCCCCATTAGCAATTAAAAAAGATACCATTTCTGGGCGATTATCTTGAACAGCTAGGTATAACGGAGTATTTCCCGATTGGTCCCTAGCATCGATATTCAGCATTAGCAAAGCAGCAACCTCTTTTGTGGTTGCATAGTGCAGTGGAGTTCTTTTTTCACTATCCCTGATCGCCACATTTGCACCGTCTTTAATTAGCTGTTGTACCAACTCCTTAAAACCTATTTTTGCTGCGTTATGTAATAAGGCCGTACTCTTGCCATTTCGGGCATTGTCTTCTTTGATGTTAATTTTTGCGCCCGCAGCAAGTAGTATTTGTGCGATCGCCTTCGATTGCGCCGTATGTAGAGGAGTTATGCCATGTTTGTTTTTAGCATTGACATTCGCACCTTTAGCAATCAGCAACTTGGCCATTTCAGGCGATCGCGCAAAGAACAGAGGAGTAGTACCCCTAGGAGAGAAATGTAAAAACATTTTCGATTTAAAACTCCAGAAAGGAGTCCACCTATCAAAATGAGGGTCACTCTGGGCGTTAATATCTGCACCTTTAGCAATTAGCGTCTGTGCTACTTCTATGCGATCGAATGCAGCAGCAAAGTGTAACGGAGTAAAATCAAGTACATCCCGAGCTTTGATATCTGCACCCTCGGCAATTAACAATTCTGCCACCTCTTTTGAGCCAGCCAAGTGTAGTAAATTCTGGTTATTTACCCTGGTATTAGCACTAATACCAAGATCCAGATAATGCCTAACAGTTTCAGTATCTCCCTGTTCGACAGCCTGGACAACTGCTTCGGGGGTAAATCCAATCCGGTTGAGGAGGGGATATTTAAAATGATTTAAAACAGCAACAGTAGCAACAGCAGCAATTCCTATTGTGATGCGTTTTTTCCATTGCGTTACTGGATCGGATTTAACGCTAACTATTCGAGGATTGCGAAGCGATTCAAGCGCTTCATTTGCCGATTGAAAGCGGTTTTCTAAATCTGGCGCTGTCATTTTTTCTAACCAATCGGCAAATGCTGAAGAAATCTGAATTTGAGAGCAAAAATCTTTCTTTAGTATATTTGTTGGTAATTCGGCGGGGGAACGGTGGGTTAGTAAATACAACAATGTCGCTCCTAAACCATATAAATCTGTTGCTGGTACGGCTTGTCCGAGACATTGTTCTGGAGCCATATAACCATAGGTTCCAACTACGGTACTGCCTCGCATTAAAGTATTGTAATACGTGTTTTGCACAGCTCCAAAATCTACTAAGCAGACTGCCCAGTCTTTTTCTTTGTCGGGATTGATGGGCGATTTTAAAACAATATTTGCTGGTTTAATATCCCGGTGGATAACAGGTGGTGTCTGTGAATGGAGATAAACTAAAATCTCCAAAATTTGTGTGGCAATGCGTTGAATTTCGGGTTCGCGAGCGTGCCAGCCATTTTCGACTAAACTTGCTAGAGATTGCCCTTGGGCCAGTTCTTGTACTATATAAAAACAACGGTTATCGGGAGTATCGACATAAAAATAATCCAAATAACGCGGAATTCCCGGATGATTCAATTTTGATAAGACATTGGCTTCTCGTTCAAATAGTTCCAGGACTTTCCAGTCATTCATCTTCTGTAAAGACAAAGATTTGAGGGCGACTCGCTGGTGTGTTTTTAGGTCAAGGGCTTCATAAGTTGTGCTACTACCGCCTTCTCCGAGTAGATTTTTAATTTGATAGTCTTTGACTAATTTATGGGGAATTTGTTGAACAATATCCATAGCGTTCTCCTGGGTTGATGAGTGCCAACAAACATTTTTTATTTGGGTTTTCACAACCCAAATTTTGAGAAAATATTCAATAAAAATTGAGCGTTTGAGTAAATTTCAAACAATTCAATAGAAAAGTCAATGAATGACTATGTATATTTGCTTAAATTTCAATGACCGTATTCCTACGGATAGCTTACCCAGAATTTTAGAGTGTCATATCACCTTTAGCAAAAATTTGCGCTTGACAGATTTTGCCGTAGTAAGTAGGTAGGCGCAAATAAACTAAGGTATGTAACAGAATGTAAAGGTACCCGAAACCTTGCGATTGCTTTCATAAAAGATCGCTTACGCTAACATTTCACTGCGTTTCACTCGCTCGGGACATATTTATAGCCTTTCTCGTAAAGGTGAGGTATGTCCGGCATAGGGCATAGGGCATAGGGCATAGGGCATAGGGCTATCCTCATGTTTTTGAGAACCGCTATATGTATTTTTCCACTCATCTACTTATCTCGAATCGCAAACAGGGCGATCGCTTTTTTGCAAGCGCATACTTTCTCCCTCTCGGCGCTCTCGGCCCTCTCGGCCCTCTGCGGTAAATAAAAAATTAGTAATTTGGAATACAATTTCGGACTCAACACTCGATCGCACTCCTCAATTTTCGATGGGGATCTAAAGTTACCCTAAAGTTCGACCCCCTTTTGCGAAAGCCTTCCTAAGATAGAAGATAGGGACGATCGACCTAACAGCCGATCGAGGGGCACACACCAAGCACCTGAAAATCCCTAACTAGCGAGCCGCAAGACAGGGAGAACATCAATATCATGGTAAACGCGCCAACAGGGGAAACCCGTCTGGGCCCGACCGAGCAGGTACAAGCCTTAGACCGCGATTGCACGACTCTTTCCCGTCACGTACTCCAGCAACTCCACAGCTTTAGTGCAGATGCTCAGGATCTCAGCGCTCTGATGAATCGTATCGGGCTGGCTGCTAAGCTGATCGCGCGACGCCTCAGCAGGGCCGGCTTAATGGAAGATGCTTTAGGGTTTACAGGGGCTGTGAACGTGCAGGGAGAATCCGTCAAAAAGATGGATATCTATGCTAATGAAGTGTTTATCTCGGTATTCCAACAAAGCGGACTTGTCTGCCGTTTGGCTTCCGAGGAAATGGAAAAACCCTACTATATTCCCGAAAACTGTCCGATCGGACGCTACAGTCTGCTCTACGACCCTATAGACGGTTCATCCAATCTCGACATCAATCTCAATGTCGGCTCCATCTTCAGCATCCGCAAGCAAGAGGGAGACGATGCAGACGGTTCTGCTTCCGACTTGCTGCAACACGGACACAAACAAATCGCCGCCGGCTACGTGCTGTACGGCCCGAGTACCATGCTGGTTTATTCGATCGGGCAGGGCGTTCATTCCTTTACCCTCGACCCCAGTTTGGGCGAGTTTATTCTAGCAACCGAAAACATTAAGGTTCCCTCGCGCGGCCCGATTTACAGCGTTAATGAAGGCAACTTCTGGCAGTGGGAGGAATCTTTGAGGGACTACATTCGCTACGTCCACCGCAGCGAAGGATACGCCGCTCGGTACGGCGGGGCTTTGGTGGGGGATTTCCACCGGATTTTATTTCAGGGAGGCGTGTTTTTGTACCCCGGAACTGTGAAAAAACCCGAGGGCAAATTGCGCTTGCTCTACGAATCGGCTCCTCTGGCGTTTTTGATGGAGCAAGCCGGTGGGCGCGCTAGTACCGGCATTCAAGACATTTTAGATGTAGTGCCGACCAAACTGCACGAGCGATCGCCCTTAATTATCGGCAGCAAAGAAAATGTAGCGATGGTTGAGTCTTTTATTCAAGATCGCGCTCGCAATTCTCGCACACTCCAAGAGTGAAGGAAGTTCGGCAACGGATTTTTTAACGGATGTAACGGATGAATGGATGAAAGTTCGGCAACGGATTTTTTAACGGATGTAACGGATGTAACGGATGGATTGAAGGAACAATGTTTTAATTACCAATTCCCAATTGCCAATTGCCAATTATCAATTATCAAATTGTAGGAGCGACAGTAATGACGGAAATGACAACGAATCATCTGTTAGAAATTAAAGAAATTGGCCAAAGTATTTGGATGGACAATTTGACTCGCAATCTGATCGAGTCCGGCGAACTCAAACAGATGATTGAAAGTCGGGGACTGCGGGGGATCACATCTAATCCGGCGATTTTCGAGAAGGCGATCGCGGGTAATGTCATTTACGATGCGGATATCGAAGCGGGTATCCGGGCTGGTAAATCTGTGATGGAGATTTATGAATCTCTGGTATTTGCAGATATCCGCAACGCTTGCGACATCTTTGCTCCGGTGTACGCAGAGTCGAAGGGTTTGGACGGTTACATCAGCATCGAAGTGCCACCGACAATCGCCAACGATACCGAAAGCACGATTAGCGAAGCCTTGCGCTATTATCAGGCGATCGGCAAACCAAATGTGATGATTAAGATTCCGGGCACTGCTCAAGGTTTGCCCGCAGTCGAGCGAGTCATCAGCGAAGGGATTAACGTTAACGTGACTTTGCTGTTCTCGGTTGACAGCTACGTCGAAACCTTCTGGGCTTACATTCGCGGTTTGGAAGCGCGGGCGGCTAAAGGTTTGGATGTCAGCAACATCGCTTCTGTTGCCAGTTTCTTCTTGAGCCGGATCGATATCAATATCGACGGCAAGATTGACGAGAAACTCAAAGGCGTTACAGATATTTCCACCAAAGCCAAACTGGAAGCGGTGAAGGGGAAAATTGCGATCGCCAATGCCAAGGTAGCTTACCAGAAGTATAAAGAGATCGTCGCGAGCGATCGCTGGCAAGCCCTAGCAGCCAAAGGAGCAAAAGTGCAGCGCTTGCTGTGGGCTTCCACCAGCACCAAAAACCCCAACTACAGCGATGTGATGTATGTGGATGAACTAATCGGCCCCGACACAGTTAACACTTTGCCGCCGAATACCGTGGAAGCTTGTTTCGATCACTGCGATGTCGCGCCCCGGATTGAGAATAACGTTGCAGAAGCTTACAGCCTGATCGAAAGTCTCAAAGATCCCGACATCGACATCAACTTGGACGAAGTGATGGCAGACTTGCTCCTGGACGGGATCGAGAAATTCGTCAGCCCCTTCCAATCCCTGATGGATTCCTTGGAAGAGAAAGTGCAGAAGCTCTCACCAGTTGCCTAGAGACATATCTGTATCCTTAAAGGCAGAAGCATTTGGGGTCGGAATCGATAATTGTTTTGACCCCTGTGTGTTAAGGTTTCCATCCCGAATCTCAAAAAATGACACCAATTGGTGTCAAAAAGCTTAGAGAGGAAAATCAACTACAATTTTGACCCCTGTGTGTTAAGGTTTCCATCCCGAATCTCAAAAAATGACACCAATTGGTGTCAAAAAGCTTAGAGAGGAAAATCAACTACAATTTTGACCCCTGTGTGTTAAGGCTTCCATCCCGAATCTCAAAAAATGACACCAATTGGTGTCAAAAAGCCTAGAGAGGAAAATCAACTACAATTTTGACCCCTGTGTGTTAAGGTTTCCATCCCGAATCTCAAAAAATGACACCAATTGGTGTCAAAAAGCTTAGAGAGGAAAATCAACTACAATTTTGACCCCTGTGTGTTAAGGCTTCCATCCCGAATCTCAAAAAATGACACCAATTGGTGTCAAAAAGCCTAGAGAGGAAAATCAACTACAATCTTGACCCCTGTGTGTTGAGGCTTCCATCCCGAATCTCAAAAAATGACACCAATTGGTGTCAAAAAGCCTAGAGATAAAAATCCAGCCCTTCTTCTAGGAAGATTTCTGCCAGAAGCTTTAACTCGAATCCTCCATCTCCTACCAATGAGGAAGTGCTATGCAGACTACCAATACCCTACAAAATAGCGAATATGCCACCGCCCAACTTGATGTCAGTGAACGAGCAAGGCTTCAAGAACTGGAATCCATTGTAGAACATGGACTTCAGACATTTTATGAAGTTGGCAAAGCCCTTGATGAAATTCGGGAACAGAAACTCTACAGGGAAACTCATAAAAGTTTTGAGACTTATTGTCGCGATAAATGGGGCATAGCAAGACAGACGGCTAATCGATTTATTGCAGCAGCGCAGGTTATCGAAAATTTGACACCAATTGGTGTCAAAATTCCTACAAAGGAAAATCAAGTCCGTCCTCTGGCAGGACTTTCGCCAGAGCTACAACTGGAAATTTGGCAAGAGGCTCTGGAGTTATCGCCTAACGGGATGCCTACTGGCGCAGCAGTTCAGCGTTTGGTGGAACAGCGATTTCCATCTCTAGGAAGCGATCGAACTCCCAAGGATACTGATTCAGAATTGGAAAAGTTGCGATCGGACAACCAGCGCCTGAGACAGCAAATCCGAGAGCAAAACAGAGAAAGGGATCGGCGTGCTGCTGCGGTAGCGCTGGAATTGGAGCAGTTGAGGGCGGAAAATCGGCAGCTAAAAGCTGAATTGCGACAACGCGATAAAGATTGGGAAGTTCGGCTTGCTGCTGAAAGGGTTAAAATCCGGGCGGAAGTTATAGCGGAACTCAGAGAGGAAATCCGGGCGGAAGTCAAAGCGGAGTATGAAGGACAGATTAACTCTCTCACCCAGCAACTAGCAGAAATGACGGCGAACTACCACGCGGTATTGGCAAGATTAACAGCACTAGAAGCAAAAGGAAAATAAATGGTAACGATACTGGAAAATCCACTGCGGGTAGGTTTGCGAAAAGAACGGATGCCGGAACCGCAAATTCTGGTGATATTCGGAGCTTCGGGAGACCTCACCCAGCGCAAACTGGTACCAGCAATTTATCAGATGAGGCGCGATCGACGTTTGCCACCGGAAGTTACAGTGGTAGGTGTGGCGCGCCGTCCTTGGAGTCACGATTACTTCCGGGAGCAAATGCGGGAAGGTATCGAAGAATTTGGGGGCGGTATTGGTAATGAGGAATTGTGGCAAGATTTCGCTAAAGGTTTGTACTACTGTCCGGGCGACATTGACAACCCCGAAAGCTATCAAAAACTCAAAGCTTTCTTAAGCGAACTCGATGAAGAAAGGAGAACTCGCGGCAACCACATCTTTTATCTCTCCGTTTCTCCGAACTTTTTCCCAGAAGCAATTAGGCAACTGGGCGGGGCCGGGCTGCTGGCAGATCCAGTCAAACACCGCTTGGTAATTGAAAAACCCTTCGGCCGCGATTTGAGTTCGGCAAAAGCTCTCAACCGTGTAGTGCAGCAAGTTTGCCAAGAACAGCAAGTTTACCGGATCGACCATTATTTGGGTAAAGAAACTGTTCAGAATTTAATGGTGTTCCGGTTTGCTAATGCGATTTTTGAACCACTGTGGAACCGACAATTTGTCGATCACGTACAAATTACCGTAGCAGAAACTGTGGGAGTAGAAGACCGGGCCGGTTACTACGAATCCTCTGGGGCGTTGCGGGATATGCTGCAAAACCACTTGATGCAGATTTTCTGTCTGACGGCGATGGAACCGCCAAACTCCCTCGATGCTGACAGCATCCGCACGGAAAAGATGAAAGTTCTGCAAGCAACTCGCTTGGCAGATTTGAATAACTTGGAGTTCTCCGCGATTCGCGGTCAATATTCCGCAGGATGGATGAAAGGCAAACCCGTGCCGGGTTATCACGAAGAACCGGGGGTTGCTCCCAACTCGACAACGCCGACTTTTGTGGCGATGAAGTTTCTGATTGACAACTGGCGCTGGCAGGGAGTGCCTTTTTACCTGCGTACCGGTAAGCGGTTGCCGAAAAAAGTTAGCGAAATTGCGATTCAGTTTCGAGAAGTGCCGCTGTTAATTTTTCAGTCGGCGGCCCAACAAACTACTCCTAACGTTTTGACGATGCGCGTGCATCCCAACGAAGGGATTTCGCTGAGATTTGAGGCAAAAATGCCTGGGCCGGATTTGCGGACGCGGACGGTGGATATGGATTTTAGTTACGGTGCTTCGTTTGGGGTGACATCTTCGGATGCTTACGATCGCCTGTTGATTGATTGTATGCTGGGCGACCAAACTTTGTTTACCCGTTCTGATGAAGTAGAAGAAGCTTGGCGGGTGGTAACTCCGGCGCTGATGGCTTGGGAATCTTCCAACGAACAGGATCTGGTTCCTAAATATGAAGCAGGTACTTGGGAACCCTCGGAAGCAGAATTAATGATTAACAGAGACGGGCGCAAGTGGCGAAGGCTTTAAGACGAAGAGTCAGTAGTCAGTGGGCAGTGGGCAGTGGGCAGTGGGCAGTGGGCAGTGGGCAGTGGGCAGTAGGCAGTAGGCAGTGGGCAGTGGGCAGTAGGCAGTAGGCAGTGGGCAGTGGGCAGTGGGCAGTAGGCAGTAGGCAGTGGGTAGTGGGCAGTAGTGATGAGTCATTAATAAAGCACAGACTAATGACTGATAACAATTCATTCCGTTTGACCTCGCTTTCCTACCAACCGTCAACTATCAACTGTCAACTACCAACTATCAACCGTCAACTACCAACTATCAACTACCAACTATCAACTACCAACTGACAATTATCAACTACCAACTGCCAACTGCCAACTGACAATTAACAACTGCCAACTGCCAACTGCCAACTGACAATTAACAACTGCCAACTGCCAACTGCCAACTGACAATTAACAAAGGAGACAAGATTTATGACGATGACACCGATGAAAGCTCCGCCTTTGGTTTCGCTGCAAAGTCCTAAAGATGTGTCGATCGACCAGATAGAGGCTGAACTGAGTAAAATCTGGGAAAGTTACAGAGATTCTGGGTCAAAGGGCGATTTTCCGATCGCGACTAGGGCAGCAACTTTTACTTTTGTGGTGTACGAACCGGAAGAAACCCAGCAATTATTGGCGGATCTGGGGTTTTACGACGGGCCAATTGACGGTATTAGCGGGCCGATGACGGCATCTAGCATTAGGGCTGCTCAAAAAGCTTACGGAATGCCGAGAACTGGTAAACCTAGCGCTGAATTGCTGGGGACTTTGCGCGAAGAAGTGGCTCGCAAAAATGCCAAGGGAGAGCTTTTGGGTTCGAGTGGCATGGGTTCTGGGGGTTCGGGAGTGGCTGACGCGATCGTGGCTGCGAATCCCTGCCGGATTATTGCTCTGTGTCCGACGGCTGGGGAAGATACGGGGGTGCAAGCTCAAGTGGCTGCTTATTGTCCGGTGCACAAGCGCGGCAGTGGCAATCTGATCTGCTGCGAGTACATTACGCTCCGAGGTACGGAAGCTGCTCTGGAACGGGTGAGCGCGATCGTGACAGCGCTGACAATCGGGGATTTACCGACGCTGCTGTGGTGGAAAGCGAATCCAGATGCCGATCGAGGTTTGTTCCAACGGCTGGCGGAAACGAGCAGTTCTGTGATTATCGACTCTAGCAGTTTTGCGGAGTCTGAAGCGGAATTGCTGTTGATGCAAAGTCTGATCGAGGAAGGAATTCCGATCGCAGATCTGAATTGGCGGAGGCTGGCGGCTTGGCAAGAGTTAGCTGCTGAGGCGTTCGATCCGCCGGAACGTCGGATGGCAATTCGGGAGATCGATCGAGTGACGATCGATTACGAACAAGGTAATTCTACCCAAGCGCTGATGTATTTGGGCTGGCTGGCGAGCCGGCTTCAGTGGCGTCCTGTGGCTTTCAAGCAGGAGGAGGGCGATTACCAAATCAAGCGCATTAAATTTGCGGGTGCGGACGAACGGGTTGTAGAAGCCGAGTTAGCTGCTATTCCGATTGCCGATACGGGCGATGTCCCCGGCGATTTGATTGCTCTGCGTTTGAATTCTACGAACGAGAATGCTGACTGCGGTACGGTTCTGTGTTCGGAAACGGGCGGCTGTATGCGGATGGAAATGAAGGGCGGTGCTCAAACCGATCGATTTAACCAGGTGACTCCTCTGTTTGACCAGGTGACGGAACAGTTGCTGGGCCAGCACTTGCAGAGTTGGGGCCGGGATATGCTGTACGAAGAAAGTTTGGCGGTGACGGCTCAAATCCTGAAGTTGGCTAAGAGGTAAAGAGAAGTTCGGCAACGGATGCAAGAGCGGATGTAACGGATGTAACGGATGGAGGGAATCAAAAATAAGGAGAAAATAATCAGGCAGACGGATTGAGTTAATATTGAGTGGGGCAGGCAATGTCTGCCCTACTTTTCTTCTTCTCTTTTCTTCCTTCGCGTCCTTAGCGTCTTCGCGGTTCGTTAAATAGTTATTATTTGAGCGGTTCGAGAGCAATACTCATAACTCGATCGACTGTCTATTTTTATGATAAAAGATTGCATAAATCTTTGATAGATACAGAAACCGCAGATCTAAGGCAGATAAACACAGATCGACGCAGATAATTTCCTGATTGGAAAGCGAAGGAAGGCAATCTTATCTATTATTTATTGTAACTAACTAGAACTATGACTTTAGTAATTGCGGGCGAACGCAGCGGTGCGGGAAAGACTACTGTAACGATCGCCCTTTTAGCTTATTTAATCCGCCAAGGCTGGAACGTGCAATCTTTTAAGGTCGGCCCTGACTATATCGATCCGATGTTTCATGCTTTTGTTACTGGCCGCCCTTGTCGAAATTTAGACCCGGTTTTAACGTCTGAATCTTATGTGAAAAAGTGTTTTTTCCGTCATATTCAAGATGTTGATTGTGCCTTGGTTGAAGGGGTAATGGGTTTATTTGATGGGGTTTGTCAAAAGAAGGGTTCGGCAACGGATTCTGTAGCGGATGTAACGGATATAACGGATTTAATGGATGTTAGGAAGGTAGAAGGAAAAGAACATTATTCTATTTCTTTTGCTTCTACGGCTCATGTTGCTTATTTGTTGAATTTGCCGGTATTGTTTGTGATAGATTGCAGCAGGCTTTCTGGTTCTGTGGCTGCGATCGCCCACGGTTTTCGTTCTTTTAACCCAAATCTTAATTTCGCGGGTTTGGTTCTCAATCGGGTGGCGAGCGATCGACATTTGGAGTTGCTTACCGATGCTCTCAAACCGCTCAATTTACCGATTTTGGGGGTTTTGCGTAGGGATGAGGCTGTTACTATTCCCGATCGACATTTGGGTTTGATTCCGGCCGAGGAGTTGCCGCATCTTCAAGGTGCGATCGATAAACTGGCGGATTTGGCTGCTGTTAGTTTTGACTGGGAGCAACTTTTGCCTTTGTTGGCTGCGACTCCAATGGGGGGGGGTGAGGGGTCTGAGCAACTTTTGGGTAGATACAGTCTCCCTTGGGAGACTATAACTAAAAAAGATGATGGTGTCAACTGTTTGGAAAGAAAGTTTTCGGTGCGGATTGCAGTTGCGCGCGATCGGGCTTTTAATTTTTACTATCAGGACAATCTTGATGTATTGGAAGAGTTGGGTGCAGAGTTGGTATTTTGGAGTCCGTTGGATGATTCGGTGTTTCCTGAGAATGTGCAGGGGTTATATTTTGGTGGTGGTTTTCCCGAAGTGTTTGCTGGGGAATTGAGCAATAATGTTTTAATTCGGGATGCTGTCAGAAGTGCGATCGTTGCGGGAATACCGACTTATGCGGAGTGCGGCGGTTTGATGTACTTGTGCGATTCGATTGTAGACTTTGATGGGAATTCTTGGGAAGGGGTGGGTGTGTTGCCGGCTGTGGCTGCGATGGGAAAGCGCTTAACTTTGGGATATCGAGAGGCTGTGGCGGTGGGGGATAGTTTGGTGTTAGGTGCGGGGGATGCGGTTTGGGGACATGAGTTTCATCGATCGCATTTAACTGTGGAACCGACTAATCCAATTTATCACAGTTGGAAGTATGGTTCGAGGGGGGAAGTTGAGGCGGTGGCGGAAGGTTGGGGGGTTTGTCGGGTGCACGCTGCTTATTTGCATTTGCACTGGGGTGCTCGCCCTGATATTCCGGCTCGTTTTTTGCAGCAGTGTGCTGATGCGTGATTGTAAGGGTATTTGGGGCGAGAAAGCGAATTAGATTTTTTTTAACCACAGAGAGCGCAGAGGGCGCAGAGAAGAGAGATAGGGGAGTATTTGTATTATGTTTTTGATGAGATGAGCGAGGAGATGTTGAGATTTATGAGTAGATTAGTTTCAGTTAAGCAATTGCCGACACAATGGATAACATCGGAGAATTTTCGGAGTTATGGTCAAGTTATTTCTGCTAGTTTTGATGGTAAGTCTTTTGATGCTGAGGATGCTAGGTTAAATTTGGAAAATGGTATTCCTAGATTTTACATTATGCGGCTGCGCGCGAAGGGTCGCAAGTTTGGTAAAATTACGCGGCACGTTGAATGTACTCAGTGTTTGGGTTCTCTAGATGGGAAGGATTGGTTGATGGCGGTTGCGCCTCCTGGGGATGGGGATAAACCGAGTTTGGACGATATTGCGGCTTTTCGGATTCCGGGTGATTGTTTTATTAAGTTAGAGGTGGGGACTTGGCACGCTGGGCCTTATTTTGATGCGGATTTTGTGGATTTTTATAGTCTGGAATTGAGCGATACTAATGTGGTTGACCATTTTAGTTTTGATTTTGTGAAGCATTACAATCTGGAGTTTGAGATTGTTTGACAAAACTTACACATCGGATTTGAGCAAGGACTGAAGTCCTCACTACGAACAGGTAGGTAAATAGGTTATGTCTGAACAAAAGTATAGCATGGTTCTGCGCGAATGTCGTTTGTTGGGTGCGGGCGATCGCCAAATGGTAGATATTGCGATCGATGATGGTACAATAGTTGCGGTATCGCCCCACATCTCAGGACTGGGCGATCGCGAAATCAACATTCAAGGCAATTTAGTTAGTCCTCCTTTTGTGGAGTCGCACATTCATCTCGATTCTGCGTTAACTGCGGGGAAACCGCGATGGAATGAAAGCGGTACTTTGTTTGAGGGAATTCAAATTTGGGGGGAACGCAAGCTAGGTTTAACTCTGGATGATGTCAAAAAAAGGGCGATTGAAACTTTAAGGTTGCAAGCGTCCCAAGGGATTTTGTTTGTCAGAAGTCATGCTGATGTTAGCGAGCCGACTCTGACTGCTTTGCAAGGACTTTTGGAGGTGCGGGAATCTGTCAAAGATTGGATGACTTTGCAAGTTGTGGCTTTTCCTCAAGACGGGATTTACGGGAGTCCTGGAAATGACAAACTTTTAGAGAAATCTCTCGATATGGGTGCGGATGCTGTGGGTGGAATTCCGCATTATGAGTTGACGCGGGAAGATGGGGTGAAGTCGGTTGAGAGAGTTTTTGAAATTGCGGAAAAATACAATAGATTAATAGATATTCACTGTGATGAAATAGATGACGAACAGTCGAGGTTTTTGGAGGTTGTGGCAGCTTTTGCGATTAGAACAGGGGCGGGTTCGCAGGTGACAGCCAGCCACACGACTGCTTTCGGTTCTTACAATAATGCCTATGCCTTTAAACTGATGGGAATTTTGCCAAAATCGCAGATAAATTTCATCGCTAATCCTTTAATTAATATCACCCTGCAAGGCCGCACGGATACTTATCCGAAACGTCGCGGAGTGACGCGGGTTAAGGAGTTGTGGCAGCATGGTTTGAATGTGAGCTTGGGGCATGACTGCGTGCAAGATCCCTGGTACAGTTTGGGTACTGGAAATATGTTGGATGTGGCTCACATGGCGGTTCATCTTTGTCAGATGACGGGGATTTCTGAGATTGAAGCTTGTTTTAATATGGTAACTTATAATGGTGCTAAAACTTTAAATTTGGGAGATGAAAGTTACGGGATTGATGTGGGGAAGCTTGCTAATTTAATTGTGTTGGATGCTGAGAGTTGTTACGACGCCATCAGGAGGCGGGCGACAGTTCGATACGTGATTTCGCGGGGTAAGTTGGTGGCGGAAACTGTACCAGCGAAAACAAGTTTTTTCTGACTGTGAATTCGCTGCATTTTTTCAACATCTGGCTGTACCGACAAAAACCGCCTTCGCGATATAAAGTTTTAATACATCTTGCTTGAAACTCTGGATTGACTAATATGATGAAGTCTGATACTTTTTTTGAAAAAATTACAAATAACCAAAAATTATGAACGCTAAGTTTCAAAGCCTAGACTGCGGTACAGATATATTGCTGATTCAAAAAGATACTTTTACAGTGGCTAGATTTAAAGAACTCATTAGTAAGAAACTTACTGAAAAGCTTAACACACAAAACAATGGAGCGAGTAATTCAATATTTTTTAATTTGTTGTCAGATTGTTCAATTGGAGAAGTAAATATTAGAGTTTTTGAGAGTAAATGGATTTTTCCTACTCCTGGAATAGACTGTCACATTCTAAAAATTGGTTCTCCAGGCTGGCAAAAAGGCAAACTAAGGATAGAAGCATCTCTAAGTTGTACAATAAGCAATCGCTACTATAGCGTCGAGATAATTAAATTAGAATTTTGTCCTGATGAACCAGCAGAACCGGAATCTATTCTAGATGACATCCGCCAATCTGAAGAGTACAAAAACCTCGCCAATAATAATAATTGACAGCCAGACACGAATACATCGCTACGCTCTCAAATGAATTGCGGCTAAAAACTAACAATTAATCGAGCAGTATAAACTAATTAGAGAGCCTGAATCTGTTAAGGTAGTTCAACTAAAAGCTAGAGCATCCAAAATATTAATTAAAAATCTGTAGGTAAGCAAGTTATGAAAATTCGCTGTATCGCTAATACAGGTGCATCGCTTTCTGATGATTACATAGAGCCTGCAATCGGTTACACAAAAGAAATACAGTTCTCATTAACGATTGACCAGGAATATGTTGTTTATGCTTTTAGAGAGTGGCGAGGAACTATTTGGTACTATATTTGCGATGATATTTACAGTTATTATCCCATCCCGAATCCGGCACCGCTGTTTGAAGTGGTTGATGACAGAGTTTCTAAGTATTGGCGGTTTAAAATTTCGCCGAATGGATTTTTGATGATAGCGTTTGAGCAGTGGTTTACTGAGCCTTATTTTTATGATAAGCTAACAGATCGGGAGGAGGCGGAGGTTGAGATTTTTGAGAAACTTAAGGAATTGATGGATGCTGAAGATTTTGATTTGCCTCCCTTAGATATCGCTGTTGAGAAGTTGCGGGAAACTGTCAGTGTTTAATAATTTGAGAAAGTGAGAAGGTGAATTTAGTCTTTTCGCCTTGAATAAAATACTTTTTTGACAAATTACATCTAACACTGTTAAATTATGAATCAAGGTGCTATTCCCGACGAGAGTCCGAGAAATTTGCCAGAGCAACTGCTGCTGCAAGATGCCAAGGCTGGTAATTGTATATCTATTCAGGGCGGGCCTGACGATATACTAGGGGATATCTCTAGACTGGTTGCCCTTTATGGAGGCAATCCCGAAGACTGGTATAAAATAACTAGCATTCAGGCTTTTGCAATTAATGGAGCTTCCGTACAAGTACACTGGTTTGAAAATAAGCAAATTTTACGACAAGTTGAAGTGAAATTCAAGCGACAATATCCTAAAACAGCACCTAAGAATTGATAGGTAGACAAGTTATGAGAGTTCGCTGTATTGCTAATACTGGAGAACACTTACCGGAAAATTATATCGATCCGGCAAGAGGCTATACTAAAAAGATTGAATTGCCGTTGACTGTTGGCAAGGAATATGTGGTTTATGCTATCAGATCGTGGCAGGGAATAGTTTGGTATTATGTTTGCAATGATAATTACAGCTATTATCCCATACAGACTCCTGCACCTTTGTTTGAAGTAGTTGATAACCGAGTTTCTAAGTATTGGAGGTTTATGCTTAACCCGAATGGGGTGTTGAGGTTCGTGTTTGAACAGTGGTTTAACGATCCTTACTTTTATGATAAGCTGACAGACCAGGAAGAGGCGGAGGTTGAGATTTTTGAGAAAGTTAAGGAATTGATGGATGCTGAAGATTTTGATTTGCCTCCGCTGGAGGTCGCCGTTGAGAAGTTGCGGAAAACTGTCAGTGTTTGAGTTGGGAAGTGCGAAGCTCAATTTAGCCTTTTGGTATTGACTCACATACCTTGAAATGCTATCAAATAGCAGATCGCATAATTTTGTAAAAAATATGGACGAAAATACTGAAGTCAATCAAAGATACGAGACTCTAGAGGGCGCCGATGATGTTTTATTGTTAAACAACCAAAATACTTTTACGGTACACAGGTTTAAAGAGTTAATCGGCAGAAAGTTTAATGAAATACTTTGCCTTTACGCAGAAAGTCAATCTCGCCGGGAATGGATAAGAGTTTGGATGCAAAATTTGTCTATTAGCGAAGAAACAAAAACAAGTATTCCTGGAGGTGATATAAACTGGAACTCCGCTCAAAAAGGAATCGATTGTCAAATTCTCAAGGTTGGTTCTAAAGGTTGGCAAAAAGGAAAGATAAAAATCGAAGTCAATCAAAGTTTCGAGTCTGGTCAAATGCAGGTATGTGTAAAGTTTTGTCCAGATGAACCAGCAAAGCAAAAATCACCTTTAGATGATATCAGACAATCAGAGGAATACAAAAAACTCAGCAATAATAACTGAGAGCCTGACACCGATCGCCAAAATAAACACCGAAGTGAATTAAAATTGAGGATGGGTCGCAACTAACCACCGATCGCAAATACCGAAAAAATGATAAATAATATAGAAGAATATGTCGATCGCACTGCCGAACTTATCAACTTACCCATCAAGCCGGAACATCGGCCCGGCGTTGTGGTAAACTTCGAGAGGATAGCTGCGATCGCCCGACTCGTTACAGAATTCCCCTTGCCACAGGAAATCGAAGCTGCACCAGTGTTTGAACCCTGATTGTTAACCGCAGATGTAGGCAGATGAACGCAGATGAACGCAGATGAAGCCCAATTTTTAGCAGGAGCGGATGCAGTCGCCACAGCATCGGCGATTAAAAGTGGTAAGATTGCAGCGACAGCGGTTGTGAATGCTGCTTTAGAACGAATTGCCGATCGAGACAAAACCCTCAATTGCTTTACGGCCATCACCGCAGAAAGTGCGATCGCAGCAGCCGAAAAGATAGATAATTCGATCGCACGCCACGAAAACCCTGGCCCATTAGCAGGCGTTCCCTTCGCAGTCAAAAACTTGTTCGATGTCGGTGGAATTATCACCCTAGCCGGGTCGAAAATCAACGCTGACAATCCTCCGGCTACCGAGGACGCGGCGGGGGTCGCCCGACTCAAACAAGCTGGTGCTATCCTCGTAGGTACGCTGAACATGGATGAGTACGCCTACGGGTTTGTCACGGAAAACAGTCACTACGGGCCGACTCGCAATCCTCACGATACTGCGCGCATCGCCGGCGGTTCTAGCGGCGGTTCCGCAGCAGCAGTCGCCGCCGGTTTAGTTCCCTTCACCCTCGGTTCGGATACTAACGGTTCCATCCGCGTGCCCGCTGCTTTGTGCGGTGTGTTTGGGCTGAAGCCGACTTACGGCCGTTTGTCTAGGGCCGGTGCTTTTTTGTTTTCGAGTAGTTTGGATTGTGTGGGACCGTTTGGGCGATCGCTCCGAGATATCGCGCTGCTGTACGATATTCTGCAAGGCCGGGACGATCGCGATCCAGTTTGCACTCAACTCCCGCCGGAACTTTGTTCGTCGCAGTTAGATATGGGAATTGAAGGATTGCGAATTGCTGTTGCTGACGGGTATTTCGCCACAGGGGCCGAACCAGAAGCAATGGAGGCTGTAGAAATAGTTGCCAAAGCCTTGACAAATGTCTTGAATTGTGGTATAGAGTCAGAGAAAGCAACAATCAGCCCCCCAAAAATTGGAGGGCTGGCAACTGTTAGCATACCGGAATCCGATCGTGCGAGGGCGGCGGCGTTTATAATTACGGCTTGCGAGGGTGGAAACCTGCATTTGGAGAATTTGCGGGCGCGCCCTCAAGACTTCGATCCGGCTACGCGCGATCGTTTTTTGGCCGGAACCCTTATTCCTGCGACGTGGTACGTGCAAGCGCAGAGATTTAGACAGTGGTATCGAGATCGAATTCGCTCCATATTTCAACATACAGATATCATTCTGGCACCCGCAACGCCGATCGCGGCTCCAGAAATTGGTGTCGAGAAAATGGTCATCGCCGGACAAGAAATATTAGTGCGTCCCAATCTGGGACTGTTCACTCAACCTCTATCATTTATAGGCTTACCAGTTCTTTGCGTGCCCGTACAGCGGCCCGGCGCTTTGCCCTTGGGGGTACAAATTATCGGTGCTCCCTACAGCGAAGCGGTGATTCTCCGAGTCGCTGCGGTACTAGAATCGCAAGGCATTATATCTGCCGAATCAATAGTGCGTTAATTCTAGGGTTTGTTGTTGCGGTGGAAGCGTCTCTTAGTCCTTCTAGCAATAGCTTTGCGCTTCTGCTTTTCGAGGGGGGTTTCAAAGTGGCGGTGCTTTCTCATGTCGGGAAAAATTCCCGCTTTGGAAACTTGTCGCTTAAACCGTCGTAGGGCTGACTCAATCCCTTCATTTTCGCCGATTACAACTTGGGTCATTCTTTCTCCTTTGGTTCGTTAGGTCAAGTTTTATCATATCAAGGTTTTTGGCGGCGCGACCTGTTGGATGTCGGGCGATCGACCAAAACCTCAAAATTATACCACAAAATTGGTTCGTAGTGAGGACTTCAGTCCTTCTTTTTTGCGGGCTAAAGTCCTCACGCTCGATCCTGTTTGTTCGTAGTGAGGACTTCAGTCCTTCTTTTTTGCGGACTAAAGTCCTCACGCTCGATCCCGTTTGTTCGTAGTGAGGACTTCAGTCCTTCTTTTTTGCGGACTAAAGTCCTCACGCTCGATCCTGTTTGTTCGTAGTGAGGACTTCAGTCCTTCTTTTTTGCGGACTAAAGTCCTCAC
>NZ_JAUBUN010000058.1:31320-38520 GCF_036702665.1 Microcoleus sp. Aus8_D2
GCTCGATCCTGTTTGACTGCGGGTAGGGGTTAATCGGTTTGGGCTATTAACTGATTTTCCTGTCGCAGGTAAGCTTGAATAAACGGGTCTAATTCGCCGTTCATCACATCTAAGACGGCGGTTGTTTCAACGCCAGTCCGCAAATCCTTGACCATTTGATAGGGGTGAAACACGTAGTTGCGAATTTGGTTGCCCCAAGCTGCCTCTACCATGTCGCCGCGAATTTCGGCAATTTCGGCGGCCCGCTGTTCTCTAGCAACCACCAACAGCCTAGCCTTCAGTAAGGCGAGAGCTTTTTCTTTATTTTGCAACTGACTGCGTTCTTCGGTGCAGCGGACGGCTAAACCGGTCGGAAGGTGAACGATGCGAACGGCGGTTTCTACCTTGTTAACGTTTTGTCCGCCCTTGCCGCCTGCGCGGGAAGTCGTGACTTCCAAATCTTTTTCTGGAATATCCAGTTTAACGGATCGATCGAGCACCGGCATCACTTCCACGCCCGCAAAACTGGTTTGACGCTTGTCATTAGCGTTAAAAGGCGAAATTCTCACCAAGCGGTGAGTGCCTTTTTCTGACCTCATGTAGCCGTAAGCGTAGCGGCCGACAATTTCCAAAGAGGCAGATTTAACACCTGCTTCCTCTCCCTCAGAAATCTCGGTTAAATGTACTTTGTAACCTTGACTTTCGCCCCAGCGGGTGTACATCCGCAGCAACATTTCGGCCCAATCTTGAGCATCTGTGCCGCCCGCCCCGGCGTTAATTGTCAAAACTGCGCCGCCTTCGTCGTAGGGCCCCGAGAGTAATTGTTGCAGTTCCCACTGGTCGAGTTCGCGGGTTAACTGAGAAAGACTCGATGAGGCTTCTTGGAACAGGGACTCGTCTGCGTCTAACTCCAGCAGTTCTAAAATAGCTCTAGCGTCTTCTAGGCTAGTCTGCCAGCCGCGGTATTGGTCTAAATGAGATTTGAGGTCGTTGAGTTCTTGGAGGGTTTCTTGGGCTTTATCTTGGTCGTCCCAGAAAGCTGGTTGGGCGCAGATTTGCTCTAGGTCTTGGATTTTGGCTGTGAGTGCGGGGATGTCAAAGATAGTCCTGGGTGGTACCCAGTCGATCGGACAATGTTTCGATATCGTGTTTGATGTCTAGAACTTCCACTGTGAGTTCTCCTAGTTGTGGGGTGTATTTTTGAGTTTAGCTGAAATTTGACCTGCACCGGCAAATCAATTTTGCAGCAGCGCAGCGGCTTTGAGGAATCGGTCAAGTTGGCCGTCTAGTACCTCGGCGACGGCTGTGATTTCGATTCCTGTACGCACATCCAGAACTTTGTCTTGGTTTGTGCTGTCGCTGGCAAATTGATATTTTCTAATTGGTTGGTTGAGGAATGTTTTTAGGCGATCGCACTGAATGTCGGAAATTTCTGCAACTTCTTGTCTTTGCATAATAGCAAACAGTTTGCTCTTGAGAACCGCTAGAGCCTTCTCTTTATTTTGCAGTTGACTCCGCTCACAGTTAGATATTGATAAAACACCAGTACGATGAACCATCCTCACCCAAGTTGGGACTTTCCCAGAAATCACGTAGGGAGAAGGCAAGATTATTTCTAAATCCTGCTGTGGAATCTCCAGTTCCACATACATTGGCACAACTTCCACCGTCGCTTTAGTCGTCTGCCACTTTCTGGTAATATTCAAAGGCGATGTACGTTGCAGTCGGTGCATTCCGGTTTCTGACTTTAGATAGCCGTAAGCGTAACGTCCGTCTATTTCCAAAGTTACAGAATTAATTCCTACTTCGGACGCTGGGGACTCTTCAACACACTCAACTTTATAGCCTCGGTTGTGTCCCCAACGAATGTACATTTTCAGCAACATTTCTACCCAGTCTGGAGCATCTAGGTCATGTATTGCTGCATTAATTATGAGGTAGGCTCCATTTTTGTCACGAGGTTCGCTCAATAATTGCTCTATTTCACACTCTTCGATAGAGTGGTTGAGTTGAGCTAAATTAGTTTGAAGTTCTTGCTCTAGTTCGCCATCTGCTTGAAATTCCAGCAACTCGACTGCTGCGTTAATATCTGCGAAACGAGTTTGGCACTGGTTGAGTTTTGCGCGATCGAATTGCAGTGCGTCTAGTTCTTGGAGTATGGGTTCAACTGTGTTGGTGCTGTTGCCCGATGCGGGCTGTGCTGTTAGCTGTTGTAACTTTTGGCTTTCAGCGGTTATTTCTGAGCTAAAGACAGTCTTGTAGGCGGTTTAGGCGATCGCACAAAGTTTCGATATTGTGTTTGGTCTCTAGAATTTCCACTGTGACTTCTCCTAGTTGTGGGGTGTATTTTTGATTGTAGCATTTTGGCAGGCAACAATACTAAGAAAAATTTTTAAACCGCAGATGAACGCGGATAAACGCGGATGCGGGCGGGAATTGTCAAGGTAATAAAAAACCGCAGTCGAATGTCGATCGCGCTGCGGTTCTTTTTTAGTAAGCTAAAGTTTGGATTAATCGCGACCGTTGAGAGCAATCATCAGGCGCAGAATGAAGATGAACAAGTTGATGTAGGTCAAGTACATCGACAGAGCGGCGGGCAAATATTGATCGTCGCGGTAGCTGCGGGGTAAGATGTAAAAATCGACGATCGCAGCACCAGCAAATATAAACACGCCGATACCAGAAATGCCAATTTCCAACCAGGTTGGGGCGTAAACGCCGAAAAGCGACAGCAGCAATTGACCGCCAATGACTACGAACAAAGCAATGACACCTAAACTGATAGTCTTGGTGAGGGCCATGCCGTCTTGTTCGGAAAGGTTGGAGCCAATTTGGCGGGCGGCGATGAAAGTAATCCCACAGCCTAGGGCTGCAAAACCGATGCCGCCGATGCCGACGCCTTGGGTTCTGAGGGCTGTAAACACCAATCCGCTGAGGGTGTAGCCGGAAAGCAGGCTGTAGGTTGCCAGCAGGGGCAAGGCGGTGTTTTTGTTGTTTTGTTCGGCGGCGGCGCTGGCGACGAAGAACAGAATTAATTCTAGGACGATCGCGCCAATAAACGTCGGAAAGAAGATTGCGGGATAGTTGCGGATGACTCCGAGGCCGCCGTAGGTGCCGACAGCCGTTAAGACAAGTCCGCCGCCCACGAAGGGGAGGGCGTTAGCGATGACGTTGGGGCCTACCAGCGCGTGGTTTTTGGCCTCGCGCACGGCTTCGCGGAAGTTACTGGTGTTACTCACGAGGATTTTACCTAATTTTGGCTGAGATTTGCTATCTCTATTTTGACAGCTTTACAAGTTGTTGACAAAACATGAAGTAGTTTAAAGATTTGATAAAGAATGGGGATCAGATCACTCCCAAGCAGGGAGCGATTGTTTATAATCAACGGCGTACAAGTCAGTCTGTGCCGTGGGATCTCGCCCTCTGACAGCGCTGCCAATCGCGGCCGAGCTATAATTGAGGTTAAAGGGCCGGCGCTATCTGTGGCGAGGACAAGCTGAAAGTCGATCGAATTGCAGGTAGCACAGGTCAATCAATTGGGGATTTGGGATTTACGATTTGGGATTGAGGAGTTTAAAATCGAGGCAGGGGCAGCAGTTGATTGTAGGTGGTTGATTGGCGACTTAGTTCAAACTAGGGACAGGAAACCTCAATCATCTCAAATCTAAAATCAATCTAAAATTTCCAATCGGTTGGGTTAGTTGTAGAAGTGGTCTAGACAGGGTATCTAAAGAAAATTCATTGTGAAAGTATTTAGATCGATCGACAAAATGTCAAACAGGTAATGTCTCATGCCCACCTTTTTTGCTCGCAAATTATTGCCACCTACAGCCGGAATTATCTTGGCTGTCACCGCCGCGATGTCCGGCGGCAAAGCTGCCCTTGCAGCTAATGTCCGAGCCGTTTCTACCGCTGCTTCATCCCAGAGTTCAGAAAATTTGCTGCTGGCTGAGATAGGTCAACCCCCCCAAGGTACAACTTATCTGAGCGCGAGCCCGGGAACTGTAAGCCGGGTACCTCTGCCGGTGAAAATTCCTGAGCCTTCAATGCTGGCGGGGTTGAGTTTAGTTGCGGGTTCGCTGGTGGTGACTCGCCGGAGAGCGAGAGTTAAAAATTAGACTTTTAAGAAGAAGTCATCAGTCATCAGTCATCAGTCATGAGTCATGAGTCATCAGGAATACGTAATACGTAATACGTAAGGGCAGAGGGGACACAGGCGGGATGCCTGTGCCACAATCTAGGCTGATGGAATCTCGATTTAAGAGTTTTAGCCGATCGCGTCGCGCAGAGCATTTTTAGTCATAGCTGCGATCGACTGTTCGGAAGCTTTCGGCAAATGATAATATTTTCCGCCAGAAGTCTTGGCCAACTCCTTCGCAAAGCCGGTCGAAATAAACTTGCTCTCGGTATCAATCACCAGCAACTGCATTCCCAAACCGCGAATTTTAGCAGCAATTTCCAGCAATTCCTGCTTAATATCCGGCTTTTCGCCATCTAAAATCGGTTCGCCCAAAGAACGAGCCAAAGGAATATTACCGCGTCCGTCAGTAATAGCAACAATCGCCACTTGACCGATATCTCCAGACTGGCGCGCGTTGACTCCCACGCGCACTGCTTGCGTCAAACCGTGGGCGAGGGGGGAACCGCCACCGCAGGGCAGCCTTTCTAAGCGCTTGCGGGCCAAAGCTATCGAGCGAGTCGGCGGTAGCAATACTTCTGCTTGTTCTCCACGAAACGGAATGAGCGCCACTTGGTCGCGACTTTGATAAGCTTCGGTGAGTAGCTGCATGACTGCACCTTTTGCCGACTGCATGCGGTTGAGGGCCATGGAACCCGAAGCATCGACGACAAAGACGACTAAAGCTCCAGCTTTTCTGGCCAAGCGCTTCGCCCGAATATCTCCCTGTTCCACAAATACCCGGCGCTGACTCGCCTCTTGCCCCCCCTTAGTAAGGGGGGGTTGGGGGGGGTGAGAATTCCTGTCGCGGCGGGCTTTTTGGTAGGGTGCGGCCGCCCTCAGCGTCGCGTCAACCGCGATGCGGCGCACGGGGCCTTTGGGCAATACTGGCTTGACATAACGACCTCTATCTTCGGAGAAAATGGTGCTTCTGCTGCCGGATTTGCCTTGGCGGTTGGCATTTTGCGCGAAAAACAGCACGTCGGGGTCGAGAATTACGCCTTCGGGGTCGAACAAAAATTCTTCGGGAATGTTAGTCTCTTCTTGTTCTTCTGGCGGTTCGTCTTCTTTGTCTTCTTCTTCCTCGTCTTCTTCTTGTTCTTGTTCCGATTGTTCTGGGGGTGGCGGTGGTGGGGGAGGAGGAGGAGGTGTGTTTTCGTCTGGGGGGGTTTGGACGATGGTGGCGCGGGGTACGATGACTAATTCTACCGCGCGGCGCAAATCTTCGGCGTTAACTTCTGTGCGTCCCTCAAGGGCGGCGGCGGCTTTGGCGACTCGGACTGCGAAGATTTCAGCGCGGTGTCCTTGAACTGCGCCGCGGATGGCTTCTTCTACTAGGTAGGCTATTTGTTCGTGGGTGATGGTGACATCTTTGAGCCATTCTCTGGCGAGGATGATTTGGGTTTTGAGGTTGTCGGTGTCTTCGGCGTATTGGTTGAGGAATTCTTGGGGGGAGCTGGAGTAGGATAAAGCTTGTTCTACTGCATAGACTCTTTCTTGTAGTTCGAGGGCTGCGTCGGCGGAAAGGACGATCGCGATTCGATCGAGCAAATGTTCTCTGAGAGGGCCTTCTTCGGGGTTGTAGGTGGCAATGAATAGAGGTTTGCAGGGGTGTTGGAAGCTAATCCCTTCCCGTTCTATTTGGTTGCGACCTTCGGTTAATACTGTGAGTAATTGGTTAGAAATATTGTCATCGAGGAGGTTGATTTCGTCTACATAAAGTACGCCTCGATTTGCTTGGGCTAAGAGTCCTGGTTGGAATACTGTTTGACCGAATTTTACCGATTGTTCGACATCGACTGAGCCTAAGAGTCTGTCTTCGGTGACACCCAAAGGAATTTGAATAAATGGTGTGGGAATTATTTCAGTAACTTGGGAATTCTCTTCCTCTCCCGGTACGATTTCAGATGCGATGAATCCCGTCTCTACAAGATTTTTTTCCTCTTGACAAGTGGGGTCAGCGTTGCAGAATGAATCTTTAATCACTTCAATGGGCGGCAGCAGGGAGTGTAGGGCTCTAGCCATGACAGATTTGGCTGTGCCGCGACGACCGGCGATCGCGACTCCTCCCAATCCCGGATCGATTGCTGCCAACAGCAGCGCTAATTTAATGGCTTCTTGCCCAACAACGGCTGTTAGGGGAAAGGCTGTTACGGTGGGGGGTGCGTAGGGGGCAGGCATTTAAATCGTCTTTGCTCGAACAGGCTTTGATAATTTAATCATACTGCGTTGAGCGGGCGATCGCATTTCTGGCAAGCGAGTTTTTGCAACCAACAGCTACGATCTGCCCCAAATATTAACAATTGTATATTAACAATTGTATAGATATTAGGCTTGCATCTTGTCGCGCTCAAATCTAAAAGATAAAATCATCCCATAATTTAACCAAAAAGTAAACTGTGAAACCATTAATCACAATTGGTCTGCTAGCACTAATTGGTACGATCGCTTTTTTGATATGGCAAGATTCCCAGAACACTGAGGGCATAGACAGACATTTGTTACAGGCTGTTAAAGGAAATAAATCTTTGGCAAAACGACTGCTGGCTAATGCTAGAGATAGGTATCCCGGCAAGTCGGAGAGATGGTACGCGGAGAAAGTAATTTATGATTTGGAGAGAGACGGTGCTGGCAGTGGCGGGCGCAGAGGTGGTTACAGTATAAATAAAAGAGAACTTCGAGAAAACATTTTCCTGGCTGGCGCTGTCGTCTGGTTAATTAGCTCGGTATCATCTTTGATCGATGGCTTGTTTAGAAGATAGCAGGCAGGTGAAAGTTGTCAGTTGTCAGTTGTCAGTGCTTAGTTTGAAATTCACAATTTATTTAAATCCCAACTCGCCTTGTGGCTGCTTCACTCAAAGGTGATATTTGGGGAGCCGATATTTACTAAAAACAGCTCTTATTTGCCAGAAAAGTTCAATTAAAAAATCACAACTTATAGCGGTTATCAAAAAAGTGAGGTATGCTCTATGCCCTATGCCCTATGCCCTATGCCCTATGCCCTATGCCCTATGCCCTATGCCCTATGCCCTATGCCCTATGCC
>NZ_JAUBUN010000059.1:0-26885 GCF_036702665.1 Microcoleus sp. Aus8_D2
GGGAGCTCCCCCGCCCAACCCCTACTCCCCACAATAACAATTAAAATTGTAAGGTATTTAATTTGCGATCCTTAGTTTGTTGGCATTGGGAGTTGATACCCCTGACATTTGTTTCAAGCAACACGTCTTGTGTAGTAGCGGTCTATTGTTTGACTGTTAGGCCAGATCCCCCCGGCGCCCCCCTTAAAGAAGGGGGGGACAAGAGCATCTTGCGTCCCCGCCGCCCCCATGATAGTCGGGGGGGACAGGATTCTTCTCAAAGTCAACCCCTACTCCCCAAGGGAGCGGGGATGCGAGGGGGATCTGGCCTCAGCTCAAAGCGAGATTTATCAAGGGTTTGACGTGTTTATTGACACCAATGCCCCCCGCACCCTAGAAGTTTGGGCGATCGAAAAAAATCCAGCAAACGATATGTTTGCTGGATTGAGTAGGCAGGAAACTTTTAGCGAATACTGTGACGAAGCAAAGTGACTAAGCTCGATCTACAATCTCTTTGGCTTGATCTTTGAGGTCTTCTTTCATGTGAATTGCTGATGCTTCGTCCTGCTTGGCTTGACCTTCTAATTTATCTTTCTGGTTGCCTGTAACTTCGCTAACAGCTTCTTGGATTTTGCCTTCAATATTCTTAGCAGTTGCTTCGACTCTGTTTTCAATGGTCATAATTTTTTCTCCTAACCTTACAACTACTACTGTATAAATTAAAAGCTGAGTCTGAATCTATCTTGAGAAAGATTTGGATATCTATCTAAAGATTGGTTAAATCGGAACTTCGACAAGTTTATTGCGGGAGGAAAGACCGGATTTAATGGCGATCGCAGATTTCGGCACTTTAAACTTTTTCGCCAACAGCACGATTAACTCTTGATTGGCTTTTCCATCCACGGGCGGGGATTTGAGATGTACTGTCAGGCTGCCGTCTGGTTGCTCTTCGATGCTTTGCTGTTTGGAATTAGGTTTAACTTTAACTGTAAGAATTTTCATGTAACTAATAACTAATAACTAAGCTGTTCTACATTTAAATTGTATTTTTTGTGCTGCGAGACGCCCAACCCCTACTCCCCACAAGAACTTTATCAAATTTTGATTGTGTAGTTTAGAACAGCTTAATAACTAATAACTAATAACTAATAACTAATAACTAATGACTATCTGAATGTTCGATTTTTGTGCCTAAAACTTTCAGAAATTCAGCCAGCCAGTTAGGATGTGCAGGCCACGCGGGGGCTGTGACTAAGTTGCCATCGACTACTGCTTCGGTGACAGGAACTTCGGTATATTTGCCACCAGCCCGGAGGATGTCGTGGCTGCAAGCTGGGTATGCGGTGCAGCGTTTGCCTTCGAGTACGCCGGCGGCGGTGAGGACTTGCAATCCGTGACAAATAGATGCGATCGGCTTTTTGCTGTTGGCAAAGTAGCGGGTAATTTGCAGCACTTGTTCGTTGAGGCGGATGTATTCTGGGGATCGTCCTCCGGGGATAATCAAAGCGTCGTAGTCGGCGGGGTTGATTTCGTCAAAAGTTGCGTTTAAAGTAAAGTTGTGACCTGGTTTTTCGCTGTAGGTTTGATCGCCTTCAAAGTCGTGAACTGCCGTGCGAATTGTTTGGCCTGCGGCTTTGTCCGGGCAGACTGCATGGACGGTATGACCTACCATTTGCAATGCTTGGAAGGGAACCATTACTTCGTAGTCTTCTACAAAGTCGCCGACTAACATTAATATTTTTTTTGTCATGTTTGTAACTCCTGTTATTTTGATTTGGTTAAATAGCAATAGGCTTTAGATAAGGCTGATCCCCCCTAGCCCCCCGAACCAAGGGGGTAACAAGAATTTGCTCTTTCGTCCCCCTTTTTAAGGGGGATGCGAGGGGGATATCCGAGGAATAAACAGTTTTAACCCAAGCGTATTTGGTTATATAGGATTCAAAAAAAATGCGGGGCAGTTAAAAATCCTGCCCCACCATCTATTCTGGAATCTAGAAACCGTTGCGGCCCCAAATTACCATTGAAATTGAGAAGGAGAACAGAACTAGCACCGAAACCCAACCGAGCGACAAAATATCCATAGCTATTTATTGAACAAACTGTACAAAGTGACTCCAAACCTTATGATAAGTCAATTAGAGCCATTTTTGAAATGAGGGCGCTGTGAAGGACTCGTCAAATTTTAGTCCCGCTGAGCGGGTAGAATCTTTGAAAGCAGGGAGTGTTGCTGCTTTGTCTTGTTTGCTTGCTTTTGGGGCGATCGCCCTTGTGAACAGCTTAATCTTAGCCGAGAGGTGGGATGCTCTGGCCGCTTTGCAGGTCAGGGAAATTGACCTAAATTTTGGATTGAGAGGATTGATGGCACTTTTGGGCGGTTTTTTGTTTGGCGTCACATACCGCTATGCTATCCGCCACGATACTAACCCGCAGCTTAAATCTGGTGTGGTGTTGGCTTTTGGGCTGGTGCGTGCTTTTGGACAGTTGGATGCTGGATTGTCTTTTGAGGCGGGGAAAATGCCGGGTTTGCAGGAGTTATTGCCGTTTGCGGTGGTTGGTGTCGAGAGTGTGGTATTGTTTGCGATCGCGGGTTTGATGTTGGATTGGGCGATCCTCTTCGAGGGCTTCGCTAACGGGCGATCGTGGATTAAGCCTTTCGGGCGATCGTCGTAGATCAGACGGCGGTTGAAACCGCGGAGTTTACGGGTACACAAACAATGTCCGAGCGAGCGAGGGACTAAGACAGAATAACGTAATTTTAAATGCTGATTCTTCAACCTGCGGAGGCAGGTTTTGTCTGTATCGACGCCGTTTCAACCGCCCGGTCTTCTTATCCCAAGCCTAATACATCATATTCTAAATTGCCGTAAACCATTTGCTTGTCAACCGCCGACAAAACTTTATGATTAGCAGCATCCGAAACTAAACACTGACAAACTAACTGCGCTACATCCGCCCGATGAATCGTTCCCGCAACTCGACAATCTTCTGTTAACACACCATTGCCCGTTGCAGGTTCCGATTTCAGTCCGCCCGGACGAATTACAGTATAAATCATCCCGCTTGCTATTAAATGATTTTCAGCTTTTTCCTTTTCAAGTAACACCGGGCGCAATGTTTCTAAAGCTTGCGGCGGTAAAGCGGCGGCAGTGTTACCGCTACCGATGGATGAAACTAAAATAAATTTTTGCACGCCTGCTTTGACAGCAGCATCAATCAAGTTTTTGTTGCCCAAATAATCGGCTCTTTCCCCATCTTTTGGCAAGCCGCCAATGGTGCTGATTGCGGCATGGATTGGTGCGCCTCCAGCCATCGCAGCTTCCACAGCCGCAGCGTCCAAAGCGTCGCCTGTCATGACTTTGATGCCCATTGCTTCTAATTCGGTGCGGTTGGTGGGCGATCGCAAAAGTGCCGTTACTTGCATATTTTGTGCTACCAGACATTTGGCGATTTCTAAGCCAACGCCTCGACTAGCACCCGCTAAAAAGATGTGGGATTTATCTGTCATATTAATTTTGTTTTAGTTTGTGCAGAAATTGGTTTTTTTGACTGTGGAACAGTATACAACAATCTTCGGTAATTTTTTTAATGGTTTTTTTTTTACCGCAGAGGGCGCAGAGGGCGCAGAGTCAGAGAGGGGAAAGATTCGCAATTTCCAATTTACGTTAGATTTTTTTGCCGACGATTACTACCCAAGATTGGGCTTCGCGAGGCAAGCCGGGAGGGCGATAGTAGTGATTAACAATGGCAAATCCCGCTTGTTCCAAACAAGGCGCTAAAGTTTCGTATTCCCATCCCGCAGTATACCGTTTTCCCGTCGGTCGTTCGTCGTATCCTTCCCAATTTCCCCGACACATTGACATGACAATTGCACCGCCAACTACTAATGTTTTGTGCAAATCCTGGAGGACTTTCACCATTTTGTCGCTGGGAACATGAATTAGGGAAGCATTGGCGAAAATACCCTCAAATTCTGTCTTTGGTAAGTCTAGTTCTAGAAATGATTGTTGCCAAACTTCGCAGCCGGATAACTTCTTTGCTATTTCTACAAAAGCTGGAGTTGCATCTAAGCCTACAACTGTATGTCCTTGGCTCTTGAAGGCTACTAAATCTCGTCCTGGGCCGCATCCTATGTCGAGGATTTTACCGGGGTTGCGGGGCATGGCAGCAGTGAGTGCATCGCGATTTTGGGATACGTCGTGATGCCATGTTCCTTGAAGGAAAGATTCGGCGGTTGTCTGGTATTCTGCGATCGTGATTTCTTCGCGTTTGTCCACTATTTCCCCTCTTATATAAGTTAAAATTGGTTCGTAGTGAGGACTTTAGTCCGCAAAAAACGAAGGACTAAAGTCCTCACTACGAACGCTTTGTAATAGGGCTGAATCTGAGTTAAGAAACAAGGCTTTTTTGTTCTAACTGGGTAAGTTCTGATTCTACTTCTAAGATAGAACCTTCGGGAGATTCGATCGCAAATCCTGCATCTCGAATCATATCCCAATCTTGATTGGCACTTTGTCCGGGAGTTGTGAGATAATCGCCTACAAAGATCGAATTAGCAGCGTAAAGTCCCAGAGGTTGCATCGATCGCAAATGCACCTCCCGTCCCCCAGCAATCCGAATTTCTTGGCTGGGAAGCAAAAATCGGAACAAGCAGAGAATCCGCAAACATTGGCGCGGATTTAAGCGATTAACGTCCGCAAAGGGCGTTCCGGGAATCGGAATGAAAAAGTTGACCGGTACGCTAGTAACGCCCAAATTCCGCAACGACAGCGCTAAATCGATCGCATCATCATCGGATTCGCCCATCCCCAAAATTCCACCGGAACAAGTCGTGATTCCGGCTGCTTTGACGTTGGCGACTGTTTCCACGCGATCGCCAAAAGTGTGAGTTGTGCAGATGTCCGTGTGGTACGATTCGGAGGTGTTGAGATTGTGATTGACGCGATCGACTCCGGCCTTTGCCAAACGGTGAGTTTGCTCCTCGCTCAACAATCCCAAACAAGCGCAAATTTTTAGGTTATGATTTGCCTTGACGGTTTCTACAGCATCCAAAACGCGATCGAAAGTAGATGCGCTAGGTTGGCGGCCAGAAATCACCAAACAAAACGTACCAGCTTTTAAATCAGCCGCGCGTTGGGCCGCATCCAGAATTTTATCCTTAGCTAAAAGCGGATACTTTTCAATTTCCGCAGTTGAAATTTTAGACTGAGAACAATAATGGCAATCTTCAGGACAAAGGCCGCTTTGAGCGTTTAACAAATAGTGCAACCTGACGCGGTTTCCCCAGTAGTGGCGGCGCACCCGATAAGCTGCGTTTAGTTGTTCCAGCAAAACCTCATCCGGCGCGCGCAATACAGCCAAAGATTGCTCGCGAGAGAGACATTTCCCCGCCAGCGAGTCATCAGCCAAATCGTTCCAATTGGGTAAATTCATTACTAAAAATCAAGAGTTTACAAAGTATCCAAAACCTGACGAATTACGCGATAAATCGATTCTAGTTCATCAGGAGAAATGCAGTAGGGAGGCATCAAGTAAAGCGTGTTTCCCAAGGGACGGAGCAAAAACCCCGCTTCGAGAAATCTGGCTTTCAATACAGGGGCGATGTCATTAAAATAACCGGAAACGCTTGCCGTTTTGACATCCATTGCTGCGATGGTACCGCAAGTCCGAATCCGTTCAAGTTTAGGATGATCGATCAGCCATTGATTCAGGTATTTGTGGTGCAGTTTTTCCATTCCTCGATAAGCATTTTGGTTTTGCTCCAAAAGCTCCATGGATGCTACACTCACCGCACAAGCTAAGGGATTTCCGGTGTAAGAATGACCGTGAAAAAAAGCTTTATCCGATTCATCTCGCCAGAAAGCTTGATAAATATCCTCCGATGCCATTGTGACAGCAATTGGCAAGCAGCCGCCAGACAATCCTTTAGACAAACACAGGATATCAGGTGCAGTTGCAGATTTAACAGAGGCAAACAGTTCGCCCGTGCGCCCAAAACCCGTCATCACTTCATCGTAAATCAACAATACATTAAACTGGCGAGCAATTTGTGCGATCGCCCGCAAAAACTCAGGGCGACACATCCGCATTCCCCCAGCACCTTGTACCAAAGGTTCAATAAAAATCCCCGCATAGCCATTCCCCCCTTTTAACAAAGACTCCAGTTTCTCCAAACTCGCCGTCTCCTTGCTTTCCACCTCCTCATCGCCATCAAAAGTCGCCGGAAAAGGCACAACATCCCCAGCAAACATTAAAGGCGCAAAAGGTTCCCACCACAGCGAACTTCTGCCCGCAGACATCGCCCCCACGGTATCACCGTGATAACCTCCCTCAAAACTAATAAAGCTAGTGCGGTTAGTTTCTCCCAGATTTTGCCAATATTGGAACGCCATTTTCAAAGCCACTTCAACCGCAGTCGAACCATTATCAGAAAAGAAAATCCTGGTTAAAGAATCAGGCGTCTGAGTTATTAATTTTTCAGCAAGTTTCTCGGCAGGTTCGTGAGTAAATCCAGCAAAGATGACGTGTTCTAAATTTTTGGCTTGTTCGTAAAGAGCCTCCGCCAGAACCGGATGGCTGTGCCCGTGAATAGTCACCCACCAACTAGAAATACAGTCAAGAATTTGCCGCCCATCTGCTAGTTCCAGAAACGCCCCTTTCCCGCTAACTACCTTTAAAGGCAAAACAGCAGTTTTCATTTGCGTGAAGGGCTGCCAAATTGGTGAATCTGAAGATTTATGTTCTGGATTTGCTGTCATTTTTGCCACTACAACCAATATTAACTTGCATTTTATTAATATACCAATTTTTCCTCACATTAACTGGTTCCTAGGCTCTGCCTGGGAATCGAGATATAGAGGCTCTGCCTCGGCTGCAAAAAAGAATGCAGAGCCTCCGTATCTGCGTTAACAGGCCGAGCCTGATAACGAGTAATAACCAATTTCAACCTGTATTATATAGCAATCTTAACTGCAATCAACTGGTTTTAACTGGTTCCCAGGCAGAGCCTAGGAACCGATATAAGCGAGGAAGAGCCTCGGCACAGAATTAAGGAGGCAGAGCCTCCGGATCTGCGTTACCAGGCAGAGCCTGATAACGAGTAGAATGACCAATGACTAATGACTAATGACCAATGACCAGTTAAAGCAGCTAGAATTTTCGACCAATCAGCAAATAAGTTGTCATTGCCCCTTTGCCTTTAACATTAACTTTACCGCGTTTTTCCAACACATACTTATCCCGCAGCAACTCATAAGTTGATGTGCTAATTTGAATTTTACCAGGAAGTCCCTGGGATTCCATACGGCTTGCTGTATTCACCGCATCTCCCCACAAATCGTAAATAAACTTTTTAGTGCCGATGACACCGGCGACAACAGGCCCACTATTAATTCCAATGCGGATCTTGAGAGGTTGGCCAGATTCGTCGCTGAATTTTATAATTTCTGCCTGCATTTCCATCGCCATTTCGGCAATAGATTCTGCATGATTTGTACAGGGAAGTGGCAAACCGCCTGCTACCATATAATTGTCGCCAATAGTCTTAATTTTTTCTAAGCCGTATTTCTCGCTTAAGCAATCGAAAGCCGAGAATATTTTGTTCAGCAATTCGACTAATTCTTCAGGAGACGTGCGGGAAGAGATTTCGGTAAAGCCGACAATATCCGCAAACAGCACCGTCACCTCGGCAAATCCGTCCGCAATATTGATATGACCTTGTTTTAGGCGATCGGCAATCATTTCGGGTAAAATATTTAGCAGTAAACGTTCCGACTTTTCTTGTTCGGCGCGCAATATTTCCTCAGCTTGTTTCCGCTGTGCGATTTCCTTGTAAACTCGTTGAAACATTTGATTGAAGGCGGCCATAACTTCTCCTAACTCGTCATCGCGCTTGACAGATAGAGAGTAGAAATCAGGTTTTTCTCGATCTTTGCTCAAAGCGACTCCCGCAGCGATCAAATCATCGCGCAATCTCAAGATTGGTGCAATTACTGTCACCCCTAAAAACAGCATAGTGACAGAAGTGACAAAGGCTGATATAATGATGACTAGAATAGCAATTCGCCCTATAAATGCGTATAGTTCTGGTTGAACAGTAGAAGCATCATGCCGAACAATTAACGTATAATCTCCTCCCAAATGTCGCTCTGTCCAAGCAATATCGTAGCGCTTGCCATCGAAATTTTTCTGGCGAACTATACGAGCAATTTTTAGTTCATCCAAATCAATTTCGGGTGCTTCACCAAGTTTAGATATTAGCTGACCGTCAAATTGGTAAATAGATAGTCCTAATACTACTTGAGAATCCTTAGTAATATTTTTGACTTCTTCTTCAAAGACAGTACGATCGTAAATATCTTGTTTGAGCAAAACCTCTAGAGCCTCAACAGTCGCGCGAGATACCTGTTCCAGTTGATTTAAAAGTTCATTTTCGCGCCGAAAATAAGAGGGAACTAAAATAATTCCCTCTATCACAAGAATGCTCGCAAATACCCACAAAGCTATTTGCCTAGACAACCGAGATTTGAAAAAACCCAAAAATGATAAAATGCGCACTGACATAAAATTTACTATTCTGCAAATGGCTAATTTAGGATATCGGAAAAGATAAGACGGGGGTTGAAACCAGGTTTAGACAAACAAAGTCCGCGCCTTCGCCGACTGAATGAAGAAGAGCGCGTAATTTTAACCGCCTGCTCTTCAACCCGCTTGGAGTGGGTTTTGCTTGTATAGACGCGGTTTCAACCGCGAGCGTCTTCTCCCAAGCCTATTCACTCAGGACTAACTAGCAGACCCCTAATAATATAATAAACAAATTAAACCGAAACTACACTAACTAATCGGCCTCTAAGCAAATAAGTATTCATGTCGCCCTTGCCTTTGATGTGGATAATTCCTCTGTCTTCAAAAAGATACTTATTTTGCAAGATATCGTAGGTTGATTGGGTGACTTGAATCGCGCCGGAAATACCGTGGGATTCCATTCTAGATGCTGTATTGACGGCATCGCCCCAGAGGTCGTAAATGAATTTTTTGGTACCAATAACTCCCGCAATCGCAGGCCCGGTATTGATGCCGATCCGAATGTTAATTCCTGCATGATGTTTGGCATTAAATTTTGCTAATTCCTCCTGCATATCTAAGGCCATTTCTGCAATGCTTTCGGCGTGGTTGGTGCTGGGATTTGGCAAACCTCCCACTACCATGTAAGCATCTCCAATGGTTTTGATTTTTTCCAAGCCGTACTTTTCCGTCAAATCATCGAAGGCTGAGAAAATTTCGTTGAGAAAAACGAGCAGTTCTTCGGGAGATATTTGTGCTGAAAGCACGGTAAAGCCGACGATATCCGCAAACAAAATCGTGACTTCTGCGAAGCCGTCAGCAATACTGCTTTGACCGTCTTTTAGCTTTGCAGCAATGGATTCGGGTAAAATATTGAGCAACAGGCGATCGCTCTTTTCTTGTTCTTTTAGCAATTCTACATTAGTTTCTTGCAATTGTGCCGTGCGTTCCCTGACGCGCTGTTCTAATTGTTTGGCATTTTGGCGCAACCTGCTGAGAGCTAAAGTTAATCCTGTTATCCCTAAAATTGAAATTCCTGCTAACAATAAAAACAGGTCTTTTAATCCGACGCGAGTCTTTTGAGTGATGGTTTCTAGAGGTTGAGTAATTTCTAATATCCCGCGCACATCTCCCACTTTCCAGTCTGTTTTAGGACTGTCGCGGTTAGTATTGTGACAATTGACGCAGCTAGGAAGGAGAATATCTGCCTCGGCATATCGAAATGCTGGTTTGCCTCGAAAATCCTCACGTCGAAAAAATTTTTCGGTCGGATTTTGCGTCAAATAGGTAATAGCTTGCCTTTCAAAATCGTCTCGGGGGCCTCCTTCTTCTCGCCGCCAAGGAAACGGGTAGTTGCTGTAGAGACGAACTGATACTTCGGGATTTTTGTTAGTTATCTGGTTGCCGAGTTCTATTAAGTAACTGGCAGGTACAGGAACTGTTACTTTTGTTGGTGTTGGGTTGTAGTCGTGGGAGAAGTTAATCGCTTTCTTCGTGTTCAAAGGACTGATAACATCGGAACTGTAAAGGGTACGGGCTTCTTTAATTGCTTGGGAGTAGAGGGTGGCATTTTGGAGGGCTTGCGATTGTATTAGGGTAGATGAAAGACGAGACATATTTGCCATTGCTACTCCTACGCCTACGCAAAATAAAATTGTCACCGCCAGCAAAATTCGCTTGTAAATTAATTTGCTGATGGCAGCCAGACTGCGAGAAATCAACTTGTCCATGCTATCCTCAAGTGTGAGGTTTAATCTTGATTTGATTTGATGCACTACTAGGATAACACTGCTTTTTAAGAGTGTTTTGCTGTACGGCAAGACATGAGAGGGCCAGGGAGGGTTAATTCTTATTTCCCGCGAGTGTTTCGCTTGTCCGTAAAAATACGCATAATTCTATAATTTTTTTATGTTGAGTGAAGTACAGGTACTCGGGCAAGGAGACGGCAGTGCCGTGTCCCTACTTTTTGCTTGATATCGGTTAGGATAGCGATTGTAGTCTATAATTGGCGATCGTGAATTCTGACTCTATTGTCTCACCTGTACGCAACGAAATTTTTCCGGGAGAAGTTTTCGTCAATACGGCGGATTTTGATACTGGCATTCGGCGACTTTTACCTAAATATGACGAAATGCTGGATGTATTAGCAGGCTGCATTGCTAGCGCCAACGATCGCATTTTAGAACTCGGCTGCGGTACGGGGGAACTGAGTTTAAAAGTTCTGCAATGCTACCCATCTGCGGAAATAGTTGCTGTGGATTATTCGCCGCGAATGCTTGATTTTGCCCGCGCCAAAATAGAGTCGGCCGGATACGCAGCCCGGTGGACTGGTATAGAATTGGATTTTGGAGAATGGGCGAACAATCCAAATGTTTCAGGTTTGGGCGAGCAATTCAATTCTGGCATTTCATCTCTGGCAATTCACCATCTTGAGGACGAGATGAAGCTGAAATTGTTTCAACGGATTCGCGAAAGTTTAGCTGCTGGTGGCTGTTTTTGGAATGCCGATCCGGTTTTGGCAGAATCAGTAGCAATGAAGGATATTTATCAAGCGGCGCGAGAAGATTGGGCGCTAAGTCAGGGGGAAACTTTGGCCGCAATTCGCGCTGGTGTGGGCACGAGTGTGGCTTATGGGTATTCTAATCCCGATCGCCTAGCTACACTGGCGGCACAGTTGGAAATGCTGGCAAATGCTGGATTTGAGACTGTGGCGGTTCCTTGGAAATACTACGGTATGGCGGTGTTTGGGGGATTTGTTAGTTAAATTATTTAATGATTAAAATTGAGCGATTGAAATCGCCTCTAGACAAACAAAGTCCGCCGACGCGGACTATAGGAATAAACAAACAACAGTTGTAAATTTAAGGGGTCGGGGCAGTAATTTCTGCTGGTGCGATCGCCCCTGGTGCAGGTACTGCTTGTTTTTCCAGGAGTTGGCGCTGTTTGTTGCGAAATTCTGCGGCCGCGTCGTTCAAATTTTGGCGCTGTTCGGTATTGAATTCTTCGATGCTGCGGCCGTTTCCCAATCTGGATCTGTGGATTAAATCAAATATTCCACCTCCGCTGCTGCGGCCGGAAAAAGGGTCGGTGTTGTCTTTGGTTTGAAAGTCTTGCAGCGGTTGGGCGCTATTATTATTTAAATCGCTGGCTTGGGCGAAGGTTGTTTGAGGTGAGAAAATTGCACAGGTGGCGATCGCACTTGCAGCAATCCGAACCATCAATTTGGTCGATTTAGCAGTTTTGCTGTTCATGATTTGTGAGTTGAATCTTCAAAAAAACAATTGTATCTCAACAATATTCTGACTGGTGGCTAAATATTATATTACTTCGATCGGGCTAAGGAGACGGCAGTGCCCATTGGTCTCAAATTTAGCTGCGAACGTATTCACAGACTGCTGTTTGCCGCCGAGGCCCGATCCCCCCTAGCCCCCCTTAAGAAGGGGGGGACAAGAAGCGCTCAAAGTGGGTCTTCTTAAGGGGGATTTAGGGGGATCTAGACTTGGATACAAACCAGAGATAGAAAGGGTTTTTAGCCTGGTTGTTGACAGGATGAAAGGCAATGCCGTATCCCTAGCATTGACGGTGCAGATAACCCTAACCCTAAGCAAACCGTCGCCGCAGCAGGGGTTGAATGCTGAGGAGCGCCACCAAATCAAACGCCAGCAGAACTAATAGCGCTCCTCCAAAGGTGACAGTACCCCAAGGAGCTTGCATCACGACGCTAGCTAGCGACCAATCGCTGTGGAGGTACAAATAGCGGATGGGTTCGATCGCGTAACTCAGAGGATTGAGAGTCACTACAACTTGCAACCAGTGTGGCATAAACGACAGCGGCGCGAGGGCTGTGCTGGCAAATAACAGCGGCAAGTTGGTGACAAAAATTACTGCGATTAATTCTACGTGACCGGGGAGAGCGAAGGCTAAACCTAGACTCAAACCGGTGACACCCAAAACTAATAGTAGGACAATTAGGGCGATCGCCCCGAGTCCGGCAATTCCAGGGAATCCCGAACCCAAAAAGGCTCCTGCGGTAACGATTGCGCCTGTTTGGATGAAGCTGAGGGTGACGATGAAAATCGCCGAAGCGAGGACGATGGAAAATCTGGAAGCCAGGGGCGCGACTAACAGGCGGTTGAGAAATCCGAATTCGCGATCGAACATAATCGGCAAACCCGCATTCAGCGCCCCTGCAAATGCAGTAAAAACGATCACGCCTGCGCCGAGAAATTGTCCGTAATTTTGGCTTTCGCCGAACAAGCCGGCGGGTGCATTTTTAAACAGAGCTCCGAATAAAACCAACCACATCAGCGGCTGAATAATTCCTGCAACTAAGGTGGAGGGGCGGCGCTGCAATTGAATAAACAGGCGCTTGGTTAAGGCCAGTGTTTCTTGTATAAAGTCGGCCAGCAGGGAACTGTTGGGGGGTGCAATGGCCGCCCGGGGCGATCGTTGCTGCTTGAGGTTGTTGGGGGATGTGACAGTACCGCTCATAATTGCTTGTTGATTTTGACTGTTGTGATTATTTTTACAGGAAATATGGTGAATGGGATTTTGGCAGGCTGCTTTGATTATAGGCTATTTGGAGTTGAGAGGGCGAATAGCATTAGCTTTCTCGCTCCGAAAGAATGCGATCGAAGTATTAATCTGTTGGTGTTATTGCGAGCGAATTCTGGTAATTGTTCCAACTCTGACGCACTCGTTGAAGGTTGTTCTATCATGTCTCGTTGAACCACTGCAACCAGTAGACTAATCTGGGTGATGAAATAATATCCTCTACAGCATATTCATCTTCCGTATGGTGAAAAATATCAACTGGTTGCTCCTGACTGAACGGACAAAACAGGCGGACTGTGCGATCGGGTTCTAAGCTTGTCCAATCTAGCGTGATACTACCTCGATAGTCTGTAGCAGCCGATGCTTTGGGAAAATTACCACCCAAAACATCATAGGCTTCTACCACCCATTTCATCGCTGTCCTAAAAGCGTATTCTGTGGGTTTAAAAATTCCATATTCGTCTTCTTCTTCTAAATCTAAAAGTTCGAGGAGACGTTCCACTGTAATTCTGAAGTTTAATAATCCCTTACTGCTACTCTCAGCAATTTGTTCGTTAGCTACAGTCATAAGATATAATCCTCAAGCCGATCGCCAGTTTAATTTTAACACGGTTTTTGTAGCCTGCTTGGATTCTCAGCTATTTGGAGTTGAGAGGGCTGGGGTAGCGAGTTCATCGAGTAGCTGGCATGACAGGATAAGTTTGTGGTAAAATTAGTAGACGCTACACATTAATAATTTAGTTTCTAGACTCTTAAGAAAATTGGAGGATAAGTTGATGTCATCAAGTGCGATCGCCACTTTGATAAAAATCATGGAATCTCTGCCGGAAACTGTGCAAGATATAGTTGTTGAACACTTGCAACAATATATTCGGAAATATAATATTACTGTTGCTGTGAATTCTGAAGGTAAGTTGGAGATTCCGGCAGAGATTGAAAGTCAACTGAAGCCTGGGGATAAATATACACTGACAGTTACAGAAGATAGCATGGTTTTTCAGAAGGTGAAAACAGGTTTTGACTGGGAGGAATGGCGGCGACGTATAGATTCATTACCACCCGATCCAAATCCGATGACAATAGAGGAAATTTGTGAAGTTGTCCGAGAAGTTCGCCGCGAAAAACAGTCTGAAAGAGAGTTACAGCTATTAGAAGCACTGTATCAGTGTCTGACACAAATACAGTCTGATACTCAAGTTATAGAAATACCTTCAGTTGCTCAATATCCCAGCCGCCGGGAGTTTATAAAATTGCCCATAGAAGAGAGACGGCGCATTTTAGCAGAACAGGCTGAGGTGATGTTAAGTCATTACCAGGAAGATAGAGAATGGCAAGAATTACAGACAGGAGACTTAATTGACGACTAACTCTCCGTCTCCCAAACGCGGTGATGTTTGGCTTGCTAATTTTGACCCGACAGTGGGGGCAGAAATTAAAAAAATTCGTCCGGCTGTGGTGGTAAGTTCTGATAGTGTTGGCAAATTGCCGATTAAATTAATTGCACCAATCACAGATTGGAAAGAATATTATATTGGCAATATTTGGCACGTCAGAATTGATCCAGATAGTGCTAATAATTTAACGAAAGTTTCGGCGGTGGACGTGCTACAATTGCGTGGTATGGATTTACAAAGATTTATTCGTAAGCTCGGAGAAGTTTCGACTGCTACTATGGATGACATTGCCATAGCGATCGCATCGGTAGTTGAGTATCGGTAGTTAATGAAAGAGCGATCGCACCTCATTAAAGGAAGGGCGATCGCTACTCTGCAAATTTTATTCTTGGTCGTTTAATATCAACGACCAAATTTACCCAGTGTCATCATTGAAATTGCAATTGATCCGAAACCAATTATCAACAAAAAACATCCGAATATTGGATAAATGTGCCAAATCCAAGGTTTGTGTTCAATCTCTCCAAACCGCCAATTATATTTAGTCAATCCCTCAATAAAAAATCCCATTCCTGCTAAAACCAGCATAGCACCTGGCCCACCAATCAGCGTTGCCATTACCATAGTTCCAAAAGCAATCCCAGATTGTTGAAACAGCGATGCTACGGAAATTACCAATCCAATAACTGAACCCATGATTGCCCAGCTAATGAAGTATTTCTGTTTAAGTTTGCGAGAATATTCATCCATTGGTATTGCCTTCCAAACAAAAGTTTTGACTATTTTTTATTGAGTAGCATGAACGCTAAGTTCTTAGATTATTAAAGACAGAGTTGGGTTTTGCTTTCGCTCAACCCAATCGCCTGCTTATTTTAATAGAAAACCTTTCCCTTTACACCGTGAGCACAATGCTTCTCTGACTGCTTTTTGAGGTTTGATTTTTCCCTTTCCCTGGCATGAAGGGCATATTATTCTCTGTTCTTTTTTTCAAAAGCGTTTGGATTTCTTTTATCGGGTGGTTTTTCCTTGGACATAATTCATTCTCCTTGTACATTTGTGCAAATCGCTCTTTGGGAAAAAGAGGAGCGATCGCGATCATTTCTGAAGCGCGAGCGCGACACCGAGAACAAAAAGTAATTAATGCAGTAAATAATTCACTTTCTACCTCTCCCCAAATCTCGGTTGCGTTCAGTCTTACATTTTTCACTACAGTAATAAGCACCAAAACTATTAATAATTCTGGTAGCAGGGAACTCTTTAGCGCACCAAGCACATTTAGCAGTTTGAGCCATACTATTCACCTAAAACTCTTACAGATCCTATTCTGCACATCAGAGTTTGGTTATGACCATCGGAAAAAGTCAGATTTTGTCGGATGTTAAAAAAATACCAATGCTAGAAAATGTTAGAAAATGTCATAACTTGTCAGATATAATTGGCAAAACCCATAGCAGCTAGCCGACCAATGGATGTTAAAGAAGTGTTAAGATTTACCGACAATCTAGTTTTCGCCAAAACAGGAAAACACCTCGACGACCTGCAAGAGACTGTACTGCGGGGTGTTTGGCAAGGTAAGACATACATTCAGATCGCCGACGAATCTGACTACAGTGAGGGTTACACTAGGGATGTTACCTCAAAATTATTCAAAGTTTTGTCAAAGTTATTAAGAGAAGATATAAATAAATCGAATTTTCGCTCAACAATGGAAAGATATCAAGTTTCCCATAATTCTAATTTCCTTAATTCTAATTTTTTAGAACAGGGTAACATCAACTTCTGCACAGAAATCTCACACCCTCCAAACGCTCAACAAAAATCACCTCCTGAACAAACCTCAACTGAAGGCGACACCGAACAAAAACAGCGACTTGATTTAAGAGATGCACCGACTCTCAGAACATTCTACGATCGCCCCAACTCCCCCCTCACCACCCTCGAAACCTGGATTGTAGAGCAAAACTGCCGCCTAGTCGCCATCACAGGAATCAGCGGTATCGGCAAAAGTGCGATCGCCCGTCACCTCATCCCGCAAATTCAAACTCAATTCGATCGCATCATCTGGCGCAGTCTCGGCACCTCCCCACCCCTCGAAACAACTCTCAAACACCTCATTCAATTTCTCTCAAATCAACACCCCCCCAACCCCCCCTTACCAAGGGGGGGCGAAGGGGGGGTTTTCCCCGCTAACACCGACGAACAGTTGTCCGTACTAATAGAATATTTGCGCGAATACCGCTGTCTGATAATCTTAGATGACGGGCAAAAAATCCTCAGCAGCGGGCAACTTGCAGGTAATTATAAACCCGGATATGAAAATTACGGAATCCTATTTAAACTCATCGGAGAACTCTCCCACAACAGTTGCTTAATCCTCAATAGTTGGGAAGCACCCTTAGACATTCTCACCTTCACTCCCGATCGCTCAGAAGTACGCTTTTTACAATTAAACGGTTTAAGTGAAGTAGCAGCCAGCGCCATCCTCAAAGACAGCAGTCTACTCGATGAGGAAAAATGGCCGAGCTTGATAAATTTTTATGGCAGCAATCCACTATATTTAAAATTAACAGCTCAGACAATCAAAAACCTATTCGGCGGGAAAGTCGCTCAATACTTGAGTTATGAACCCGCCTTTTTAAGCGACGAATTGACGCCAATATTACAGCAACATTATCAGAGATTGTCGGAAATAGAGAAACAGGCGAGCGCTCAAATCAGCAACGAAATCGAACCTGTCTCGCTTACCCAATTGATGGCCAAATGTCAAGGTTCGCCAGCCGAATTTTTCAAAGCAATACATTCTTTAACAAGACGCGGAATGATTGAAAATTTGTGCGGTGAAGCTGAAACCGTTTTCACGATGCAGCCTGTGTTAAAAGAGTATGTTAAAATGGTTGCGGGATAGTCTTAAAAATATAGCTAATATCAATTTTTTATGAGGCTGCATAGAATCAGATCCCCCCTAACCCCCCTTAATAAGGGGGGGACAAGATTCGTATCAAAGTCAACCCCTACTCCCCTTATTAAGGGGGATTTAGGGGGATCGGAATATGTGCAACTTCACATTAAATTGGTATAAATGAGAATCAACCATGACCGCAATTCCTACCCAAATTAAGCAGAACCTCACTTTTGAGCAATTTGTCAAGCAACTTCCAGATGAAGACGGACGCTATGAACTTGTTAATGGAGAAATTGTAAAAATCTTACCACCAATCAGGCTGCACGAAAATGTAGCTGATTTCCTTGAAAATACCTTCCAAGACGAAGTAAAACGCCTCAACCTCAATTACAGGATATCTGGCAGAATTGTAGTCAGAACTTTAACTTCAAATGGTAGAAAACAAGGCCGCCATCCTGATGTTAGTGTAATAGATAAAACCCTCTGGGAATCACAGCCTTTCGCCCATTCAGCCATAACTGAACCGCTGCAATTAGTTGTAGAAGTTGTATCGACAAATTGGGAAGATGATTATATCGATAAGCTGGATGAATATCAGCGTCTGGGAATTTCTGAATACTGGATTGTCGATTATTTGGGTTTGGGAAGTCGGGATTATTTAGGTAATCCGAAAGTTCCCACAGTTTTTGTTTACTTGCTTGATGAAAATGGGGTTTATCAAATGACTGCTTTCCGAGGAAATGAGCGAATTATTTCTAGAACTTTCCCAGAATTAGCGCTGACAGCAGAACAAGTATTGGATGTGTAAAAAAGCGATCGCCCATCTTTCCCGATAAAAAGTGCGCCCTCCGGCTGAGGACACGGCGGCGTACCTTTCGTCGTGTCAACAACCAGGTCAAACTTAGTCATATATTGCTGTTTGGCTATTAAGGCCTGATCCCCCCTAACCCCCCTTCCCAAGGGGGGGACAAGAACTAGATCAAAGTCCCCCTTCTTAAGGGGGATTTAGGGGGATCGGGCCTCGGATAAAAGCGAGATTTTTCAATGGCTTCAGGCTTAAATTGACACATATCGGCACTGCCGTGTCCCTACAGATATTGCTTTCACCAATTGGTATAATTTAAGACCGCATCGCCTGCTTTTGCTCTGCCTTCAAATCGCGGTTGCTAGCCGCCGCCAACTCCGCATCCAACAAAGTTTTGCCCGTAGCCGCCAAGTAAACATCATCCAAACTCGGGCGAGATTGAGCAATCCCAAAAGTAGGAAGTCCCGCATCTTTCAATGCTTGCTGAATGGTGACAAGGGCGTCGCTTTGTGCAGCCACTACCAAATTGAGAGAATTGCCTTGGGCGGTGTTGATAATTACTTCTTGCACGAAAGGCAGAGATTGCATTAAAGCTTGGGCTTTTTGAGCTTCTTCGATCGGCGAAAATTCCCGAATCCGCAGAGTCACCCGATCGCCCCCAACGCGATTTTTCAACTCCTCCGGCGTCCCCTCCGCAATCACTGTACCCTTGTCAATAATCGCCACGCGATCGGCCAAAGCATCAACTTCTTCGAGATAATGGCTGGTAATCAACACCGTCGTACCTTCCTCCCGCAAGCGGCGCAGGAAATTCCACACCACCACCCGACTTTCAATATCGAGCCCGACAGTCGGTTCATCTAACACCAAAACATCCGGCTGGTGGAGCAATCCAGCAGCTAAGTCGAGGCGCTTGCGAATACCGCCGGAATAGGTACCCGTTTTTTTATTTTCCCATTCCTCCAAACCGAGGAGTTGCACCATTTTGTCAATCCGCCCTTTAATGGTATTGCGCGGCAAATGGTAAAGCGCTGCTTGCAGTTGCAGGAGTTCGCGCCCTGTCAACACCTTATCGAGAGCGACTTCTTGGGCGACGTAGCCGAGTTTCTGTCTCGCCATTCTCGGCTGGCTGACTGCACAAATGCCTGACACTTCAATACGTCCGCGATCGGGCGCGCTCAATGTACAAAGTACCCGCAGGGTTGTGGTTTTGCCTGCACCGTTGGGGCCTAGCAAACCAAATATTTCCCCCGGTTCTACCTTGAAGGAAACATCTTTAACGGCTTCTACTGTGCCGTAGCGTTTCTGAAGATTTTCAATTAAAACGGCGGGAGCCATATATTTTGGGGATGAACTGGTTGTTAATATTTTGACACTTCTGGGCTTAATTTGCCGGAATGGGCGATCGACCAATGGGACTGGCTGTGCTTGTAATAATAGCAGAATCCTCCGCAACCGGAAACTGCTGATTGTTTTGATTTTTGATACCTGTTTAAAAAATATCAATTTTATAGCAGTTCCCAACCCCGAGCGCCATCAGTCTTTCCTCATCTCAAATATAAAATTTCACATCCTAAAAAGTATGAGTTTTGAGTTAATTCTAACTTTTCAGTTAGCAACTCAAAACTCACAAGTTTTTCACCAGTAGAGATGCACCCGAAACCTGTTATTTTAAAATTATCTCTACCTATAGGCTGATGTCGATCGCGATTTCAATCATTAACACCGCTCTCAAAATCAAACTGTCGCTCCAACTATTAAACACGAAAAACTTCCCCAGGTGGCAAGTTCTACTTTTAACTCTCCGATCGGGAGTTGGCTCCTGTCTCTTTAATCGACAATTTTTACCCAACCGCGGCGCACGTTGTACAGCAGTCGGTTGATGATGGCATACTCATCTTCATTCAGCGTTCTTTCTAAGAGTGCGGCCCTGAGCTGTCTCCGGTCGTGGCGAGTCACGACGCTGGAGAACATGACCTGACCAAATAGCTCTTCGAGTGTCATCTGGGATACTGACATGATAAACCTCCTAATTGATTGAGATAGATAAAATTTCTACAGGCTCGTTGTCATTCTAGTATGCTATGTCCGATCGCCGATTCATGCGATCGAAAACATTGACACGGTGTGATTTTTGCGCTACAAATCTGTGACCGACACTTGGACGCCCAGTGACTCGGATCTTTTAAATTCGTGATGCTTGTCACAGAAGGAAGTTCGGCAACGAAGCGGTGTACGGGATGTAACGGATGTAACGGATGTAACAGATAGAAGGAAGAAGTCCGAGGGAACAGGGAAGTTCAGCAACGAGTCATGTACGGGATTTAACGGATGGATGTTGAGCAAAAAGGGAAGAAGGCTATAACGGCTTCGCGAGCGGGTAAAAAGAGGGATTCGGGGAGAAGACCGATCGGGCGATCGACAAATCTCAACTTCGCCGATCGCCCGCCATTGCTCTCCATCCCCTCCTAATCCGTTCTCAACCTTATTTTCCCATCTGCCAATTTTCCAGCTAATTCAGGCATCGGTCAATAGTCGCCACCACCGACTCGGCCAACTCTTGCAGCGCGTAACCGCCCTCCAAACCGAAGGCTATGCGGCGGGTAATTTGCAGGCAATATCCCGTGAAAGTACCGAAATCTGACGGCGCCAGATTCATGCTCGCCAGCGGATCGGACGCAGTAGCGTCGTAACCGGCGCTGACAATCAACAAATCCGGTTCAAAATTTGACAAAAACGGCACCACAAGAGATTCAAAGGCGCTCAGGTATTCAGCTATACCGCCGCCCGGATACAGGGGAATGTTCAGCACGTTGTTGTAGGCGCCGCGCTCTTGGGCATCTCCTGTTCCCGGATAGCAGGGAGATTGGTGCAGGGAACAGTAGGCAATTTGGCGGCAGTTTTCCACCAAAGATTGAGTGCCGTTACCGTGGTGCACGTCCCAGTCGAGGATGGCGACGCGGTTGATTCCCGGCTGTTCCAAGGCGTAGTTCGCGGCGATCGCAGCATTGGAAAACAAGCAAAAACCCATCGCGCGGCTGTTTTCGGCGTGGTGTCCGGGCGGCCTCGCCAGCACGAAAGCCGGTGCGTTTCCTGATAGCACTCGATCGACCCCATCGAGCCAAGCACTCGCCGCCAGCAGCGCTACGTCGTAACTTTCAGCAGAAATCGGCGTATCGCCGTCGAGGTAGCCACCTCCCCGTTTTGCCAAATGTTCGACTTCTTTGATGTATCTTGGCGCGTGAACTTTTTTGATCGCTGACAACAGTTCTGGTTCGCGCTGCGCCACTGGGGTGGGCAGTTGCCACTCAATGCGATCGGCCCAGGGAGCAGCTTTCAGAGCATTGACGATCGCCGTCAAACGTTCGGGTCGCTCTGGGTGCAGCATTCCAGTCTTGTGCAGCAAAAAATCGGGGGAGTAGATGACGGGTAGCATCGGCAGATTTTAGAGGTGATTTTTTATATTTTAGATTTTCAGTTTGCTTTAATTCGGCATTCGGCTTTGTGAAATTAAAATTTCGATCGGGCAACCATTTTACTTTTTTTATAGAGCCCTCAAAAAAACTCACCCAAGTATGAAAGCCGATCGCCTAAAAAAACCTTTCTAGCTTTTGCCAATTGATGACTAAATCACCAACTGCAAAATTATCAATTGTCCAGGTTTCGTCCCTTAATTTTTCTGGCAACTTTTCCCTAAAATCCAAGGCAAATTGTGATATAATTTTAGGAGTAATTTGCAATATTTGGCAGCTCTACTGAATCCAAATCGATTTTATCGCATTTTGGGGATTTATAGCGGTCAAATTTAAAGTTTTAACGGAGTTTTTCAACCTATGAGTATCTCTGAGTCGCGGATAATCCCGACGGATCTGGGTGGTGAGATGTCCCGATCGTACTTGGAATACGCCATGAGCGTCATAGTCGGTCGGGCGCTACCAGATGCCAGGGACGGTCTCAAGCCCGTTCACCGACGCATTCTCTACGCCATGAACGAATTGGGCTTGAGTCCCGATCGACCATTCCGCAAATGCGCCCGCGTCGTCGGGGAGGTGCTGGGCAAGTATCACCCGCACGGAGATACAGCGGTTTACGACGCCCTGGTACGGATGGCTCAAGATTTCTCCATGCGGGAACGCCTGATCAACGGCCACGGCAACTTCGGTTCCGTTGACAACGACCCGCCCGCTGCCATGCGGTACACCGAATGTCGCCTCACAGCCCTGACTAGCGACTCGATGCTGCGCGACATCGACTGCGAAACCGTAGATTTCGGCGACAACTTCGACGGTTCCCAACAAGAACCCCTCGTCCTCCCCGCACGCATCCCCCAAATTTTGCTCAACGGTTCCTCCGGGATTGCTGTAGGGATGGCCACCAACATTCCGCCACACAACTTGGGCGAAATAATTGACGGTTTGGTAGCGCTGATCCACAATCCAGCAATTACCGACCTGGAATTGATGCAGTACATTCCCGGCCCGGACTTTCCCACCGGCGGGCAAATTCTCGGCAAAGGTGGCATTCGCGACGCTTACACCACCGGGCGCGGTTCGATTACCATGCGCGGAGTCGCCAACATTGAAACGATCGAACACGTCGGCCGCCCCGACAAAGAAGCAATTATTATCACCGAATTGCCTTACCAAACAAACAAGGCAGCACTAATTGAGAAAATTGCCGAACTGGTAAACGACAAAAGATTAGATGGAATTTCCGACATTCGCGACGAAAGCGACAGAGACGGAATGCGCATCGTGATCGAACTTAAGCGCGACGCCTATCCCCGCGTCGTCCTCAACAACCTCTACAAACAAACACCGCTCCAATCAAATTTTGGAGCCAATATGTTAGCGCTAGTAAACGGGGAACCCCAACTACTGACGCTCTCACAATTCCTCAATGTCTTCCTAGACTTCCGCATTGAGACAATTACTCGCCGGACTCAATACGAACTCCGCAAAGCAGAAGAACGCGACCATCTCCTGCAAGGCTTATTAATTGCCCTAGACAACTTAGATGCAATTATTCACCTAATTCGCGCCGCTGCCGACTCCGCAGCAGCGAAACAGGAATTGATGGATAATTACGGTCTTTCCGAACAGCAATCCGATGCAATTCTGCAAATGCAGCTCCGGCGATTGACAGCCTTGGAAGCGCAAAAAATTCAGCAAGAACACGAAGAACTGCGAGCTAAAATTGCCGACTTGGAAGACATCTTAGCGCGCCGGGAACGCATCTTAGAAATCGCCGAAGTTGAAGCAGTAGAAATTCAAACCAAAATCGCCACTCCCAGACGCAGCGTCATCGAACACGCCGAAGGAGAAATCGATGAAAGAGATTTAATTGCCAACGAACAAGCAATTATTCTGATCACAGAGCAAGGCTACATCAAGCGGATGCCGGTCAGCACTTTCGAGGCCCAAAGTCGGGCTACTCGCGGCAAAGCAGGCGCGAAAATGAAGGAAGATGACGGAGTAGAACATTTCCTTTCCTGTTGCGATCACGACAGCGTTTTATTCTTCAGCGATAGAGGCGTAGTTTACTCTCTCAAAGCTTATCAAATCCCCGTCAGTTCCCGGACTGCGCGCGGCACTCCCGTCGTGCAATTGCTGCCAATTCCTATAGAAGAAAAAATCACTTCTATGGTGTCAGTTACAGAATTCACCAGCGAAGAATACTTGGTAATGCTGACTCGCAGCGGCTATATCAAGAAAACCGCACTTTCAGCTTTTGCCAATATCCGCACTAACGGATTAATCGCGATTTCTTTAGAAGAAGGCGACCAGTTGCGCTGGGTGCGGAGAGCAAAAGTTGGTGACAGCATCATCATCGGTACGCGCCAAGGGATGGCGATTCACTTCCGCACCAATCACGAACAGTTGCGCCCCGTCGGCCGCGCGACTCGGGGTGTAAAATCAATGAAATTGCGATCGGGCGATGAGTTGATCAGCATGGACATTTTGCCGAGTTCCATTGTTGCCGAAATTGCTGACACTGAAGATTCGGAATTGGAAGGAACAGATATTGCTCTGTTAGGAACTGAAGATTCGGAATTGGAAGGAGCAGAAATTGCTGAATTGGAAACCGAAGATGTGGAATTGGAAGATGAAGAATTAGAAGCGCAAGGTGAGGAAATTGAAGGCGAAGATGCCGAAGAAATTTCGGCAACTAGCAGCGAAGTTCCTTCGGTGTTGGTAATCACCACCAACGGCTACGGGAAGCGAGTTCCCGTTTCTCAATTCCGCCTACAAAGACGTGCAGGTAAGGGATTAACTGCTACTAAATTCAAGTCTAAAAAAGGTAAGGATGAGGTAGCTGCGCTGCGAATTGTCAATGACAACGATGAGCTGATGATTATTACCAACCGAGGTATTATTATCCGTCAGGTTGTGAGTGCAATTTCCACGCAATCGCGCACTGCAACGGGCGTGCGGGTGCAGCGCTTGGATGAGGATGATTCGATCGTAGCTGTGGCTTTGGTGCCGCCTGCGGGTGAAGAATCGGCAGAAGAAGCTGCATCTGAGGAAGTGGCAGAATAGTCATAGGTTAATGGTTTGTAGGGTGCGCAGTGCGCACCTTACTGCTGCTGCTGAACGATCGAAGCCGTAGGGTGCGGATCCATCAACAATCCTCAAGAAAGAGCGAAAATCTAATAGCGACGCACCTATTCCATCCGTGGCTAAGGAAACAAACGCAACATTTTTGTTGTAGCAAGCTTTTGAATAAATGATCTAAGGATCGCAAATTAAATAACTTACAATTTTAATTGTTATTGTGGGGTGTCCCGCCCGCCCTTTTGGACGGGCGAGACGCCCACCCCACAAACTTGTGTAAGTTATTTAATTCTCATTCCTAAGGTGCGTCGCCATTAGATTTTCGATAGAATCTAGTGATTTTTAATGGTGACGCACCCTACGACTACTGTTGCATAAGTTTTGAAAAATGGTATAACGAGAAATCACGCAAGAAACCGGGTTTCTGATGTCTGCGTATATCCAGCGCTGGAATCATTGACAATCGATCCGATAATTGCTATAGCATAATATAAGCGTAAAGTTAATAGTAAAAGTCTGTAAAAATGCCTTATTTAACAGCAGCCAACGACATCAAAGCACTCATCGCTAAATTTTCGCAAGCTAAAATCCTGTGGGTTGACACAGAAATAGCAGACTATAAATCCAACCCCAGATTATCTCTAATTCAAGTGTTAGCTGACTCCACCGATGCGACAGGAGATGCCACTTTTATACTAGATGTCTTAGATCAACCTGAATTAGCAAAAGATTTCATCAACCAAATCATGGTAAATCCAGATATTGAAAAAGTCTTCCACAGCGCCAGCTATGACATCAGATTTCTGGGTAATGACGACGCCAAAAATGTCACTTGTACATTAAAAATGTCGAGACAGATTCCAGCTTATATCCTCCCCTTACCCAACCGACAACTCAAAACCTTAATCGAAACACTTTGCGGCATTACTTATGTAGATAAAACAGAACAAAGTGGCGATTGGGCAAAGCGTCCCCTGACCCAGAAGCAGCTAGAATATGCCAAGATGGACGCGGTTTATCTAGCTCAAGTGCACCGCCGCCTGCTAGAAATCCTTGCCCAATCTTACCCCGCACCCGCAACGGAAAACTTGACAGCCTTGGGGGAAAAATATCAGCAAATAGAATCTCAGTGGAAGCCGCTAGATGCAGAAATTGCTGAAGTGAAAGAACGATTTAAAGCGGCGATGCTGGTGCAACAGCTCAAAGATAGTTCTTATTTTCAGCTTTCCAGTTCGATAACGATGAAAGTTGATTTCATGACGCTGGCGAGACTGGCGCACACTCAGGGAATTGAGTTTAATTTTCCGGTGACGCTGACGAAAGAAATTCAAAAACAGTTAGGGGAATTTATTACTCATCCATCTTTACAAGTTGAGGATATTGCTAGTTGGCGCTTGAATTCTCTTGTACAGCAACGGCGAAATTCTACTAATAAAAAAATTGCGCCGACACCGGAGAGTGAGGATTTAACAGCTTTGGGGAAAAGGTATCAAGAAATTTTGCCTGAATGGAAGTTGCTGGATTCAGAAGTTGAGCATCTGAAAGAACGGATTAAAAAAGCAATGTTGGTGCAAAACAAGAGCAATACTTCTCATTTTAAGTTATCTAGTTCCTCGATTTTGAAGGTGGATTTTGCTAGCTTGGCTAAACTTGTGCATTTGGCGGGAGTTGAGTTGGATTTTATGGTGACGCTGACTCAATTCATTCAAAAGCAGTTGGGGGATGCGATTAACAAAATTGATGTGCAAATTGAGTATATTACCAGTTGGCGGATGACGGCTAAGACTGTGGAAGATGAAGATGAGGAAATTCCGTTTTGAGTAAAATGGTTTGTAGTGAGGACTTTAGTCCGCTCTATTGGGAAGAAGACTGAAGTCCTTACTACGAACCGAAGATTGTGTTTGTAGTGAAGACTTTACTCCGCTCTATTGGGAAGAAGACTGAAGTCCTTACTACGAACCGAAGATTGTGTTTGTAGTGAGGACTTTACTCCGCTCTATTGGGAAGAGGACTGAAGTCCTTACTACGAACCGAAGATTGTGTTTGTAGTGAGGACTTTAGTCCGCTCTATTGGGAAGAGGACTGAAGTCCTTACTACGAACCGAAGATTGTGTTTGTAGTGAGGACTTTAGTCCGCT
>NZ_JAUBUN010000059.1:26985-38219 GCF_036702665.1 Microcoleus sp. Aus8_D2
CTATTGGAGAGAGGACTGAAGTCCTTACTACGAACCTTTGTTGCTACTTACTTACGGTGAAATACTCATTTTTAGCGTACACGCTAATTATGCAGTCACCGACTTCAAAAAACATCCCCTCTTGCTCATCTTTAGAAAATTGCAAGTTGCCATATTTAGAAGCAATTTCATCAGCAGTCGCCGCTTGTGCTTCCATTTCATCGGGGATAAGTCCGGTTGAACCGATGTAGAAAACTAGCGGAGAAACTTTCTCGCTGTACACTTTTTCGGCATAAGCTTCCAGTTGCTCGTTTGCACGGGTTAAAGCAGCTACAAATTCGTCTCGCTTGACATCTTTTTCCTGCCATTTTGCTTGGAGAAGCCTCAGCAAACTGTCTGCACCAACTTTTTCTAAGGTGGCGCTAACAATTCCGTTACTCTCTAACCCCAGAAAGTCATCGAAAATTTGTTTCATTAAGTCGTCAACTTTGGTGATTTTGGTGCGGGATGAAACTGTTTTGTGTGCAAAGACGACAGGCTGATCTAAGGTGATGTCGAATGTGGGTTTTGCCAGCTTTTCGCCCGTGTCTTTGTGGTAAACTTCGTACAGGCGATCGAGAAATTTGTTGGCTGAGTGCAATTTGCTGAAGTTGAGGATGTTTTTGCTGCCGATGTCGATTTTGTAGCTGACTCGCGAATCTACTGTACCATTCGCGATCGCACTTTTCAACTCTGTGTACTCCGTCGTCGTCGGAAAGTTGATGTACAGGCTTTTCGACAGATAGTGCTGTTTCAACTCTTCCAACTGTTGAGCCGTATAACTTTCGGATGCTTCCTTCAAATGAGCCGAGAGGATGCTGGAGAGAATTTTAATGTTGGCGAGTTCCTCAAACACTCCCTCCAGGCTGCCGTAACGTCCGTCAAACGGCACTAGCGGCAAACTCTCTAAGTTAATATCGTACTCCGAATGGAAGTCAAAATCTCCCGCAGGCGAACCGTCTTCTTCAATTACACCGCATTTTTTGAGCAAGTCAAAGACTGCTTGGCTGCTGATTTTGGTACGCAGCGACTTGATATTAACTTCGCCGTCGCTGACCATGGTATAGTTGTTGAAAGTATTCAGGTCTGTTACCAGAATTCCTGCAACTTCTGCGATCGCACTTCCATCCTCAACTTTTACCAGTTTAACTTTCCTGGTAATCAGCATATTGATGGTAGCGGTATTTTGATTGATCGCAAATGAACCCATCCGCACGTATTCGCCGCCATCTAAAAATTCAGTTTTCAGCCAAGGCTTGACAAGGTTGCCGTTTTCGTCTCGCTTTCCTTCAACTCGCTTCAAACCTTTGCGCTGATAGTTTTCTTGCAAGTGTTTCAAGTTGATGATGATGCTGTTGCTGTTTTCCTCCAATATCTCGATCAACTCTAACAACGAAATTTTATCGCTGACTTTTACCCGATCGCCAATTTGATGATTTTGCAACCCATCCGGCGCCAACACAGCCCGTTCCAAATCCTCCGCAAACCCCGCTATTTGGACATTTGTCAAAGCTTTAGCGTGTTTTTCCGTCAAAGTAGCATCGAAGGTGCTCGCCAGCGCGTACTTCGCCGTATTTAAATTGCCGTCAGCGAGGTTAGCTTTTGCAAAAGCAAACACCGACTCATCAGTTTGAGCAACCGGCACATCTAATTTATCGTACTCAGCTTGGGTGAGTTTCTGATATTTGTAAAACAGTCCGCTATCGTCTGCTTTCAGCCCGCAGATTTTCAGCGTGTTCGATGAACCGTTGATTTTTTTCCCCGTTTTGGAAACAAAAACTTGATAGTCGTATTCCTTAATTAACGGTTCTTCCAGCGGCGGAGCTACGGAATCACCTAACAGTTTTGTAGTGTCATAAAGAGCATTGTAAACCATTTTGACTTCGCCAGCCCGGATGCAATTTCCCGATAAAGTGTTGGCGATTTTGGAGAGCAGTTTGAAGTCTGCACAGCCGTAGGATATCGTGTTGGCAAACACATCCATGTCCTTAAGTTCGTCGCAAATTTCCGCTAGTTTGGTAGCTTCAGCATTAGCACTTGGATCGTTGGCATAACCGTCTGTGTGCAAATTAATTGCTGTCACTTCTCCAGCTTTTACCAGAGATTTAGCAAGCTGCATCGATTGCGATATGCAGGTACAGCCAGCAGTCTGAATTTTTTGAATTGCTTTGAGGTATTGAGAGTCAATCTTCATCACTTCTTGAATGGGAATTCGCTGGAAGTGACTAATTACGTCTCCACTGTCTGCATAGGAAATCAGGCTGACAATTAGCTGGTAATTGTTGTATTCGTCTAATGTCAAAAGCTTTACGAGGGTTTCTTTCAGCGGTTTTAAGTCATAATACATTGAGCCGGAACGATCGATGATGATGATGCTGTGGGCGACGGATTTTTCGGGGATGTCTCCCGGCTTTCTTTCGAGATTGAGGCGATCGACTAAATAGAATGCTTTGGCGTTTCCGGCAAAATTGTAGAGGGTAAATTTGGTGCGAGTATTGGAGGCTGCTTGGCTGCTGGAACTTTTGACTTGAGATGATTGTTTGAAGTGCCGTGCCATAGTTTTCACTTATGTTGATTTATTCTTCAACACAATCTTGACACGCACTTTTGTCGGTGTCAAGGCCTGTATGGAAAATTATTCGCCAGGGTAAATAAGCATTAATACTTAGGATCGATTGCCAAAAGTAGTAGACCTCTTGCAAAAATAGCTAGGAACAGGCAAGATGCCTGTTCCACACAAATAATTTTTTCTGTGGAACAGGCATCTTGCCTGTTCCAAAATTTAATTAAAAGGACTGAGGCAAGATATCTAGTGTGCATCAATACCAAAGAAACCGGGTTTTTTACCGAATCTGGGGGTAACAACGAAATATTTTCGTAAAAACCCGGTTTCTGACCGCCCGCAGCAGTCCTATAATATTTAATTAATCATGCTAAATACAGACAATCCGCTGCTCAAACTCTATCTAAATCTAATAGGATGGGTAGCAATCGGATTTATTCTCGGCCGCCTGCTACCGAGAAACTATGCTACATATTTAGCTAAGTTTCTTTTCTACTTTGGCACACCGTTGAGCATTGTTGCTTTCATCCGTAGCGCCAATTTATCTGGCGCTATTTTCATTGCACCGCTGATAGCTTGTGTGGCAACTCTCGCAGGTGGGGGACTTGCTTGGATCGCGATCGAGTTCGTCAGCACGGAACGTCTCAAGATTCTCAATTCGGGCAAAAATACCTCGGAACCCAAAACCGTCTGGAGTTTGCCGACTCAAGGCAGCTTCTTGTTAGCAGCGATGTTTGGCAATACGGGTTTTTTAGGAATTCCCATCAGCTTGTCTTTATTGGGTTCGGAACACTTCGCCTGGGCGTTGTTTTACGACTTGCTGGGTACTGGTATCGCCATCAATTTACTCGGAATTGCGATCGCCTCTTACTGCGGTAACAGCAGTTTGCATCAAAATTGGTTGACTCCCCTGCGGGCAATTTTGCAGAATCCGGCACTGTGGGCTCTGGGTATAGGATTTGTCTCGCGCAGTTTGCCGCTGTCGCCACCAATCGAAGGATTGTTAACAACTGCTGCTTGGGCTGCAATTAGTTTATCTTTGATAACGATCGGGATGCAGTTGAGCAATTTGAATTCTTTGCACAACCTCAAACAAGTTTGGGCTTGTTTGGTGATTAAAATGCTGTTAGTTCCTTTGCTATTTGGCATCGGTTTAACTTTGTTTGGGATTGCGGGGGCGCCGCGACTTTCGCTAGTGCTGCAAATGGCAATGCCTCCGGCTTTTGGTACTACTTTGTTGGCAGAAGTTTTCAATCTCGATCGCGAATTGACGGTAACTGCGATCGGCATGGGCTGCGTTAGTTTATTATTCACTATTCCACTCTGGATGCGGCTCTTTAATTTTTAATCAAAACAAGACTCGCCAAATTTTAAAAGAGTCTTTCAGTGATATAAATCACAGATATTGAGTGATTTATGTCGGATTAATTTAACTTAACAATGACTGGAGTTGGAAACTCTATTGCCTTCTGTTAAGCTACCAATAGCCTAAGGATGAGGCAAATTATAAAAATATGACAACTCAAAATTTTACATTGACAGGTTATCAAACACTCGATCGCATTTACTCAGGCACTCGCACCCTAGTTTATCGTGGCATTCGCCTCTCGGACAAACAGCCAGTAGCCATCAAAGTCTTGCAGACTGAGTATCCCAGCTTCAGCGAACTCGTGCAATTTCGCAATCAGTATACCATTGCCAAAAACCTCAACTTGCCCGGAATCATCGAAACATACAGCTTAGAAGCCCACCACAACAGCTATGCGCTGGTAATGGAAGATTTTGGGGGCATCTCTGTCAAGGAATGGATAGAACAAGGGGAAACTGCGCCCAATTTGAGTGAATTGTTGCAAATGGCGATCGACATCAGCAATACATTAGACATACTCGGACGCCACCGGATCATTCACAAAGACATAAAACCCGCCAATATTCTGATTAATCCCGAAACAAAACAAGTCAAGCTAATTGACTTTAGCATCGCATCTTTGCTGCCCAGGGAAACTCAAACTCTGATGAATCCTAACGTGTTGGAAGGTACACTCGGTTACTTATCACCGGAACAAACAGGAAGGATGAATCGCGGCATTGACTACCGCACTGATTTTTACTCTTTGGGCGTGACTTTTTACGAATTACTGGCGGGAGAGTTGCCGTTTCAATCCCACGATGCAATGGAATTGGTACACTCTCATATTGCCAAACAGCCGCGATCGCTGCATGAAATTAAGCCGGAAATCCCGCAGGTACTCTCGTCTATTGTCAGCAAATTGATGGCAAAAAATGCTGAAAACCGCTATCAGAGCGCTTTGGGGCTAAAATTTGACTTAGAATTATGTTTGTTTCAATTACAAAAAAGTGGTAAAATAGATAGTTTTGAAATAGCCCAGAGGGATTTGTGCGATCGCTTCATTATCCCCGAGAAACTCTACGGGAGAGAAACCGAAGTAGGAACCCTACTTGCAGCCTTCGATCGGGTTACTAGCGGCACAACTGAAATGATGCTAGTAGCTGGATTTTCAGGGATAGGGAAAACAGTTGTAGTTAACGAAGTCCACAAACCCATTGTGCGGCAACGCGGTTACTTCATCAAAGGGAAATTCGACCAATTCAACCGCAATATTCCCTTGGGAGCCTTTGTGCAAGCATTTCGAGATTTAATGGGACAATTGCTCAGTGAAAGTGACGAGAAATTAGAAAATTGGCAAACTAAAATATTGCAAGCACTAGGCGATAACGGGCAAGTTATTATTGAAGTAATTCCCGAACTAGAAAAAATTATCGGTAAGCAACCACCCGCCATCGAACTTTCAGGAAGTGCGGCACAAAATCGGTTTAATTTGCTGTTCCAAAACTTTATTCAGGTGTTCGCAAAACCAGAACATCCCCTGGTGATGTTTTTGGATGACTTGCAGTGGGCAGATTCCGCATCGCTACAGTTAATGCAGCTACTGATGTCCGAGTCAGAAACGGGTTATTTATTGGTAATTGGTGCCTACCGAGATAATGAAGTCTCGCCAGCACATCCGTTGATGCTGACACTGGGCGCAGTGGTCAAAGCTGGGGCAACTGTGAATACTATTACTCTGGAATCATTGAGTGTAGAAAGTCTCAATCATTTGGTGGCTGATACCCTCAATTGTGTTCCAGATGTGGCAAAACCATTGACTGATTTGGTCGCACAAAAAACTCAGGGAAATCCCTTTTTTGCCACGCAGTTTCTCAAGGCACTGCATCAAGACGGACTAATTGAGTTTGACCGGCAAGCCGGATATTGGCAGTGCGATATCGTCCGAGTGCGGGAAGCGGCACTGACGGATGATGTGGTGGAGTTTATGGCCCTGCAATTGCAAAAACTGCCTTCAGCGACTCAGGATATTTTGAAGTTAGCAGCTTGTATTGGGAATCAGTTCGATTTGAATACATTGGCGATCGTTTCTGAGCAGTCGCAAACCGAGGTTGCCACATCTCTATGGAAGTCTTTACAATCAGGGTTAATTCTGCCTCAAAGTGAAGTTTATAAGTTTTATGTGGGACAGTTAATTCAGGAACAAGGATCGCAAACTGTCAATTATAAATTCCTGCACGATCGCGTTCAACAAGCTGCTTATTCTTCGATCGCTGAAGACCAAAAACAGTCAACTCATCTGAAAATGGGGCAGTTATTGTTACGCAATTCTGACCCCAGCGAACGGGAAGAGCGGCTATTTGAAATTGTCAATCATTTGAATGTTGGCATTGACCTAATTGCGTCACCCCAGGAGCGCGAAAATTTAGCCCAGTTGAATTTATCGGCAGGACGAAAAGCGAAAACAGCTACTGCCTATGGAGCGGCGAACTCCTATTTGAAAACAGGGATAGATCTGTTACCAAAAGATGCTTGGGAAAGTCATTATCCGCTAACTCTGGCACTGCATGAAGAGATTGCTGAGGCGAGCTATCTCAACACCGATTTTGAGCAAATGGAACGGTGGGCGAGCGTGGTATTGCAACAAGCCAAAGCCTTGCTAGATAAGATCGAAGTCCAGCAAACTCGGATTATGGGAGTAAAAGCTCAAGGGCAACTTTTAAATGCGATTCAGATTGGGTTGCCGGTGTTACATTCTCTCGGTATTGAATTGCCAGAGCAACCTACCCAGGAGGATATCGGACAAGCGTTTGGAATGACGCGCGAACTGTGGGCAGACAAATCATTCCGCAGTTTGCTAGATTTGCCAACCATGAACGATCCCCAGCTTTTGGCTGCGATGGAAATCTTGACGGCTTTGGTGCCTGCTGCCTTTAGTGCGGCTCCTACTTTACTGCCGCTGCTAATTTTCAAGCAAGTCGAATTATCTATCCAATCTGGTAATGGTCCCGTTTCTATATTTGCTTACGGCGAATATGGCGTAATCCTGTGTGGCATTATTGGCGATCTCGAAAACGGCTATGAGTTTGGGGAATTGGCATTAAACCTTCGAGATCGACTCCAACTGACATCCTTCAAATCTCGAAATTGGTATGTGGTGAACCACTTTATTAAACATTGGAAAATCTCCCTCTCTGAAATTCTTCCTGGGTTACAAGAAGCCTACCGCAGCGGACTCGAAACTGGAGATATCGAGCACGCTTGCCTCAGTGCATGGGCATACTGTTATTACGCTTATTATGCGGGTCAGGAATTAGCAGAACTTGCCCAGACAATGGATGCCTACCGTCAAACCATTCATCAATATCAACACACAGATTCCCGCCACTATCAAGAGATTTATCAACAGACTGTACTCAATTTATTGGGGCAAGCTGAGGTTTCTTATCTCCTGAGTGGGACAATCTTCGATCGCGAAAAATCCCTCGCCGAGTTGCGATCGACCAATCAGCGCACTGCATTATTAATCTGGCACCTTAACCAAACCACTCTTTATTATCTCTTTGGGCAGGATGAGAAGGCAGCCCACAGCTCCGCCACAACTGCTCAATATCTGGATGGTGCTGTGGCGATGGTTATGGTTCCCCTCTACTCCTTTTTTGATGCGCTGATTCAATTAACCCTGTATGCAGAAGCTTCACCAGAAGAGCAACTTTCAATCCTGCTACAAGTGCAACAGCATCAAGACAAATTGCAGCATTGGGCAGCTTTGGCTCCGACAAATCATCAGCATCGCTGGGAATTGGTAGCAGCCGAACAACATCGAGTGTCAGGCAATAAACTCGAAGCTATTGAAGTTTACGATCGCGCCATTACAAGTGCTAAAGCTAACAGCTTCATTCAAGATGAAGCCCTCGCCAACGAACTCGCTGCTAAATTCTATCTCAACTGGGGCAAAGAAAAAGTTGCCGCAGGTTATATGCAAGATGCCTATTACTGCTATGCTCGCTGGGGTGCGAAAGCCAAAATAGATGACTTAGAGAAACGCTATCCCCAATTGCTTTATCCCATATTACAGGTCAAACAAAATCGTTATGCGCTCGGCGAAACTTGCCTGCAAACTATCGAAAAAGCGTCGGCTTTACATCAAATAACCCACACAAATCAATCTAGCAGAAATGTCGTAACAGCCCTCGATTTCCATACCATTATCAAAGCCTCCCAAGCTCTATCGAGTGAAATAGAATTAGCAAAATTGCTGGCGGCACTGATGTCTGTGGTTATGGAAAATGCTGGGGCGACTAAAGCAGTTTTGTTGTTGATTAAGGAGGGGAATATTGCGATCGAAGCTGTAGCCTCCCTCAAGGAAAATGTCATCTCAATCTCGGTACCGCTGTCAGGTAGCGAGGTGGTTCCCGCTGCTGCGATCGATTATGTTAAGCGCACTTTGACAACTGTTGTTTTGGATAATGCAGCAGCACAAAATGATTTTATTGCCGATCGGTATTTGATGGAGCAAAACACCAAAAGTTTGCTGTGCGCGCCGATTTTGCATTTGGGTAAATTAATCGGGTTGCTGTATCTAGAAAATAACTTGACAATTGGTGCATTTACACAAGATCGCACGGAAGTCATTCAACTGTTGTGCGCCCAAGCGGCGATTTCTCTGGAAAATGCCCGCTTGTACCAACAATCCCAAGATTACGCCCAGCAATTAGAACGATCGCTCTTGGACTTACAGCAAGCCCAGTTACAACTCGTGCAAAGCGAAAAAATGTCCGCCTTGGGCAATCTCGTCGCCGGAGTCGCCCACGAAATCAACAATCCTGTCGGCTTTATTAACGGCAATATTGACGAAGCAACAACTACCATCAATGATGTAATTAACCACTTAAAATTATATCAAGAAAAACTGCCAAATCCCGGCGAAGAAATCGAACAAGATGCTGAGGATATTGATTTAGAATATGCCTTAGCAGATTTGCCGAAGATGCTGTCGTCGATGAAAGTGGGGTGCGATCGCATTCGGGGCATCAGCACGAGCCTCCGCACCTTCTCCAGAGCAGATAAAGACTACAAAGTTCCCTTTAATATTCATGATGGCATTGACAGCACCATCTTAATTCTCAAACACCGGCTGAAAGCTAACGAACACCGTCCGGCGATCGAAGTCGTTACAGACTACGGGAATCTGCCTCAAATCGAATGCTTTCCCGGTCAACTGAACCAAGTTTTTATGAATTTGCTCAGCAATGCGATCGATGCCCTAGATGAGTCAAGTCAAGGCCGCAGTTTTGATCGAATTGAAGCGAATCCTAATTGTATCAGGGTGCGGAGCGGTTTGGAGGGCGATCGCCACATCAAAATTACAATTGCCGATAACGGTGCAGGGATGACAGAAGAAGTAAAACAGCGGATTTTTGACCATTTGTTCACCACGAAGGCGGTAGGGAAAGGGACAGGATTGGGATTGGCGATCGCCCGCCAGATTGTTGTGGAAACCCACGGCGGTAAGTTGAGCTGCAACTCTGCGGTTGGTGAGGGGACTGAATTTGCGATCGTCCTACCTGTTAGTCAAGAAAGTCCTGCCGTCCTGCCGTCCTGCCGTCATTAGTTATTAGTCATTCGTAATTAGTGATGATACCGGTTTTAAACTCTTCAAATAGGTTTGATCGTTCGGAATGCGAGTCCTCTGATTTATGCGGACTCGCATTCGGAACGATCAAACCTATTTGCCGATCGCACATCCAGACAGCAAAAATTCCCGCCCCCTTGCGGCAATTTGCCAAAATCTCAACTATGCTAACGTAGGCAAGCAGCAATGCCTTGTCACGAAAGCGATTGACATACTTTAAAACAATTTATTTTATTGAGGAGCGGTGTATCCCCTATGGCAAACCTGATCGGCACAGACAGCAACGACTTTATTCTAGGTACGACCCAGGGCGATCGAATTCGCGGCTTAGATGGCGATGACACGCTGCTGGGTGCGAATGGAGATGACACCCTAGAGGGAGACGGCGGCAACGATCAGCTTCTCGGAGGCGAGGGAGCCGATTCGCTGTTTGGGGGTGAAGGAAATGACGAGCTCATTGGCAACCAAGGCCGCGATTTTCTTTCTGGCGGGAACGGCAATGACTCGATCAGAGGCGGTTTGGGCAACGATAGCCTCGACGGCAACGACGGGTTAGACAGCTTGTTGGGAGACGCAGGGGACGACTTGCTTCGTGGCAACGGAGGCAATGATGTGATTGCCGGCGGTACTGGCAACGACACCCTCAGAGGGAATGACGGCGACGATTCCGTGTTCGGAAATAGTGATGATGACTATCTGTACGGGGATTTTGGGAACGATTCTCTCAACGGCGGTAGCGGGCGAGATCAACTGTTTGGCCTGGACGGCAACGACTATTTGGCCGGCAGTGACGGCGACGATACTTTGTACGGCAATGCAGGCAGAGATTCGCTCTTGGGAGAATCCGGCAACGATCAACTATTCGGCGGGAAGGCTGACGATACACTTTCTGGTGGCACCGGTTTGGATACGATTCGGGGCGATGAAGGCGACGACTGTCTGATGGGAGATGAAGGCAATGATTTCCTGTTTGGTGGGAAAGGTAATGATGTTCTCGACGGCGGCTTTGGCGATGATTCCTTGGCCGGAGGTCTCGGCGACGATACAATTTTGGGCAGTTTCGGTAATGACAATTTATTTGGGGCAGAGGGTAATGATTCTCTGGTTGGAGGTGAAGGTTCCGATACTCTAACTGGGGGTAGTGGCAGTGATATCTTTGGATTGGGAGCGGGCCCGGGAAGTTTGGTTTTAATTACTGATTACAATGAGGCTGAGGATTTCTTTGGACTGCCGAGCAGTTTATCTTTCAGTCAACTGCAAGTCAGCCAAGGTAATGGTGCCAATCTCAGAGATACGGTAATTACGATCGACGGCAAGCTGTTAGCAATTTTGGTCAACACTCCCTCGGCGCTGATCGATGCCACTGATTTTATCAGTGTGACTGGGACGTTTTCTCCCAGACCAACTGCGACTACGACTACGACTACGACTACGACTACGACTACGACTACGACTACGACTCCAACTCCGACGACTACGACGGAAACGACTCCAACTCCGACGACTACAACTCCAACTCCGACGACTACAACTCCAACTCCGACGACTACAACTCCAACTCCGACGACTACAACTCCAACTCCGACGACTACAACTCCAACTCCGACGACTACAACTCCAACTCCGACGACTACAACTCCAACTCCGACGACTACAACTCCAACTCCGAC
>NZ_JAUBUN010000060.1:0-37884 GCF_036702665.1 Microcoleus sp. Aus8_D2
CATGGGGCATGGGGCATGGGGCATGGGGCATCTTGCCCGCTCGCGAAGTCGAAGGGTGGGCATGGGGCATGGGGCATTGGTCTTGCCGTCAAGAGTGCGAGCGTCCCCGAATAGCGAACGTTATTAGTCATTAGTGATTGGTCCTGGCGTCATGTTTGGCTGTCCCCGCGATCGCACAGCAGTCATTAGTCATTAGTCATCAGGAAGAAGGAAGAAGGAAGGAAGAAGGAATGCAGAGCCAGCGTGTGAGCTATCCGTATTTTACGTTTAATTAGGTGGATTTACTTGCCAGTTAAATTTCAGACTGCGGGTTGGTGCGATGGCGTTTCAAGTTGATAGTTTATAATTTCCAGCTTCTTACTTTTTCCCAGACGAAATTTCGCATCTATTTTGGGTTCTCAAGTGTCGCGCATTTGCGATCCGATCCCGGAACAAGCAGGATGCCTGTTCCACAAGAATGGCAATAAAAATTATTGTCCAAGGTAGATATGCAACAGTTGATGTTTTTGCCGATGCGAAATTTTGCTGCGATCGGGAGCTGTTACTTAGGGGCTGTTCGGGGACGTGCGGGCGGTTTAACAGCGGGATTGGGATTAACCGGGGCAGGTTTGGGGCCGATCGCATTTTGGGCTGCTGCATCTTGTTCCGGCGCCACCAGATAGACGGATTCTACCTGTCCCGGGTTGTCTGGCAGAGCAATAAACCGACCTTCATCGATCAAGTATGTCACGGTTTCGCCGCGCAGGCTGTTGCCTTGCTGCAAGACGTACACGTCGCCGCTGAGAATGATCCGGCGCTCGCGGCTGAAGTATTGAGCTTGAGCTGCGGTGGCTTGGATTTGGCGGGCTGGATAGTTGATTTGGACGTTGCCGCGGGCTGTGACGATGCCTGTTTTGGAGTCGGCTTCTTGAACGTCCGATCGCACGGAAAGAGTGCGGGGCGGGGCAGCTTGCGGGTAGGTGGGAGAGGCGATCGCGCTAGCCAGAGTCAGCGGCAACAGCAGCGATAATCCTTTAAATATGCGGGAGTTGAGTAGTTTAGCGGAGGGCATCATAGCTTGGCAAGCCTCAAAATTTTTGAAATTGCTGAAGGGCATTATCTCACCCCTGATTTTTCTCTAGGGAGATTAGCTCCACCACACCCGATCGGTTAGGTATTATATCTTAACGGCCGTGAAAAAGTCTCGTGAGGTCGATCGACCTCGCCGAGAGCGTCAACCAATTATCCTAGCAATACAACAGCCATTTTCACTACGTGTTTGGATGATTTACAGTTTTTAGTAAGGACTTCAGTCCTGTCTTGAAGGTTTGTAGTAAGGACTTCAGTCCTCAAGGTTTGTAGTAAGGACTTTAGTCCTCAAGGTTCGTAGTAAGGACTTCAGTCCTCAAGGTTCGTAGTAAGGACTTTAGTCCTCAAGGTTCGTAGTAAGGACTTTAGTCCTCAAGGTTCGTAGTAAGGACTTTAGTCCTCTCTGGCACGACTTTTAGCCAACAAAAACTGGCATTCCTTACGAATAAAAAATAATCAAATAAAGCCCGTGCAATAATTTGATGATGTAATCTTTATGATATTGAAACCTGTTCTACTTTGATAATGTACGGCAACTGCAAGCCTGCAACTTCTGTACCTGCGAACAATGGTAGAAAATTAGTTACTGCTTCCGGGCCGGCTTGTTGCAAAGCGCTCAAAAGTTTAGCGCTTTGTCCCAGCAACTCTTCAACAGCAATTCCCGCATAACTCGGCTGATAATAACTCAGCCGATTTATGCCTTCTCCCAACAAGATTACTGCACCGCGCCAGTTTTGATTGCTTAAGTGATAAAGCGCGACAGAAATTTGCAATATTCCCTGATAAAACCTTTTTTCCGGCTCGCCCGCTTCCATCCACAAAGCCTCTAAGGTATCGTGACAAGCGTAAAAATCTTGGCTGTTAAACTGTTCGATACCTTGCCAAAACTCGATCGGCATTTCCTCTGTCATTTATTTGAAATTGGGAATTTTTAATTGGGATATAGCCTTTTTCTGAAAAATGAGGTGTTGAAAATAAATTAATAATTCATCAATCTAAAGATCTAAAATCTCAAATTTTCCATCGCTTAAGTGAGCGATGCTATACATGGTGGAGTGGCGATCGGTTTTTGTTAATAGCTAAGTCTTAAAAATCGGAAAAATTACGACCTATTTTCACAACAGCTACCAATTTCACGACCGCCTACTTAACCGATTACATAGTCTCTCTGACAGCTTGAATCTGATCCATGCTAATTTCCTGATTAGTTCCAGCAAAATCGTTATCTGGCGTCAGAAATAACATACAGTGACATTCTTTCCGCTCGCGCATGGGAATGCAAGGACAGTTCCAGTAGGCGGCTTTGACTTCGGCTTCTTTATCTTCGTAATGACGACAAGGGCATAGGGGAGCGCCTAGTTCGTCCTTGTGTTTTGCTAGTCCTTCTATGACGACAGCAGTGACTGAAGGCTCGGAACAAAAGTAAGTGCCGGTACGCTTGGCGTAGGTTTCGGAGAAATTCTTCATCGCCTCCAAAGTTTTTTCGTTGGAGAGTTTGGATTTTTCTGTTGTGTTCATAGTTTAGGATCGGAGTTGAGGATGCTACGAGCTTTTGACAATTGTACCCCAGAATGTGATTTTAAACACTTGTATATTTCTCTTTACTTACAAGGAGGAAAAACTTGACAAAAATTGAGTTTTAGGTTGTCGGTTTTTTGGGGATTTTTCAGCATCCCTCCGGCTTCGGGAAACTGGCGGTTGACCCGGTTTTTGGAGCTGCTAATAGATTTGGGCGATCGCCCGCCATCCCCAAAAAGATCCCCCAATGGGGATAAAAACCAGATAAAATATGACAACGCTGTTCCTGTTTCTGGCATCTGATGGCAATTTCCCCGCACCCCACCCGCACCAAAAAATCTCCTGACTCTGGGCAGATTTGGCCCGCTGACACCGAGTTGGTCGGATTAGTGTTTGAATTGACCCCCCGCAGTGCTAGCTATCTGTACGCGCAGTATGCTATAGGTTTACACGCTTGGTTTTTGTATCAAATACAGGAAACTGACCCGGATTTATCGCAACTTTTGCACGACGATCAGTCTGAAAAAGCCTTTACTGTTTCGGGATTGGAGGGTGATTTGCCCTCTAGCGGTAAGGAATTTCAGCTTTTGGGCGATCGCATTTATCGCTGGTACGTCACAGGACTTTCAAAGCGAGTAGTACAGTGGCTGAGTCAGTGGCTGCAAAATTTGCCCCAAGAAATAGAGTTGCGAAATGCTCCGCTACTAATTCGCTCTTGGGAAATTGCTTTACCTCCCACAACTTACCAGCAATTACTAACAGCAGAACTTCCACCATCACGAAACATAAAACTTAGTTTTGTAACTCCCACAAGCTTTCGCAGCAAAGGGCATCACTTCCCGCTACCAGTTCCCGAAAATGTTTTTCACAGCTATTTGCGCCGCTGGAATAACTTTTCGGGAGTCCAGTTTAACCAAGCAGAGTTTTTGAATTGGATTGATGAAAATGTGATTATTAGCCGCCACAAGTTGGAGTCGCACAAGGTAGCGGCCGGTAAAAAAGGCATGGTAACGGGATTTACTGGGGCTGTGGAATTTGCGATCGGGCGATCGGCCGGGTTGCGCCCTGATTTTGTACAATTATTTTATGCCTTGGGGCGATTAGCGCCGTACTGCGGCACGGGACATAAAACAACTTTTGGATTGGGACAAACCCGAACACAGTGGTTGACAGAATCCCTACCCGAAGTCTCAATCCAAAGCGTATTGGCGGCGCGAATCGATGAATTGACAGAAAAGTTTATGGCGCACAGAAAGCGTACAGGCGGGAGTCGGGCTGGTGAGATTGCGGAAACTTGGGCGACGATTTTAGCGCGCCGGGAATTGGGGGAATCGTTGTCTGATATTGCTACTGATTTGGAAATGCCCTATGAAACTGTGAAAACTTATGTGAAGTTAGCAAGAAGAACTTTGAAAGTCGAGGATTGAAGCATACACAGAACGAAAAAGCACAGGAGGCGGAACCTGTCGTGGAAAAAACCTCGGCGACAGCCAGCCAGCTAACCAGGTAATGAAGCGGATGGAGAAAAATCATGGTAGGGTTGTCAAATTCATTGGTTGTAGCTTATCTTGGTAGTTAGAGTGATGAATTTTATGTAGGGGAAAAACTGAAAACTGGTTGGTGAGGTATCCGATCTATTTACTATCAGGTGACTTGAGAAAATTTCTTGAAGTAATTGATTGATTGATTTTGATTCCTAGTTTTTGTTTTTTTTACAAGTAATTGTCATTATAATTATATTCAGTTTATACCATAAGTTCTATGCCAGAAACTAAAAATAGATTCAAACTTGGTCTCTTATTCGATCGACATGAGAGGCATTTATTAAAGCATTCAGTTATACGAAAGTTGCGTTTGCGTCATCTGAAGCATTGGTTCAGTTGTCTCAAGGTAGGACAAAAGATTAGTCTGGGCTATGGGCTGGCGCTGGGGGTGGCAATTCTGGGAACCGCTACAGGAATCTCGATCGCCGATCAATACCATCAACAAGCTGTTAAGCACGAACAAGATGCGATCGAAGAAACTCAATCCATCAGTGAATTGCAGATCCAGCTATTGCAAGTTCTCCTCCACCAACAGCAGATCCTGATGCTATTGGAGAATCGAGATTTGCTGGATCAACAGTATTCCTATTTTTTAAACCATGTGGATATATTCAAAAAAGAATGGTCTGAGTTTAAGTCTTCGGAAGGGGATACAAAAAATCCTAAGGTTGAGGAGTCACCTGGTGAAATAGAGAGTATCAGAAGCTTTCTGCAAACCAATGAAGGGATTCCAGAGGCTTACTTGGAGCAAACAGAGGCGATATTAAAGGCAATTAATTCTGCTGAATTATCACCAGCAGCAATTCAGGTATTTCGCAGCCAGCTTTTGACTTTTGGTAGCAGTCCTGCATCGCTGCAATTGAAGAATTTTTTACAAGATCTAGATAAATTAAAGGTAAGAGCGTACAAAGAGTACCAAGAAGCAAAAACTGAGTTTACGAATGTACAGGTGCTGCGAGTGCAGGTTATTACAGGGAGTCTGATTTTATCCGTGGCGATCGCCATTTTGCTCGCGATTTATACCAGTCGGGCGATCGCCCGTCCCCTCCAGCAAGTCACCCGTATTGCTCAGGAAGCAACCCAAACGGGAAATTTTGACTTACAAGCTGCTGTTACCACTAAAGATGAAATTGGTATATTAGCAACTGCCCTCAATCAACTGATTCAACGAGTCAAGCAACTGTTACAGGAACAACAAGCCACAGCCACAGAGCGACTGATTCAACATGAAAAGATGGCGACTTTGGGACAGTTGATTGCAGGAGTAACCCATGATATTAACAATCCCATTAATTCCATATGCGGCAACATAAACTATACTGACAGATACCTGAAAGATTTACTAGAACATTTGCATCTCTATCAGGAGCATTATCCCGAAGCTGCGTCAGAAATTGTCGAACACGCCGAAGCCATTGAGCTAGAATTTGTAGAGGAAGATTTACCCCTAATGCTTGCATCTCTTCAGCAGAGTGCCGAACGTATCCGCGATATCAGTTATTCCATGCGGTTGTTTGCACGAGCAGACTCTTCCCAAAAGATTGCTTTCGATATCCACGAAGGCATCAACAGCACGCTATTAATTTTGAAACACCGACTCAAAGCTAATCAGAATCATCGGGAAATTACTGTTACCAAAAATTACGGTAAATTGCCAAAAATTAAATGTTTTGCCGGACAACTAAATCAAGTATTTATGAACATTATCGGCAATGGGATTGATGCCCTAGAAGATGCAATGGAGCGGAGTAAAAATTCTGATTCTTCTGAAGTAGTCCCGATTCCTTCAATTCAAATTATAACTGAAATTATCGAAGATAATTGGGTCAGAATTAGGATTGCCGATAATGGCTCAGGCATCGATGAAGCGTTTAAATTACGGTTGTTTGAGTCTTTTTTTACAACCAAAGATGCTGGGAAAGGTACGGGGCTAGGACTCTCAATGAGTCACCAGATTGTCACCCAAAAGCACGGGGGAAAGCTCTACTGCAATTCGCAACCTGGAGAGGGAGCGGAGTTTGTGATTGAGTTACCTATTGGTTAATTTCAATGAATAATCAACAGCATATAGCCGAGTATCAGAAAGATGGGCATGGGGCATGGGGCATGGGGCATGGGGCATGGGGAATTAGTGGTTCCTCTTTGAACAATTAATGCAACAATAATCGAGCGGGTGTGTCGCCACGATCGATCCCCAAAACACACGAAAAATCTAGCTAGCGACGCACCATCGACATTATTTGAGCAAACTTTTCTCAGTATCAATTTCGGTTAGATATGATATAAAATCATTTATTTATTAGCGGTTTGGGCAAAGAGATATATGTCATCCCGCTGATATTTGAGGGTAAATTGGGGATGGTTGGCGAGTTGAGTTATGAGGTTTTGCACAAAAGCTCGATCGCTCATCCAGCCAGGATATCTCAGATTCAGCAAGACATACTCAAACTCTGCGAGATTTGCAGGAGGCGTATGAGCTTGAGTTAAGCGTACTACAGGGCGGTGCGTTAAGTGCGGAGCAATGTGAGAAGTTGTTAAAACACTACCTTTGGTGTTGACGAGAGTGATGGCTTCTCTGCTAGCCGGCAATGTGTCGAGGGAATCTACATAAATAGTCCAAAAATAGCCGTATTTTGCTAAAGCCAAGAAACCAATCAGCGACCAAATTACAATCACTCTAGGCAATTGATAATCGGGAATTGGCAATTTATCAAATATTGTCTTTCCCTTGTGCTGATTCCTATCTGCTAAACTGGAAATTACCGCCACCAACAAAAACGGCAATATCGGAATAGAATATTGATGAATCAAATCTCGCTGAGCCGGAATATCCGAAAGAATATTCATGGCTAACATCGGCACTGCACTAATTAAAGGCGTCAGATGACGCGGCGAAATCCACAAAATTACAGGCAATACTAATAACGCTAAATATTCAAAACTATCAGCCGAAAACAAACGCCATAAAATTTGATTTGGTTTCAAGATTAAGTTAACAGCTATTTCTAAAACAGAATGACCTAAATATCCATAGCGCCCGATTCCCGCGTGTTCTCTTCCCTGATTGAAATACGGTATCACTGCTTGAGTAACTACCAGAAACCAACCCGCGCCCAGAAATAGAGCTATGAGTCCGCAATTGCGTTTTTTGTCAAAACACAACAACCACAATCCCATCGCTGCCACAGTTAAAGATAGCACGGCTTTGCAGCTCAAAACTAAGACGATGGCAGCGCAAAACCACAGGGTTTTATTCAGCCGCGCGGCTAGGATTGCGGCTAGCAGTGCTGGTAAAGCAATTACTTCAGGGTGGAAGTCGAAGAGGTTGACATTGAAGACTAGGGGATAGAAAAGGTAGATACAGGCGATCGCCCGAGATATACTATTATTTAATCCGGCTTGAGTGGCCAAACCCCAAACCGGCAAAGCACCGGATGCTAGGGCTACGGCTTGCACCAACAACAGCCAATGAACATCGGGATATATTTTGTACAACAAAGCCACGGGATACATCACCCCAGCAGCGTGATTTCCCATGTGGTGTATTTCCAGAAATGAGGAAAACGGCGTTTGTCCTTGACTGATGAGATACGCTACTTGATCGTAAATTCCAAGTTCAAAAGCGTTGGATTCAAGCAAGGCGTGGCGTACACTGCTGCACAGGAAAAATATTAGAGCAAAAAGGACGATTTGCCAAATTACCGGATGATATTTTAGATGTTTAAAATAGTTAATTTTCTTCATTATCACTAATTATACCAATTTCCAAATTAATGCAACACTATCTGTAGGGTGTGTCGCCACCGACAATCTCTAAAAAAGAGCGAAAATCTAATAGCGACGCACCTTACACATTGAATGAACGAAACAAACCCAACAATTGTTATGTAGCAACATTTTTTCTAAACGGTATTATTTGCGAACTTTCTCAAACAAAAATACATCATCTTGCTGATAGCCTATCTTAAATTCAGGAGATTTTTTAAGTTGAGCGACAACACTCGTAGCAGTATCCGCAGTATCGTGCCAAGGATGGCGCATATTTAACAGTATATAATCAAATTCATTCAAACTTTGTCCGTTAGCAACTTGATGCAGCAATTTAATTGTTGAACGGTGAGCGAGGTGAGTCGCTAGGGAATTGTCTGTTAAAACATTGCCTTGAGTTTGCACTCTGTTAATTGCCTGCCGCGTCGCTTGCCAAGTATCGATAGATTCTAAATAAACCGTCCAGAAATAGCCGTATTTTGCCAAAATCAAGAAAGTTAAGAGTGACCACAAAATCACCAATTTTGACAAATGAGCAAACAGCAATTTTCCACCTCTCCAACTCCGGTGAACCCAAATGCGGTGAGTCCAGATATGTTTAACAGATTTAATAGAAATACGTTGCGCTACTCGATTCCAAATTCGCGGCATCCAGTTGCGGTGATTCCACAGATAATTAGCTGCATTTTTCCAGAAATTGCTGCCTCTTTTCTGTCTGTCTGCTAGGGTAGAAATTACAGCAGTTAATAAAAATGGAAATATCGGCACAGAATACTGGTGAATCAAATCTCGCTGAGCCTCAATATCCGAAAGAATATTCATCACTAGCATGGGAAAAGCACCAATTAAAGGTGACAGGTGACGCGGGGAAAGCCACCAGATTGCAGGCAAAAATAACAAAAATAAATATCCCAAAGTATCAGCCGAAAACAAACGCCATAAAATGAGATTTGGTTTCAAAATTAAATTAACAGCTATTTCAAAAACTGAATTTCCTAAATATTGATATCGCCCGACACCTGCGTGCTGTTTGCCTTGATTGAAATACGGTACAATAGCTTGAGTTGCTATCAAAAACCAAGCCGCGCCGAGAAATATAGCTATGAGTCCGCACCTGCGCGTTTTCTCAAAGAAGAATAGCCAAACACCCATGATTACAACTGTCAAAGATAGGACTGCTTTGCAGCTTAAGATTAATACTGTGGCGGCACAAAACCACAATATTTTATCAAGTCTAGCTGCTAAGATTGCTGCTAAGATTGCGGGCATTGCTATGACTTCGGGGTGGAAGTCGAACAGATTGACGTTAAATACTGCTGGATAAAGCAGGTAAACGGCTGCAATTCCGATCGCCTTTGGTTCGTTTAATCCCGCTTGACGTGCTAAACTCCAACTAGGCCAAGCACCTAACGCTAGGGCGAAAGCTTGCACGAATAACAGCCAGTGAACATCTGGATATATTTTGTAAAGCAAAGCTAGCGGATAGAAAATAAACGCCGTATGATCGCCTAAAATATTGATTCCCATTAATGAGGAAAATGGCGTCTGATTTTGAGAGATTAAGTAAATTGCTTGGTCAAAAATTGCTAAGTCGTATGCAGTTGAATGAAACAATGCGTGCCGCGCGCTGCTGGCGGCAAACATGATGAGGGTTGCTGCACCTATCATCCATGTTACAGGGTGAATTTTTTTATGTTTTAAATCGAGCATTTTGAGTTTTTATTAATTATTGAAAGGCCTCTGCTACCGAGTGCATTTATCTGCGTTGCATCTGTGTTGCATCTGCCTTAATCTGCGGTTTACTTATCAAATTTTTGAAATAGCAAAATATCATCTTTTTGATATTGTAATTTAAAGTTGGGAGATTTTTTGAGGTAATTTGCCGTGCGATCGCCCAATTGCTTCGTATCGGGCCAGGGATGGCGCAAATTCAACAGTACAGAGTCAAAATTCACCGCATCCGCCTCGGAGGAAATTTGCGAAAGTGCCTTAATTGTGGGCCTGTGAGCCAAATGAGCAGCCAGTCGGTTGTCAGTTAAAACGCTAGCTTGCGGCTGAATTTGGCTGACAGCTTCCCGCGACGCTTGCGCAGTGTCAGCGCGATTGAGATACAGCCAAAAATCCTTTGACTCGCCCAAAAACAAGAACACTATTAATGACCAAATAATAACTGTTTTTGGAGCATTCAAATTGGGAATCGGTAATTGGGAATGGGTAATTGGTAATGGGTAATGGGTAATGGGTAATTTTTCTCCTTTTTCCTGATTACCTCTATCCGTTACATCCGTTAAATCCGTTACATCCGGTACAAAATCCGTTGCCGAACTTCCTTCCTTCGAGATAACTGCTAACAACAAAAATGGGATTACTGGGAGCGAATACTGATAAGCTAAACTCCGCTGAAATGGTTCTTGGGAAAGTACATTCAAAACTAAAGTCGGCAGCGCGCCAACCAGAGGCGTTAAATGTCGAGGTGACAGCCCCCAAATTACGGGTAAAATTAATAAAAATAGATATTTAAAAGTGTCCAATGACAAGATTTTCCCTAAAACCAATCCAGGTTTTAATAGCAAATTTCCGGCAATTTCTAATACCGAACTTCCCAGATAAGCGTAGCGCCCGACACTACCTGATTCTGTCCCCCGAAAACCGGGAATAATTGCTTGGGTAACAATCAAAAACCAGGCTGTGCCGATGATAATAGCAAAAAGTGCGTGAAGCGGAGCTATCCCGTAGGGAATCGCCATTCTCACCTTTTTTTTCCCCCCAGATAAACTTTCGGGTTCTAATAGCAGCAGCCACAAACCCATCGCCACCACAGTCAAAGCCAAAACACCCTTGCAACCCAAAATCACCATCACCGCCACACAAAACCGCCAAGGCTGACTCAGCCGCGCCGCCAAAATCGCCGATAAAATAGCGGGTAAAGCAATAACTTCCGGGTGAAAATCAAACAAATTAATGTTAAAAACCACCGGATAAAGCAAGTAAACCGCTGCCATCGCTGCCGATTTTTCTCGATTCAAACCAGCCAATTTTGCTAAACTCCAAACAGGCAAAGCACCCGCAGCTAAAGCCACAGCTTGCACTGCCAAAAGCCAGTGAACATCGGGATAAATTTTGTAGAATAATGCTAATATATAGAAAATCCAACTAGCGTGATCGCCCATAATGTGAAAGCCCAAAAAAGACGAAATCGGCGGCTTTCCCTGGCCGATCAAATAGATAACTTGGTCAAAAATTCCTAAATCCCAAGCGGTTGATTGAAACAAAGCGTGCCGCCAACTGCTGCACAAAAAGAAAATCACAGCCGCAGCCCCCGCCATCCCAACTACACTCGGCGGCGGGAATAATTGAGCTGCTGGTGCTTTTTCCGCAAGTGTGCTGCGGCTTTCCTCGCCGGAGATTGCAAGATTTTCTGAGGAGTTTTGCATAAAAGCTGACAAGAGCAGAAGGAAGTTCGGCAACGGATTTTTTAACGGATTTAACGGATGTCACGGATGGATGGAAGAAGGAAGAAGGCTTTAATTATCTAAAAGAGAAGGAAGAAGGATTTAGTTATCTAGATATAGGGTGCGCCGAGGCGCACCTTGCCTATCTAGTGTGCGCTTGCGTTGCTGACTAGAATTTATTATGGCAAATTTTTACTAATTTGAGTTCCAGTAATCGTAATATTAGAATAATCCACAAAACCTTAAAAAATTGTGAAAGCAATAACTCTTCTCGGCTCCACAGGCTCCATCGGGACTCAGACTCTGGACATTGTAGCTCAATACCCGGAACAATTTCGGATTGTCGGGTTAACCGCCGGACGAAATGTAACTTTGCTGGCACAGCAAATTCGCCAGTTTAAACCGGAAATTGTCGCGATTTGCGCCGAAGATAAATTACAGGAATTGCAGGAGGCGATCGCAGATCTCGACCCTCAACCTATTTTACTTGCTGGCGAGTCAGGCGTTGTCGAAGTTGCCAAATACGGCGACGCTCAAGCCGTCGTCACCGGCATAGTTGGCTGTGCCGGTTTGCTGCCAACAATTGCCGCCATTAAAGCAGGCAAAGATATCGCCTTAGCCAATAAAGAAACATTAATAGCTGGCGGCCCCGTTGTCAACCCCCTGATCGAAAAACACGGCGTTAGAATATTGCCGGCTGATTCGGAACATTCGGCAATTTTTCAGTGCCTCCAAGGTGTGATGGTTGGCGGGTTGCGGCGAATTATTCTCACTGCTTCCGGCGGTTCTTTTCGAGATTTGCCGATCGACAAATTAGCAGGAGTAACAGTCGCCGATGCCTTGAAACATCCGAATTGGTCGATGGGGCAGAAAATCACCATAGATTCTGCTACTTTGATGAATAAAGGATTGGAAGTAATTGAGGCTCATTACTTGTTCGGGATGGATTATGACAATATTGATATTGTCATCCATCCCCAGAGCATAATTCACTCGTTAATTGAGCTACAAGATACATCTGTTTTGGCACAATTGGGCTGGCCGGATATGCGTTTACCCCTACTTTACGCTTTGTCTTGGCCGGAGCGAATTCAAACAGATTGGCCGCGGCTAGATTTAGTAAAATCCGGTGATTTAACTTTCCGAGAACCAGACCACGAAAAGTATCCCTGTATGCAGTTGGCTTATGCGGCGGGACGTGCGGGCGGTTCGATGCCGGCGGTGCTGAATGCGGCAAACGAACAGGCTGTAGCGCTATTTTTGGAGGAAAAAATTGCGTTTTTGGATATTCCGAAGTTGATTGAGAAAGTGTGCGACAAACATCAAGCTGATAACTGTGAAAGTCCGGCTTTGGATGATATTCTGGCTGCGGATAAGTGGGCGCGGCAGGAAGTTTTGGCAAGAACTGTGGAATTGGGCGATCGCATTCTTTCGGTTCGCTAATTCTTTGGTTCGTAGTGAGGACTTTAGTCCGCATAAAAACCAGAGGACTCGCATTACTCACTACCAACCCAAGCCGGACACGGCATTGCCGTGTCCCTACTTTTCAGGATTTGTATAACTGCAAAATATTGGGAAGAATTCAATCAAAGTTTTGGGCGCTCGCTCCCGCCCTCTAGCCATTTTTTATTAAACACTAACTCCCCACTTTCGCCGCTTTCATCAGCCGCACTCATCTTTTCGTATATTTCAAAAGGTTGATGAATCCAGGGATTATCCGCCAAATAATCTACATAATAATCCGGTTTCGCAACAGAGCAAGCCTTGTACCAAAGCACAGCAGTCCGAATTTCCTGAATATCCTCGCCGTAGCGCTTCTTTAGCCAAACGATACCTTGCTCCAAACTAATTCCCGAATCTACTAAATCGTCAACTAGCAGAATGCGGCTGCCCAAATTATCGCCCACCATTGTCAAATTAGCCGCAAATTCGATCGCCCGCCGGACTTTTCCCTCGGCCCCACCATAGGACGAGGCCGCTAAAATCGCCAGAGGTTTGTCGAAAATCCGCGACAGAGTATCGCCCACCCGCAGCCCTCCCCTCGCCAGACAGACAATGCGATCGAATTTCCATTGAGATTCATGAATTTTTACAGCCAAATCCTCAATTTTCCGATGGTACTCAGACCAAGAAACGTAAAGGTCGCTCATGCCTAATATTATTGAAATATCAATGATATTATTCAATATTTTGGGAAAAATGACATGAATGCAGAGGAACTTCTCAGACGGTATGCAGCCGGAGAACGGGTTTTTCGTACAGTAGACCTAGCTGGGATCAATATGTCAAGGACAAATTTGCGCGATATTGACCTGACTGGAGCTAGTTTAAAAGGTGCAAATTCGATCGGCATAACGCTCTACAGAGCCAATCTGTATCAAGCAGATATCAGCCAAGCCGACCTCTCCCAAGCCAACCTCATGTCCGCTAATTTCGGCGAATGCGAGGCGATGGGAGCGAATTTGAGCGGAGCCATTTTGCGGAGTGCGGTGCTGGGCGGGGCCGATTTTACGGGGGCGAGTCTCAGGGGTGCAGACATCAGAGATGCGAACCTTCAGCGGGCAATTTTGATTCAAGTTTATGCAGTTAACGCTAACTTGCAAGGTGCCAACTTGACAGAGGTAAAACTTTGCGGAATCAACCTTACTCAAGCAAATTTAACCGACGCCAACTTAACACAAGCTGACCTCAGCCATGCTAACCTCACTCAAGCAAATCTGAGTTGGGCAAATTTGACAGAAGCCAATCTCGAAAAAGCGGATTTGAAGGGAGCCGATTTAAGCGGAGTTAACTTGAGCTGTGCAAATCTGCATCTAGCCGATTTGAGCGGAGTTTCCCTGAAGGGAGCAAATCTCCGGGGAGCAAACTTGCATCAAGCAAATTTGCGCGGGACAAATTTAAAGGAGGCGAATCTGAGAGAGGCGATGATGCCTGACGGCACAATCTCTGAGTAAATAAGTTGGCAAAACAGAAGTTAAAACCGCAGGGTGCTTGTGGCGCACCCTACATTTAGCTTAATTCCTGATTTTATTGAGGGGATTTAATTCTGCATTCTGGTGAAAGAGCCCAAAAACTGATACCGTGCCACGTACGGCCTTGTGGAGAGTCAAAAATTTTCGCTCGAAGTTCAATCTCCAGATTCATCTGTGGACTAAATCTAAAATCTCAAATCGTTCGACAGTTCAAGCTCACGCCGAAGTCTCAAATCTCAAATCTCAAATCTCAAATCGATTGACAGTGAATTTAATGAGGAGTGGCAAAAATTTTGCTGCCCGGCGTTTAATCTACAACTTTCAGCCAGCCCCGGCGAACGGCGTGGAGCAAGCGGTTGATGGCTGTTTGATCTTCTTCGGTAAGACAGTCATTTAACAGCGCTGTCTTAAGCTGTTGTCGGTGAGTGGCGGTCAGCAGACCCGAGTGATATACCTGAAACACTAACTCTGCAATGGTAAATTGAGGTAAAAACGTTTGTGTCATCATTGGTTTTTTTATTTAACTCACTTTTGATAGTATTGACTGATTTTCTGAATATTTATGTGATTCAAATACGTGAGTAAATGTGATCTATTCCGTCTTGATTAGTGATTTGTGTCAGCCGGACTTGGGGATCAGATGTTTCCTCGATCGAGAGAACAACTCGCAACACAAACCCCTTCACAATTCCTCGCTTTTTGCAACTCCCAAATATGTATTTTTTGTTAAAAAATTGTGACCAATAAATTAATACTTCCTAGAAAAAAATTAATAAGTATGTCGTTACCAATAAACATTACATCGGTCGGGGGGTGAGACCACTCATCTACTCGCTTGTATAGGAGCGCTCTTCACGCTTAACATCCCCCTACAAGATACTATGGTTTTTTGGCGATGACTGCTAACTAATGACTGCTAACTCATGACTGCTAACTAAATCGACTTAATTCAACGTAAAACTTTGACTGTGTTCAGAAACCCGCTTTTGCTTGCATTTACTGGGTGTCTTGGTGTGGTTTTTTTTCCGTGGATTTACTTAATCAGTGCTAACTGCTGACTACTGACTACTGACTGCTGACTACTGACGGCTTCACATCAAAAATTCCGGCTTCTTTATGAAACCGGGTTCGATGGAAACGATCGCCACAATTTTTTGTAGAGGGTTAATGGAGCGACCACGGAAATCTGATTTCTGGCAAAGCTTTACAGGAGACAGAGTAATAACTACTCATCTAAACTTCCTGTCTGAGGGGACTCATACCATTTTAGATTTTCGATTAAAGAAATGGGAATGACTGATGAGATCGCGGTTTGGATCTTTCCTAAAGTTGCGTTTTTTTGGAAAGCCGGACTAATCGGAAATCCTGACCCATCCGCGGCGGATGGCGTGAAGCAGGCGGTTGACGGCATCTCGGTCGTCTTCACTGAGAGCGTTTAGGCACAGTGCCCGCAGTCCGTGACTTTCAGTGCGAGTCAGATTGCCTGAATGGCTGACTTGATAGAATAGTTCAGCGATCGCGCGATCGGATTTTAAAGTCAGAACTTGCATGAAATTTCGTTGAACTCGACTATTCTAATATCGAGCATTTGAGAACAGACTAGGGTGATTGCCGTCGGCTAAGCTTTGTGATCTTTCTTGGCTCTACTTGTGATCTAAGTCTCCGAGTATACGTGAGTATAATCACAGAGAAAGAGAGACCTCGATCGCATTTGCTGTGATTGCCACAGTAGCCTCAAAGTAAGATGAAACCTCGAAAACTCTTGGTCGCAAGACTTTGAGCGCAGCGCGCCGCTGCGGGAGTCTGTCCGTGTGTCCGATCGTCCACATCGCAGACTCTGGACTCGGAGACTTGTGAAACTTTGGGCGGCACTTGCAGCCGAGGGGGGGGAAAGTTGCGATCGGCGAGCCTCCGCCTGAGATAGAATAATCATCAATACTTCGATCCCATATATAGGCAGGCAGGTAAAACAATGATCGTTATTGGCTATTTTTCGATTTCCTTAATCGTTTTTGTTGTTTGGTTCATTGTTTTTTGGAAGGATACTTCGACATCCAAAAAAGACTTGCTCTCTTGGGTAGCCTTACTACTCGGCCCCCTGGTTTGGCCTGTTGTTCTACCCATATCCCTTTTTCAAATTACCAGCAGAAAGTCTGTTGTACAAGCTACAAAATCTGAGCAAAAATCCTAATAAATTGTGGAATTAACTGACTCAAGCACAGTGGGTCATCTTGCCTAAATTATCCCCGTTCCTCGCTCCTGGCATCAAGTAAATCATCTTGTGTTATGACCAAAAATGGCACCTAGAAGGTAGAATCAAATAAAAATTCTGAATCCCAAAACAGTATTTTTTTGCCGATCTCAAATTCTGCCTTCTGCTTTTTGATGCCTATTTTTATTTGGTTGCATCGTGATTTCAGGTTGCCGCTCAGTCAAAATTGTCATTCAAAATTGTCATTCAAAAGTGTGATACCCAGATTTTCGGACAGCGACCGCAACAATTTTTAGATCGTAAATTATCTGCCACCTACACCAAGCGCAAACTTAATCTGTAATGTAACACTGTCTGTTGCTGGCACAAGTATAACTTAAGACATATTTCAGCGTGCCGCTGACTAAATTAATAAGTTTTATAACTTCCGAGATCTGCACGCAATTAATTGAATTTGGAAAAATCATTGGTTGTGTAAAAAAACTTAAACTATTTATCCTGTAGGCTTTTGCGGCTCTATAACTGCAAATTATAGCAGATCTAAACAGGCAATCGTAGAGTTCGATGTCGCCCAAATTGCCGAACTATTACCGCAGTTAGATAGACAATTCAAGGCAGAGACTGCAATATGAAATAGCCCACAAAAATTATTTCAAATCTCAAGCAGGACTTGTTTTCTGCGAGGCATCACGAGTTGAGAAGGCGAGCGATAGGAGTTTGTATCTGGTATTGGATTTTCGGGAACTTCTCAAAAAAAGTGCCGTCACTGTATCCAAATTTGCTATTTGCACAAAAAGTAGGAGTGAAAATGAACGAAATATCTGAGAAGCGAATTTATCGAATTCTTAATGCAGTGTCGCTGCTAGCGCTGACCTACTATGCCGCTACTTCGATAAATTACATTTTCCAGAGCGACCCTCACATCTACAGCTACGACAGCCAGAGCTATTCCAACGGGTCAACAGCTCACTTAGAAGCACAGCGCTCGGGTAAATAGTACAGTTTGTATATGAATGCCGAACCAAATTTCTGGGAAATTGCTAATTGTTAATGAGCCGATCAAAGTTAACAATTAGCAATAATATATATTTTAACAAATAATTTTAAATGATTTTGTTTCAGGTAATTAGCTAAAAAATTAATCATTATTCTATCAAGAACACTCTCAAGAGTAGCTGGTCGCTGGTCAAAGATTTGTCTGTTTGACACTGTGTCCAGAACCAACAGACAATTAAGATGCGCAGCAGCCTATTCTCAGCTTTTACCCCCGCCCAAAAACGGATACAAGCCCCCGCAGGGCCGTGAGCCGCCCAAAATTTTAGACCCAACGACCGGCTTTTCGGGCAACGCTCAAGTTCGGGATCCTTTGATTCAATGCTGCAAGTAAATCTGCCCTTGTAAATCTAAAATCTCAAATCGAAAAATGGAAAAATGGAAAATCGACTGACAGTACCGTCAGAACTCTAGCGGCCCACCCTTCATCCCAAGTTCACAACACAAGCGCTGCATTGTCTGAGTGTCGGGATAGATGCCGCTCATTGCTGAAATAACCTATTTTCGTTGAGAAACCGGGTGGTTTAGCGAAAATCCTGAGTCGATCGCGAGGAATATCGGTGGAAAAATCAAGGCGATCGGCCTCTAGAGTGCGTCCAGGACTTTGTTGAGGTGGGGTTTGATTGAATGTGGGCACTGCCACGTGCCCGGGCTTGCTGTGAAAGCCAGCTAAAAAAAATAGATTTCTGGGGAACTATGGGCGGAACTCAAAAGTCTGGTCAATCAGAGTCTACTGAAAAATCGCAACTCAGTTCAACCTCCTTTGCGGGCGATCGAACTTTCGGGCGACAGTTGCCAAGGACTGCGGTGCAATTTCTCAATCTAGAGAGCATACTCCCATTAAAAATGGTCTATGTGTATTTCCCAGCTACAGTTTTAAAAATGACTAGCCGCACCTAAGCTACCTATGGTAGACTCACAAACGTTTAACTGGAATATTTTCGTGTTAGAGGAGGGAGTGATGGAGTCGAGAGTCCAAAGCAGAAAACAACCGATACTTGCTGCTCAACGAATACAAGATTCAACTCGCGGTTCCCGGCTCCCTGCTGACAAATTAAATTACATGACAGCCTATAGCAGCCGGGTCAATTAGGGTCTCAACCGATGTCCGGTTCCATTTATTGAATCCCTTTGGAGGGAAAAGTGTATTGTAGAAAAGTGATTCATCTTTTAGGAGGAGTGTAAATGACACAGGTAACTAATCCAACACAACCAGCAATTACTCTACCTGGAGGTGGAGGTGGCGGTGGCTCTAACATTATCGGCAAGGCAACCGCTAACAGGTTCAACGCCACCGAAGGATCCGATATCATCCTGACTTTTGGGGAGAATGATGTCATTGCCGGTCTCGGTGGCGACGACATCATTTTTTCCGGTGGCGGCAATGACAGTGTTGGCGGTGGCACCGGCAACGATATCATTGCTTCAGGCAGCGGCAACGATGTGGTCGCTGGCGGTGACGGCGATGACAGAATCTTTGGCGGTAAAGGGAATGACCTGCTCGACGGCGGTGCTGGCAATGACTTGGTTTCTGGAGAAAAAGGCAACGATGTCGTACTCGGCGGAACTGGTAACGATGCAGTCTACGGCGGCGACGGCAGCGATACAGTGGGTGGCGGCGACGGCAACGACAGCGTCTACGGCGGTAAAGGCAACGATACTGTTGATGGCGGCGCTGGCAATGACTTGATCTCTGGCGACAGAGGAAGTGATGTCCTGACTGGCGGTGCTGGCAGCGATACGTTCTACTTCGCGAGTGCTGGCGGCGATTACGGCGTAGACACGATCACTGACTTTACACCTGCAGAAGATAAGATCCGCTTGAAGTCCGGCGGTGTGTTCGCTGGTTTGGGCAGCAGCTTCGATGCCAGCGAGTTTGTCGTCGTTTCAGGTTTCAGCGAAACCAACCCAGGAGCCACCACGACGAACAAGTTGATCTACGACCCCACAAGCGGTGCGTTGTTCTTCAACGGCGGCAGTGGAGTGCTGAAGGTTGCTCAGTTGCAGACTGGTCTGACGATTACGTCGAACAACTTCGAGCTGTTCTAAAACAACTGGCAGTTGTGGGGCGGCACTGGATAAAATTCCGGGCTGTTCTCACAAAAGCCGATAGTTTTAAAGGATTTCAACCTCATTCTGCCACCAGCGGGGTGAGGTTTAAATATTCAATGCCGGAACTCAAGCAGGGGCCGTTGAAAAAATCAAGTCCAGGACGCATCGATCCCCCCAACTCCCCGCTCCTCGGGGGGCTTTCAGGTTCCCCCCTTTTGAAGGGCGGCTAGGAGTGGGATCAGCATTTGAGGCATTTCGTCCGTAAGTCATGAAATCGATCGACAGTTATTGATAAAATTAATCGCTCGGGCGATCGCACAAAATATAAATCAATACCCTTGGGTTAAGCCAGATCTCCCTGGCGCCCCCCGCTCACGCAGGGGGGGACAAGAACTTACTCTTTCGTCCCCGCAACGATTTGGGGGAGTAGGGGGTATGCGAGGGAGATCGAGACGCTTGATACAAACCAGAGAGATCAAGGATTTCAGACTTAAGTTGACACCTATGGGCATGGCGCTGTGTCCTGCGCCCGATCGCCTAAAATATACATAGTCTGAAAATATCAAAGTTTTAAAATCAGAATTTCTAGGTTTTCCTGAAGCGGTAAAGCAACCGCAACTGCACCGCAAGCAATGACCACTGAAGAATACATCCGGCAAGCCCAAGTTTATTTGAAGCGGGGGAAGTTAACTGAGGCGATCGATTTTTGCCATCAGGCGATCGAACTACAGCCTTTTTCGCCGCTAGCTTACACTACTTTAGGCGAAATCCTCGAAGCTAGCGGCGATCCGACGGCGGCAAGAGATGCTTTTGTGCAAGCTTTGGAGATTTCGCCCAAGTTTGTGCTGGCTCATGCTTATTTGGGTCAACTTTACAGCGAGTATTGCTGGCTGGATGAGGCGGCTTTTCACTACCGGCAAGCTCTGGATTTGAAACCAGATTGGGCGGAAGTTCATTATAACTTGGGAAATGTTTTTCACAACCAGGGTAATTTGTTGGGGGCGATCGACTGTTACCGAAAGGCGATCGCCCAAAAACCCGATTATTTGCTTGCTTTCTACAATCTCGCTGTGGTTTTAGATGAAAATAATCAGCTAGAAGCGGCAATTGATAGCTACCGTCAGGCGATCGCTCTCGGGCCGGATTATGTGGAAGCTTACAACAATCTGGGTGTGATTTTGCTGAAGGACGATCGCCCTGCTGAGGCGATCGAGATTTACCAGCGGGCGATCGAGATTCAGCCGGATTGGGCGACGCTGCACAATAATTTGGGCCAGGTGTTCCACGAGAAAAGTCCCTCCAGGGCGATCGCATCTTACCTCAGGGCGATCGAGTTGGAACCGGACATGGTTTTGGCTCACTACAATTTGGGCAAAGCTTGGCAATTGCAGGGAGAACATTCGGCGGCGGTTGCTTGTTTCGATCGCGTACTAGAACTAAATCCCGAGCATATTTCTGGCTGTACGGACGCCGGATTTTCTTTGATGGTTTTGGGCAAAATTGCCGAAGCCATGGCTTATTTTGAGCGAGCGATAGCTCTGAAGCCAGATTTTGTTGAGGCTTACTGCCGTTTGGGAGAAAGGCGCAGAGTTGCTGCTGTTGATGATGATGAATTGTCAAGGGCGATCGCTGCGTGCGATCGATTTCTCACAGCATTGATGGGAAGTTCGGCAACGGATTTTGTAACGGATGTAACGGATGTAAAAGCCAAGGAAGAAGGAAGAAGGAAGAGGGAAGAGCGAAGATTAATTACCGATTCCCCATTACCAATTACCAATTACCAATTCCCCATTACCGATTACCAATTCCCAATTCCCGATGCCCCATTCCCAATTCCCGATTCCCAATTCCCAATTCCCGATGCCCGATGCCCGATGCCCGATGCCCAATTCCCGATTGCTGAAATTTGCGATTATTTAGCAGAAATTTACCTGCATTTGGGGAATGCCTTAACAGAGTACGGGGGATATGAATCGGCTGCCGCTTATTATCAAAAAGCTTTGCAAATTCAGCCGCAAAATCCAGAGCTTTACTGGCGGCTGGGAAATTGCTTGGCGCAGCAGCAGCGCTTGGGCGCGGCAATTGCCGTTTACCGCATGGCTTTGACAATTCAACCCGCTTTACCCCAGGTTTATTTTGAGTTGGCGAAACTGCTGGAAAAACAGGGGCGTTGGGAAAGGGCGATCGAGTATTATCAACAGGTTTTAGAGTTGCAAATGCACGGTTACGGAGAGCCGAAACAGTGGAAACAAGAGAGTTTTATCTCCCCCGATCGCAATTCTATCAAACCTCCTCGCGGTATTTATTTATCGAGTTGGGATTGGCTGGTTAATGCTAAGTTAGATACCTGCAATTATGTTGAGATAGTTTGGAAATCCGCAGCAGAAGCCTGTGCCGAAAATCTTCCGACTTCTAAATTTTATGTTACCAATTCGCAGTTGGCAAATTCCGATTGTGCGGGTTTAACTTGCGGGCTGTGTTTGCACCGAATTTCTAAGTGGTTCGATCCGGTGCATTTGGGTTGGGGAGTTTGCCGTTTGTCTAACTCGCAACCGATACCTGTGGATGCGCCAAAGACTTTTGTGGCACAGATTCCCGACGGACGAGTTTGGATTGTGCCGCAGCAAAATTATTGGCTGATTTGTAAGGCGATTGCTGTCATTACTCCTGATAATTATTTGTTGGCTGATGTGTCTAGAGATTATCCTGGTTTGTTGCCGGGATGCGAGAAGCATGATGTGAGAAAACACAGCGTTTTTAACTTAGAATCCTTTCCGCCTTTAAAGCAGATAGACGGCAGCGTGGCGGTGCTTTCTGGTTTGTCGGGAAATGTCTATTTTCACTGGATGGTGGACGTTTTGCCGAGGATTGAATTGCTGCGGCGCAGCGGTAGGGATTTGGCCGAGATTGATTGGTTTTTGGTGAACAGTTGTCAGCACGAATTTCAGCGGGAAAGTCTGAGGATTCTGGGCATTCCCGAGGAGAAGGTTCTGGAGAGCGATCGCATTCCTCACATACAAGCAACAGAGTTGATTGTACCTTCTTTTGCGGGATATTTGGGCTGGCCTTCTGGGTGGGCGATCGATTTTTTGAGGCGGGAGTTTCTCAAGGGAATTATACCTCAAGCTAGTTATCCTAAACGCATTTACATCAGCCGCAGCAAAGCGAGATACCGCAGAGTTTTGAATGAGGAAGATGTGGTTGAGGTTTTGGAACAATCTGGCTTTGTTTCTATTTTGCCTGAGTCGATGTCTTTGGCTGAGCAAATTGCTCATTTTTATCATGCTGAGGTGATAGTTGCCGCCCACGGCAGCGGCTTGACAAATACGATTTTTTGCAGCCAGGGAACTAAAGTAATTGAGTTGATGTCGCCTCATTATATCAGCCATTATTACTGGGGAATCAGTCAATATCTAAAGTTGGAACATTACTTTTTGGCTGGCGAGGCTTTTGAATGCTATCCTATTAGGCAGTTGATGTATCAGAATTCGCTGACTGAGGATATTTTGGTGAACTTGAGTTCGCTGAAAAGGATGGTTGAAGTGGTGGGTTTGGGTTAGCTAGTGTCTGGAGTAAGTTTAATTATGCCCTCGATTGAGAAGATGGAAAAAGCAGCGGTTGATTTGAGTCGGCAAGCAGAAGTTTATTTAGCCGAGGGGAGGTTGAATGAGGCAGTTGCTGCTTGCGAGTCAGCGTTGAAAATTGAACCGAATTTGGCGGTAGCTTGTCAGACTCTGGGAAAGGTGATGCAGGTTCGAGGTGAAATTGAGCAGGCTAAGCAGTGGTATGAAGTGGCACTGGATCGCAATCCAAATTTGCCGGAAGTTTACGCTAATCTCGGCAGTTTGTATTTTCAAGGAAAACAGTGGGAAAAGGCGATCGCAAATTGCGAAAAAGCGATCGCCCTAGCACCGAATTTTGCGGCTGCTTACCGACAGTTGGCCAGAGTTTGGACGCAGTTGGATCGGCGAGAAGAGGCGGCAGAGTTTTGGTATCAAGCTTTTAATATCGACCCAAATTGGGCAACTGCTGAGGAACACGTCACTCTGGGAAATAGTTTAGTTGAATTGCAGAAATTTCAGCAAGCAATTGAATGTTATTCGCGGGCAATTAAGTTAAACCCGAAGCTAGCAACAGCTTATCACAATTTGGGCGAAATGCTGGTCGATCAGAAGCGGTGGGATGAGGCGATCGCCAATTACCGACAAGCCATTGCCCTCAATCCAGATTCTTTTGAATCTTACCACAGTTTGGGTAAAACTTGGGCGGAGCGAGGAGAATGCGATCGGGCGATCGCCTGTTACCGCAAAAGCCTCGAACTAAATCCGAATTACGCCCGCGCTTACCTTGGTTTGGGCAATATTTTCGTGCAAAAGCGCGAGTTTGATGCAGCAATTGAATGTTACCGCCAGACTCTGGCAATTAATCAAAATTCCTATTGGGCGCACTATTATTTAGGCGAAGCTTTTGCTCACAAAAAGCTGTGGCAAGAAGCTGTTAGTGCCTACCGCAAAGCTATTGAAATAAATCCAGATATTCCGTGGTTTTATTGCAATTTGGGAATTGCCTTAACCTGCGAAAAATCCTGGGATGAAGCTGTTGCTGCTTTCCTGCACGCGATTCAACTTGAACCGAGTTTGAGGGGAATTAATCAGAGGTTGGGATATGTTTTGCGGAAGCGCAGCGAATCGGATTTAGATAGCACAATCGCAACTTACTGTCAAGCTATTGAGGTACTTGCCAGCGGGAAAATTTACCACAACTTGCTGGGAATTGAGTTAGATGGAACCCAGTTTTTTATAAATTTAGGTAATAGTTTAGCGAAACAGAAGCAGCTCGAAGGTGCGATCGTATTTTATAGCATGGCACTGCAAATTCAACCAAATGCTGCGGAAGTTGTCGCCAAACTTGAGGAAGTTCGGACGAAACAACAGGAGTTATACGCACAAATCGCTACTTACCGCAACCAAATTGCGATCGATCCGAGCAATTCTCAGCCTTACAACGATCTCGGAAATATTTTACCGCAATTAGGAGAATTGGAAGAAGCGATCGTTTGCCACCAAAAAGCCAGCGAATTGAGGGGTTGGCCTGAATGTGCGGCGAAAGATTATCAATTTACTCAAGATTGGTTTACCCACAATATTCCTATTTGGCAACGGCACTTGCAGCAGTTTGCGGGAATTGCGGATTTTCAAGTTGTGGAAATCGGCAGTTTTCAAGGAATGTCGGCTTGCTGGCTGTTGGACAATATTTTAACTGATCCGACGGCAAAGATTACTTGCATCGATTTGTATTTCCAAGAAACTTTTAAGGGCAATATTGTTAAAACGGGAGCGGCACAAAAGGTAATTGAATTGGAAGGTTACTCTCAAGATTTGTTAGTAAACTTGGATTCAGAATTTTACGATATTGCTTACGTTGATGGCTGTCACAAACCCACCAGCGCTCTGCAAGATGCGATTTTATCTTGGAGATTGGTGAAAGTTGGGGGATTGATGATTTTTGACGATTACGAGTTTACGTTTCCCGACAGCCCGGAGCAAGATACTAAAATCGGAATCGATGTTTTTCTGGAGATGTTTGCCAGTCAGTTAGAAGTGGTGCACAAAGGCTATCAACTGATTGTCAAAAAAACTGATAATAAAAATTTGGGGGAAGAGCAAACTCTTTTGTCTCTCGGTTGGGAAAAGTTGGGGAATATTGCGGCAGATGCGGGTTATGTGGATGAGGCGATCGAACGCTATCAGACAGCTATTAAAATTAAGTCTGGCAACTACTCAACTTACCACAAGCTTGGTAAAAGTTTGCAAGAAAAAGAACTGTTTGACGAAGCTGCGGCGGCTTACCAACAGGCGATCGCACTCAACCCTAATTTTAGCTGGTCTCACCACTTTTTGGGCGAAACTTGGCAGTCGATTGAGGAATACGGCAAAGCCGCTGCTGCTTACCGCAAAGCTATTGAGTTAAATCCCGATTTTTGTTGGACTTACAACAATTTAGGCGATGTGCTGATGGAGCTTTCTGAGTGGGAGGAAGCTGCTGTTAGTTACCGCAAATTAATTGAGCTAAATCCCGATTTTTGTTGGTCTTACGATAGATTAGGTAAGGCTTTAGTTGCAGTGGAAAATTGGGAGGAAGCGGCGGCGGCTTACCGCAAAGCTATTGAGTTAAATCCCGATGATTGTTGGCTGTACAATAGTTTGGGGGAAGTTCTGGAATCACTAGAAAATTGGTCTGAAGCCGCAGTTGCTTTTGGTCGTGCTGTTGAGCTAGAACCAGAGGACAGTTGGCTGTACAAGAAGCTGGGCGATGCGCTGCGGAATCAAGGGGAATTGGAAAGGGCGATCGCAATTTACGAACAAGGCATCAATCTCGATCCCAAATCCTGTTGGTGTTACGAAGGATTGGGTTTGAGTTTAATAGCACAACAGCAGTGGGAACCGGCGATCGCTAATTTAGTTCAAGCACTGCAAATTAAACCCGATTTGTTTGAAGCCTACGATAGTATCGGTGATGCTCTGGAACAGCAAGGAGATGTCGGTGAGAGCGATCGGGCAAAATGCAACAATCAAATCTTACCCTTAAGTGTTCTCAAAAAATACTGTGGGTTTACAGAAGATTTGGCAATTGCAGCAGAATCCAATCCGCACCTCACCTGCATTGACATCCATCCTGCGAGTGAAATCAATTTATCAACTTCCAAAACAATCGACAGCCACAGCAGATTTGGGGCGAATCAAACTCATTCAAGAAAAGCTTTTGTTACCGTACTGCCAAACGGACGAGCTTGGGCCGATGTTGTGACTACCGCCGTCATTACTTCAGACAATAAACTTGTTGCTGATATTTCAATGGGTTGTGCTGAATTGGTTATCACTTCCGACAAATTGCCTGACGCTGAACACGTCGATGGAAATGTGGCTGTTTTATCTGCTCGCTGGGGTGGAGCCGCTTATTTTCATTGGATGTTTGATGTGATTACGCGCTTTGACCTTTTACAGCGGAGCGGATTGATAGAAACTATAGATAAGTTTGTTGTCAATGCCTGCGATTCTTCCTATCAAGCAGAAACTTTAAATATTTTAGGAATTCCGCCCGATAAAATTTTAGAAAGTCGCTGCAACCTCCACATTACCGCAGATAAATTAATAGCTCCGTCAATATCTTATGACGGAGCAGGAGCGGTTTCCCAATGGAAGTGTGACTATCTCAAACAAATATTTTTAAATAAACAGCAGTCGCTAAATACAGATTATTCAGAACGAATTTATATCAGCCGAGAAAACGCATCCTATCGGCGAATTGTCAACGAGGAAGAGGTTGTCGGCTGTTTAGAAAAGTTTGGGTTTCGTACAGTCAAACTGGAAACGATGTCGATAGCGGAACAAGCCGCGTGTTTGGCTGCTGCTAAAGTAGTTCTCGCACCCCACGGAGGGGGATTGACTAATCTAGTTTTTTGCAGTCCTGGAACTAAAGTAATTGAGATTTTTCCTCCGATTTATGTGCCAAGTTGCTTTTGGACTATCAGCAATTTGTGTGAGTTGGAACATTACTATTTAATTGCTGAATTGTTTGATGACCCAACTCAGAAATACCACGGACATAAAGATATGCGCGTGGATTTGCAATCGCTGGAAAAGTTAATGACTGTTGCAGGAGTTGGGCATGGATAAAGATTACCACAGTTTGGGGAATTCCCTGCAAGAAAGCGGTCGGTTTGATGAGGCTGTTGCTGCTTACCGCAAAGCTGTTGAATTAAATCCTGATTTTTCCTGGTCTTATCACAATTTGGGCGATGTTTTGCTGAAACTCGAACGCTGGGAGGATGCTGTCGCTGCTTACACAAAAGCTGTTGAGTTAAATCCTGATTTTTCGTGGTCTTTTCACAATTTGGGCGATGCTTTGCTGAAATTGGAACGCTGGGAGGATGCTGTGGCTGCTTACCGCTGCGAAATTGCGATCGACTCGGATTTTGCTTGGTCTTTCTGCAATTTAGGCGACGCTTTAACTAAACTTAAATATTGGGATGAAGCTATCGCTGCGTATTTAAAAGCTGTTGAAATTGACCGAGATTTGCCGGGAATTTACGAGAAGTTGGGCTCTGCTCTCGGACAAACCAAGTCTGACTCAAAGTCATTATCACAACAATTTAAATTGCAAGTTACATCGGAAAATCAGAAATTTTATTTTGATTTAGGAAGAAGTTTAGTAAAGTATCATGGCCCAAAAAGCGCTATTATTTTTTACAAAATGCTCTTGACAAGTATGCCGAGTTGTGAAGAACTGTCAGCGGAATTAGAGGAGTTGTTAAAGGAGCAGGAAAAGTGCGTTAGCGAAGCCCTCGAAGAGGATCGCGCTTTAGCCTCAGCCCGCGCCACAGTCGCCCAAAAACCGGATGATTGCTGGTCTTATTACAATTTAGGTGCTGTTTTGAGCCAGCAAAAATATGGGGAGGAAGCGGCGGTGGCATTTTTGCAAGCAATGGCAATAAATCCCGATCTTCCTTGGTGGTTTTATTACAATTTATGGGAAGTTTTGATTGAGCAAAATAAGCTGGATGAAGTTGAGAACTTGTGTCGCGAAGTTGTTGATGCTCAACCGGAGGCTTTTTGGCCTTATTTGAATTTGGGGGAAGTTTTGACTAGACAAGGAAAAATTGCTGAGGCGATTTGCTGTTATCAAACTGTCAGTTACAAACAGACTTTTGCATATATTCTCAGTAAGAAAACAGGCAATATGCGTGTTCCACAACAAGATGCAGTCAAAGTTCCTAAGTTTATAATTATTGGTTCTCAGCGGTGCGGCACGACTTCTCTGTATACTTATTTAGCTGAACACCCGCAAATTTTGACTCCGATTAAAAAGGAGATGGATTTTTTCTCGTGGCACTTCCACAGAGGGATTGATTGGTATTTGGCTCATTTTCCGCTAATGCTACAGGGAGAGCAATTTGTAACTGGTGAGGCAAGTCCGAGTTATTTTGACTCTCGGGAAGCGCCGGAACGTCTCTACAGCGCGTTTCCAGAGGCGAAACTGATTGTGCTGTTGCGAAATCCGGTCGATCGCGCGATTTCTCATTTTTACCGCTTAAAGGGCTTAAACTGGGAAGGGCGATCGCTCGATCGGGCAATTAGCGACGAAATCGAACGGTTGAATCAAAACCCAGAATACATCATCGGCGAGGAACCGGGGAATTATTTAGCTCGCGGCAGGTATATAGAATTTATTAAAAATTGGCTGGCTTTCTTTCCCCGAGAACAGTTATTAATTTTGAAAAGCGAAGATTTGTATGCGGGTGCGGCGGCGACTGTACAGCAAGTTTTAGCATTTTTACAGTTGCCGGAATATCAATTGTCTGAATACCAAAATGCTAATCCTGGCGCTTATCCGCTGGTAAATCAGTCGGTTCGCGAGCTGTTGAATGATTATTTTAAACCTTACAATCAGGAATTAGAGGAGTATTTGGCGATAAAATTTGATTGGAAATAAGATAAGACGGCGGTTGAAACCGCTTCTTGTCAAACAAAACCTGCCTCCGCCTTACTTTTCACGGCATCTCTGAAAGCCTTATCAGGCAAGGGTTTCATTTTAAGATTTTTGTCAATAATTTTCATTCCTGAGTTTTTGCTTACTCAACAATTCAACTAGCCTCATCCTGTTGAGCGCTCCAGCCTCTTTTTGAGCTAACGCATCCTTAGTCCCGATCTTGTTGAATACAGCGCTGTTGATAAATTTGAGCCGCTTTATCTGTGGGATTGCGGCGCAGGCACTCAGCAAACAATCGCTCCGCATCTCTAAGCTTTTGCAAATGGTAGAGTACCAAAGCTTCTTCAAACACTGTTCTCGTAGCTACCTTGCCCTCATAAGTCTCAGGGCGATCGGCATCGAAAACTTCAAAAATCGATACCGTTTCTGATTTGCCCTTAACTGCTACGCGATCGATCAGACGGATAGCATACTGGTTAGAATCTGGCAAAGAGTAGAAAGTTTCGTGACTAATTAACATCGAAACCCCATATTTTTTAGTCAAGCTTTCTATCCGCGAGGCCAAATTCACTGCATCGCTAATCACCGTGCTATCCATCCGGTTTTTTCCCCCAACCGTGCCGAGAATTAAAGAACCTGTATTGATGCCAATGCCAATCTTAATCGGCACGTATCCAGAAGCAGCGCGATGTTGATTATATTCGGCAAGACGATGTAGCATATCAATGCCTGCTTTGACGGCATTATCTGCCTCGCCGCTAAAGAGAGCCATAATTGCATCGCCAATATACTTGTCAATAAATCCTTCGTTTGCAGTAATGGCTGGCTCCAGGCGTGACAAATAGGCATTAATAAAGTTGAAATTGTCTTGCGGAGTCATACTTTCCGACAAAGTTGTGAAGTCGCGAATATCGGAAAAGAGTACCGACATTTCCTGTTGAACTTGGTCGCCTAATTTAACATCAACAATGCTTTCTTTATCCAGGAATTGGAGGAATTGGCGGGGGACGAAGCGCTCAAAAGCTTGGTTAAGTTCTGTGAGATTATTGTAGAGACGGGCATTTTCAATGGAAATTGCTGCCTGGGAGGAGAGTAGATTTAAGAGTTCTACGCGATCGGGAGTAAAAGCGTCTGTGGTTAGATTATTTTCTAAATAGATAATTCCTACCAGTTTAGCTTGATATTGGAGAGGAAAGCACAGAATTGATTTAGGCTTATGCGTTTTGATGTAGGGGGAATTAGCAAATTTAGGGTCATTTGCAGCATCGCTCAATACTATACTTTCCCGCGTGCGAGCCACATAGTTAACAAGTATGTGAGAAATTAAAAGTTTATCCCCAAGTTCCCACGCCGACTTGACGGGGATTGACTGCAACACAGTCACGCCATCTCGATCCACATAGCCTTCAGCTTCAATCAGCAATTTGCCCTTAATTTCTAGAATCAAAAAGCCCTTTTGCGCTCCGGCATTCTCAATAATAATCCGCATCAATTTCGCCAGCAATTTATCTAGCACAATTTCCTCAGATAGGGTTTGTGAAGCTTTCATGACTGTGGTCAAATCCAGCTCAGAAGAAGTGCTACAGCCAGTTGTGGTAGGCGGCGTAGATGTTTTTGTGCTGAGAGTTCCCCTATCTGAAGACCTTTTTGGTAATAATTGTGGGTAGCGTCTATCTAGATCGTTAACTTTAGCCGTTGCTCCCCAGTGAAGATAGCAATGACGAGCGTCTTGCATATAGACTTGTGCGATTTTATCTTGACCTAAAGCAAGATAAAACTTAGCAGCAAGTTCATGCGCTAGTGCTTCTTCATTGATGTATTCATGTTCTTTAGCAAGAGCAATAGCTTTTTTGTAATAGTCCATTGCCATTATCATCTCTCCTTGAACCCGGTGCAATTCTGCTTCCACTAGATAAAACTTGTGTAAATGATTCATCGGGGCATGATGCGCCCATTTTTTAAACTTTTTCTGGTTAGCTCGCACCTGGTCAAGTAAGCGTTTCTGCTGAAATTTAGAGGTGGAAGAACATATAGCAATTCGTGTGAGAGAATCGTAAAAGTAAAACAACGTACCGATCAGCAACCCTACTGCATTATCTACACATCCTGCCGCTAGTGCCGCATTGTCTAGGGCTTCCTCGTACTCTCCAAATAGGTAACAGAGTGTCAGTTTTTCAAAATATATAAAAAAAAGTGCGGTTCCGTCATTCGCCTCAATAAGCAGGGGCAGTTTTTTCGACTCGTCAAAAAAATCGCCAATTAAACGGCAGGGATTTTTAGATTGCCCCATCAAATTCAGCGCCCTCTGCCGATTTAGATTAATCTCATGCAGGTTTTGCTCTTGCTTTAATTTTTGGATAGCATCGCTGTATTTGGTTGCCTCTCTCTCAACAACAGCTAACTCCTGTCCTGTGCAATAGGAATGGTAGGAGTACATCTCTACGCAATACGTCCCATATTCTAAATCTCCTGTTTCTAGTCCGATAGAATATCCGAGCAGCAAAGGCTGTAACGTCTGTCTTCCATGCTCCTGCCAATGCCTAATAAAGTAATTAAAAATAGAGATTACTCTAGTTTTCACGCTCCTAGCGTTGAGACGCTCTGATAGACTTAAAGCTAGATTGCCAAATTTATAACCGGATTCAATGTCTCCTAGTACTCCACAAAGAATCAAACCATAAGATACATACATCACTGAGGAGAAGGAAGCATTGCCGTATTTGACCGATATATTTATACCTTTAAAAATAACCAGTGGGAATAAATTAGGAGCAGCTCTATAGGAGGCAGAAACTATTCTCGCTAGAATACGAATTGCTGCCAACTTATCAGGAGCAGTCATTTCCGGTAAGTCGATTAAGTCCTCAATGCGTTTCCCCAGCAAGGCTAACTTTGTCCCTGTCAAACCGAGTAAGACATCTAACTTACTGGGCTTTTTCGGCAAACTAACTCCTAACAGCTTCAGAACTGTTAGTCCAGTATTAACTGCTTCTAATAGCTCATCCTGTGCTAGATAAGCAGAGATTTTGACTTCATAAGCTTTCACCTTATCCAGCAGTACTTTGCCCTGTTGCAGCACGACTGGAACTAATCGCTCCATTTCATCGAATTGACCGCACAAATAGGCGGCTTCTGCGGCTTCTACATACAGAGCAAGTGTAGTATCGTACTGCGTCTGCCAACTTGACTCCCCTTCACTTGCCTTCTTGTTAGGGGAGGACTGAAGGGGTTTCAACAAGTCTAAGCCGCTTGTTAGGTAGGTAAGGGCGGGTTGAAAAGCGGCTGAGGCTTTCGCTTTCTTGCCAGCTATTAGGTTTAACTTTGCCAATTCATCTCGTTTCTGCTGGTTTTCAAGCAGGTTGCTGCCGAAATTCAGTTGATTAACAATGTCAAAGATTTTTTCTTCTTGCTGCTGGAGGGGGGTATTATTTAGGAGTAGCTGACCGATTTGCAGATGGTAGGCTTGCTTGCGTTGTTCGGGAATGAGAGAGTAGGCGGCTTGTTGGATGCGATCGTGGACAAACCTGTAAGCTACCTTGAATTGATCCGGATTTCGGTCTGTTTGCAGAAATTTGTAATCATCTCCCACTGGAACAATTAGACCTTCTCGCACGGCTGACCAGAGATCGTTTGCCGTTTCTTTTTGCTGCTTTTCACCTACAATTGATAGAGTCTTTAAATCAAACTGGTTGCCGATACAAGCAGCCATTTTTAATACTTCTTGCGTCAGTTGTGGTAGTTTTTGAATTTTTTGAGTCATTAACTCAACGACATTATCAGTAATACCTCGTGCTTGAATTTGCTCTAAATTCCACTGCCAACTACCACTGATAAAATCGAAATATAATAGGTTTTCTGTATAAAGCGACTGGAGAAACTCTTTCAGGAAAAACGGATTACCCTGAGTTTTGGCAAGCAGTAATTCGGCTAAGGGCTTTGCTTTTTCTGCGTCGCACTTAAGCGTATCGACAATTAATTGATTGATACAAGTTAAATCTAACGGCGAGAGCAAGATAGAATTTACTGTTGCTCCAGCTTTTTGAATTTCTGATAAGGTAATTTTTAAGGAATGGGCTGCACTGACTTCATTATCCCGATAGGCTCCTATTAGCAGTAGATACGAACTATCTACATCAGTCATGATTAACTGCATTAATTTCAGACTAGCGGAGTCTGCCCACTGTAAGTCATCTATAAAGATAACCAAGGGATGCTCTTGTTTACAAAAGACCTGAATGAAGTTTTGAAAGACTAAATTAAACCGATTTTGAGATTCAGTCGCTGCTAGCTCTAGGAGGACTGGTTGCTTGCCAATAATCAGTTCGACTTCAGGGATGAAATCAATAATAATTTGTCCGTTGGCTCCTAATGCTGATAGGAGTTGATCTCGCCATACGTGTAGTTGTTCAGACGTTTCAGTTAGCAGTTGTCGAACTAATTCTCGAAATGCACTGACGATCGCACTGTAAGGAATATTGCGTTGAAATTGGTCAAACTTACCAGAAATGTAATAACCGCGCCGTTCGGTAATGGGTTTATAGATTTCTTGGACTAATAATGATTTACCAATACCAGAATAACCAGCAACGAGCATGAGTTGGCTGGAACCATTAGCTATCCGGTCAAAAGCTGCGAGTAACGTTTCAATTTGGTTTGACCTGCCATAGAGCGTTTGTGGGATTTGAAATCTATCAGAAATATCTTGTTCGCCTAAAACAAAATCTTCTATTTTCTCACAACTTTCTAGTTGCATCAGACAGATCGCCAAATCGTCTCTAATGCCTAAAGCACTTTGGTATCGTTCCTCTGCTGTTTTCGCCATGAGTTTCATCACGATTTGTGAAACGACTAGAGGAATTTCGGGATTAACTCTATGGGGCAGTATGGGTTGTTTAGCAATATGACAATGAACCAACTCCATTGCATCGATAGCGTCAAAAGGCAATTGGTTTGTCAATATTTTATAGAAGGTAACTCCGAGCGAGTAAAAATCAGTGCGGTAATCTATGGCTCGATTCATCCTGCCTGTTTGTTCTGGAGAAATATAAGCTAACGTCCCTTCTAAAACATTAGGGCTTTTTAAGGCAGTGCTTTCCCTTGAGAAGGCTGTGGATAAGCCAAAATCAATAATTTTCAATTCTCCCGTTTGAGAGTTGAAAACAATATTGGACGGGTTAATATCTTTGTGGATAACGTTTGACTGATGAATTCTCCCCAGGGTTTCAGCGATTTGAATGGCGGTTTGGAGAAATTCTAATAAGGTAAACTGTCTTTTTTCGAGTAATCTCTCTAAAGATTCCCCGCCGAAATCCTCTAATAGCATTACCAGCGTGTTGTTATGTCTTCGTAGCTCGTAAGCCTTAACAACTCCTCCGAAGTGAAAGCTGCGGGTGATTTCATATTCCTGCTGGTAACGGACAAGTTCGGCAGGGGTAGGATAGTCTTCTTTGAGGACTTTCAGGATCAGCGGTTGGTTATTTGGTTCTCGGATTCCTCGATAGACTAGGGAATTAGCACTTTCGTAAATTTGGGCTAAAACTTTAATTGCAGGTAGTCTAATCATGTTTGGCTCTCCATCTTTGGCACTCATGAACCTTACGCGCAATGGTCAGCGACTGCTGATATTACTCAATCGCCTTGGGATAGTTGCTCGATGAAGCGCAAATATTTCGCAGATTCCCCAATGCTGCCCCCTCACCTCGGCGGTTTTTAATCTCTCGGTAGATAGTCAATGTCTGTTGACTAAAGTGTAATCAACCCTGGAACCCTTCTCAATACTTCGGACAGTTTTAGATCTAGTCGAGTGTCTGAAACCCTGACTGGCTATATGCTGGACTATTTCTTCAAGGTTTAAGTCCGAAGTATTGTTTCCTAAAATGCCTTAAAAATGGCAGGGCTTCCTCGCCCTAGGCTTACAGGGCCGTTAAAAAACTGTCCGAAGTATTGCTTCTGAGTTTAGCTCAAAGTTGGCTGACCGTTGTTAAAGTCTAGGCGACTCGATTTTAACAACAGAACAGAAACTTTTACCTTAAATCATAAAAGTCATATTTGTAAAATTATATTTCGATTTGTATATAAAAACTGGTTTTTCTGTACTTCACTTACCAAAAAAGTGCTCTATTGCCCAGAAACCCGATTTCTGACTGTCCCGCGCGCCCACCTCCCAAAAAAAAACCCGCCCCCCCCTTGACAACTCATACTCGTTATGAGTACGCTTAGGTAAGCAAAGAAATTTAACCCCACTACCCCAGGATTCAAAATCATGCTGACGAACCACGAAGGTCAAAGAGTACCCAAAGTCACGTTTCGCACTCGCAAGGACAACGAGTGGGTCGATGTCACCACCGATGATTTATTTGCAGGCAAAACCGTAGCAGTGTTTTCTCTGCCGGGAGCATTCACTCCCACCTGTTCGTCAACGCACCTCCCTGGCTACAACGAATTGGCTAAAGTTTTCAAAGCAAATGGCGTAGATGAAATCGTTTGTATTTCGGTCAACGACACTTTTGTGATGAACGAGTGGGCAAAAGACCAAGAAGCAGACAATGTGACGTTAATTCCCGACGGTAACGGCGAGTTTACTCAAGGCATGGGAATGCTGGTAGACAAAACAGATTTAGGCTTTGGGAAGCGGTCTTGGCGCTATTCGATGCTGGTCAAAGATGGCTTGGTTGAAAAAATGTTTATTGAGCCGGAGGAACCGGGCGATCCTTTCAAAGTGTCCGATGCCGAGACCATGCTCAACTATATCAACTCCGCAGCAGCCAAGCCGAAAGTAGTTTCGCTGTTTACAAAAATGGGCTGTCCCTTCTGCGCCAAGGCTAAGGCGATGCTGACTGAAAAGGGCTTGGATTATGAAGAAATCGTCTTGGGCCGGGATGTCACAACCCGATCGCTGCGAGCCGTCACTGGCGCTACAACCGTGCCGCAAGTGTTTATCGACGGCAAGTTGATCGGCGGTTCGGAAGCTCTAGAGTCTTATTTGGCAGTCGCTTAGTTAGGGAAAAATACTGAGGCTGCGGGCGTGCAGCGCACACCTCAATACGGTTCACTTAAGACCGATCCCCCCTAACCCCCCTTGATAAGGGGGGGACAAGAAAGCTTTTAAAGTCAACCCCTACTCCCCTACAACCAGGGAGAGTAGGGGGGGTATGCGAGGGGCTCTCGAACCATCAGTCGTCTTAAGTGAACCGTATTGGCGCACACCTTACGGGTTGTAACGGGTGCGCCGCGCACCTGCAACTGTCTTTAGGAAGATATATCAGAGTTCGATCGCTCCATTTATCCCTTCTCGTGTAACAATTATTTGTGAAGTAATATTAAAAAAATCAGAAATGGGAGTGACAGATCGTGGATTTGAGTCTCGTAGCGTCAAATATCTTAAATCCACCAGTATTAGCTTTTTTCATGGGAATGCTGGCGATTTTCCTAAAATCTGACTTAGAAATTCCTGCGCCCATCCCGAAACTGTTTTCGCTGTACCTGCTGTTTGCGATCGGGTTTAAAGGCGGCGTGGAACTGTCCCGCAGCGGTTTCAACCAGCAAGTTGCCTTGACAATCTTGGCAGCGATGCTGATGTCAGCGCTAGTACCAGTTTATACTTTCTTCATACTGAAGATCAAACTCGACTCCTACAATGCTGCGGCGATCGCAGCCACCTACGGTTCCATCAGCGCCGTCACCTTTATCACCGCAACTTCCTTCCTCAAAGAACAAGGAATCGACTTTGACGGTTACATGGTAGCAGCGCTAGCATTAATGGAATCCCCTGCAATTATCGTCGGTCTAATTTTGGTGAGTGTGTTCGGTGGAGAGGAGGGAAAACGCGAAATAGTTTGGACAGAAGTGCTGCAAGAAGCCTTCCTCAACAGTTCAGTTTTTCTGCTAGTCGGCAGCCTAATTATGGGGATGCTAACAGGAGAACACGGTTGGGAAGTTATGAGTCCGTTTACTCAAGATTTGTTTTACGGCGTTCTGACTTTTTTCTTGCTAGACATGGGGCTGGTTGCGGCTAGCAGAATTCAAGATTTGCAAGAAGCAGGAATTTTTCTGATCGGCTTTGCAATTCTAATTCCCATAGTTAACGCCGGAGTCGGTTTAGTGATAGCAAAATTCATCGGAATGCCGCAGGGAGATAGCCTGCTATTTTCGGTATTGTGTGCGAGTGCTTCTTACATCGCAGTACCGGCAGCAATGCGGCTGACGGTTCCCGAAGCTAACCCAAGTCTTTACATTTCAACAGCCTTAGCAGTGACGTTTCCGTTTAACATCGTTGTAGGCATTCCCATGTATCTATACGGAATCAATATGTTTTGGAGGTAAACTTATGGACGCAGTGAAAAGGATAGAAATTTTTGCGAACTCGGTGGAGCTCCCAAAGATTTTAGAAGGTTTAGACAGAGCTGGCGTCCCCGGTTATTCGGTGATTCGCGGTGTCGCGGGAAAAACCACGAGGGGACGTAAATCGGACGATTTAGCAATGAGTATGCTGGATAATATTTATGTGCTGGCTTTCTGCGAACCCGATAAAATATCGGGAGTTGCAGAAAATATTAGACCAGTTCTAAATAAGTTTGGCGGGGCGTGTTTTATTTCGGATGCAGTGGAATTGCTCACTACTAAGTGCGTTGGGTAGTCATTAGTCATCTCGCCCGCTCGCGAAGTCGAAGGGTGGTCATCAGTCCTGCCGTCATTAGTCATTTTAGCCGAAGAGCGACTGGTGCTGTATCTCGACTTCGCTCGATAACCGCGTAGCC
>NZ_JAUBUN010000061.1:0-37509 GCF_036702665.1 Microcoleus sp. Aus8_D2
GAGCCGTATGACGCGAAAGTGTCAAGTACGGTTCTTAGGGGAGGGGGATATGGTGACATATGCCTCCTTACCCGACATCCTGGCCATTGTTCACGTCTTTTCCGGCCGACTCTACGGGCTTAGAAAATATAAAACTCAAATCAAGGAAGATCCAAATTTACCCAGAGCCAGCACTAGCCCTGATTTGGAAGACGTGGATGGCAGCAGCGCGATCTTGCTACAATCAGGCGAGATCTCAACCAAAGCAAAATCGTCTAGGTAAGCTCAAGTTGCGTAACAAAATTATGCAATCAGATTTACCGGAGTGGGTGAAAAATACACGATGTCATGTCAGGCAAAATGCTATTTTTGATGCTCACCGAGCAGATTATGCTAGTCGTGACGCCAAGTATCGAAGCATTCGCAATCCTCGCTCTACGGTGAAATTTAATGATTCCAACTTCCGAGATGGGATGTGGTTCAAGTCAAGAGTTAAAGGATTAAAGTTCACTGCTTCTGAACCTATTCCAGTATCTTGTAAATACGCTACTCAGCTAGTTTTGCATCGCGGCAATTGGTTCGCTATTTTCCCCGAAGAATACGACTCAAAACCATCGGGAGCCAACTCCGCAATCGCATTAGCTCCTGGTATTCGGACATTTCTGACAGGCTATGACTCGCCAGAAGTGATTGAAATTGGTAGTGGAGATATCGGAAGAATCACCCGCTTAGGTCAAGATCTTGAGGAGTTAATTGGAAAAATGACTAAAGTTTCTGCCAAGCAAAGAAGAGCGATGAGAAAAGCTGCGGTCAGAATCATCAACAAGATTCAAAATCTTGTTGATGAGCTTCCTAAAAAAGCTGCACATTTTCTAACCACGAATTATCAAGTTGTCTTTCTGCCAACATTTGAAACATCTCAAATGGTCAAACGTGCCAAGGGGAAGATCAATAAGAAGTCAGTACGTCAGATGTTGACATGGGCGCCGGCTCGCTTCAAGCAAATCATCAAACATCAAGCTGATAAAAATGGCTCGATTGTCGTTGATGTATCTGAAGCTTATACGTCTAAGACTTGTGGAAATTGTGGTCACATCCATCGAAAGCTTGGTGGTTCTAAAGTGTTCAAATGTCCTAATTGCCAAACGGTAATTGAACGAGATTTGAACGGCGCACGTAATATATTGTTACGTGCTTTGTCGGATTCGACCTGTTCTGTCAGCAATGACGGGATTGCTATCGTTACATCTCCAGCATTGCACAGCTATGTAGAGAAATGTGAGCGCGTAAATGAATCAGGGGACTAGGAGCTTACACTTTACAAATAGGGATTGAGCCATCCAATCAAGATCGCTCATCGAAAAATTGGGTCTGAAACCCCGTCCTTCGCTCGACGGCTTTATATTAGATTAACACATCTCACAGATTATCTGCTATAATGTAAGGATGACGCAGAAAGCCTTCAAGTACCGATTCTATCCACGTCCTGAGCAAGAAACATTGCTAAGGAGAACGATGGGATGCACTCGTCTAGTTTATAATCGCGCCCTTGCCGCAAGGACAGAGGCTTGGTATGAACGACAAGAACGGGTTGGGTACGCAGAAACTTCAACAATGCTAACCCAGTGGAAAAAACAAGCAGACTTGCAATTTCTTAACGAAGTTAGCTGTGTGCCATTACAGCAAGGATTGAGGCATCTCCAAAAGGCATTTTCTAACTTTTTTGAAGGAAGGACAAAATACCCCAACTTCAAGAAGAAGCATCAAGGCGGCAATGCTGAATTTACGAAGTCTGCTTTCAAGTTCAAAGATGGTCAAGTTTACTTGGCTAAATGTACTGAACCCTTGGACATTCGCTGGAGTAGGGAACTGCCAAAAGGGGCTGAACCTTCTACCATCACAGTAAAGCTATCGCCTTCAGGTCGTTGGACTGTTTCTTTGTTGGTTGATGTGGAAATTGAACAATTACCTAAATCTCCTGACCAGATTGGGGTTGACTTGGGGATTCATAGCCTGGTCGCCTTGAGTACAGGTGAAAAGATAGTTAACCCCAAAAAAATCAAAGCAAAACGCCGCAAGTTACGCAAGGCACAGAAAGCCTTGAGTCGCAAGCAAAAAGGTTCTAATAACCGACACAAAGCTCGAAGCAAGGTCGCTAAAGTTCATGCAGAAATTAGTGATGCTAGAAAAGATTTCATTCACAAGTTAACGACTCGATTGGTGCGCGAAAACCAAACCATTGCCGTTGAGAACTTAGCCGTGAAGAATCCGATCGAGAACCGGAAACTATCCCTTTCTATCAGTGATGCTAGTTGGGGTGAAATAGTCAGGCAACTTGAGTATAAGTGTGGCTGGTATGGTCGGACTTTAATCAAGATTGAACGATGGTTTCCGAGTTCTAAGCGATGTGGCAGTTGTGGTCACATTGTTGAAAAGTTGCCTGTAAATATCCGGGAATGGAGTTGCCCTAAATGTGGCGCTAACCATGACCGAGATGTGAATGCGGCTAGAAACATTTTGGCGGCAGGGCTTGCCGTTTTAGTCTGTGGAGCGAACGTCAGACCAGATAGGCATAAGTCTAATGGCAGTTGCATAGAAGCAGAAAGGTCTAAGAAGTGATTCTTGGAATCACCGTGGCTCAATTCCCGGTGAGGATGTCAACCACAAGCTAAGCATACGGGGGTTAAAACCCCGCGTTGGTTTTCCTCTCAGCACTCTTTGTGACTGAGTTTCCCACAAGAATGAGTGTTTTTTATGACTAACACATCCCAGGGGTTTCGCTCCACATCGCTAGTTGCTGTGAGCACTTTTACTCCGGCTCTCAACAAGATGATTCAGTCGGGTTACGTCAATGGCGACCAACTGAAGCAAGCTCAAATTGAAAGCCGGAAGTCGGGTAAGCGGTTGACGGAGGTATTAGAAGCACTTACCGGGCAGCCGTTGCCGCCAGAATTGCTGCGGCTTTACAAGAAGCAGCAGATGTTTGAACGGAAGATAGTCTACGGGGTGGAAGCGTATGACCCGGAGATGAGCGAAATGTCGAACGAGCAACTCGGAGTTATGCTCGATCGGCTGAAGATTTCGATCGACATTTGTCACCAAGGTCGGTTTTTACCTGTAGCGAAGACTGAAACTGAGCCTGCGGCGGTTTTAGTAGCAATGGTAGATCCCGACAACCTCAACGCCATAGAAGATTTGCGGCGGATTTTACAGCCTCACGGCTTAACTTTGCAGCGACGGGTGATTACGCCAGACGACTATCAGGACATAACTTCGTCCTATCAAGACGACCAAGTTAAGGTAGCAGCCAAAATAGCAGAAGCCGAAAAGCAGAGAAAGCTAGAGCTAGGAGAGGGAGATTTTGGCGAACTCTCGCTGGAAGAGGTGAGTTCCGACCAAGAAGACTTAGCTAACACCATAGACGATGCTGAGGCGGCTCCAGTCATTAAGGCAGTCAACATCATTTTGGCTAAAGCTTTGTCGGAAAAGGTGTCTGACATCCACGTAGAACCTCAAGAAGAGTTCATGCGGATACGGATGCGAAAAGACGGGGTGCTGCAAGAGTATTTCCGGTTTCCGAAACAGGTAGTGCAATCGATTACGGCTCGTTTCAAGATTATTGCCAACCTCGATATTGCCGAACGCCGACAAGCTCAAGATGGCCGTATCCGCCGGGTGTTTGAGGGGCGCACGGTGGATTTCCGGGTGAATAGCTTACCTTCGCGGTACGGCGAAAAAATCGTGCTGCGGATTTTGGACAGTTCGAGCACTCAGTTGGGTTTGGGTTTGTTGATTTCGGATCGAGAAACTCTGGCTTTGGTGCGAGAGACTGCTAGCCGTCCCTTCGGACTGATTTTGGTGACGGGGCCGACGGGTTCGGGTAAGTCAACTTCTCTGTACTCGATTTTGGCGGAACGGAACGATCCGGGGGTTAATATCAGTACGGCGGAAGACCCGATCGAATATGCTTTGCCAGGAATTACCCAATGTCAAGTAATTCGGGAAAAAGACTTAAGTTTTTCCAACCTGCTGCGGGCGTTTTTGCGGCAAGATCCTGACGTGATTCTGGTAGGGGAAACGCGGGACAGGGAAACAGCGAAAACAGCTCTCGAAGCTGCTTTGACGGGACACTTAGTGCTGACCACACTGCACACGAATGACGCGGCTGGGGCGATCGCGCGTTTGGACGAAATGGGCGTAGAACCGTTCATGGTTTCGGCCGCTCTGTTGGGCGTGTTAGCTCAGCGTCTGATGCGGCGCGTTTGCGACAAATGCTGCATTCCTTACCAGCCTACTGCTCAAGAACTCGGTCGCTACGGTCTGTCGGCTTCTCAAGAAATCGATCTGACTGTTAACAAAGCCAACACCATACCGGTGGAGGAAAGGAAGGAACTCGCAGAACGCGAGCAACTTTGTCGGAAGTGCGGTGGCTTGGGCTACAAAGGACGGGTAGGGGTTTACGAATTCCTGAAAAATACTGAGCGCCTGCAAACTCTGATCACTCAAGGTGCTCCCACAGAGCAACTTAAGGAAGCAGCGGTAGAAGAAGGGATGAAAACCTTGTTGGCTTACAGCTTGCAGTTGGTGCGAGAAGGCGCGACTACCTTTGAGGAAGTCGAGCGGGTGACGTTTACTGACTCGGGCCTGGAGGCGGAACTCAAAGCCAAACGCAAACAGGGACTTACTTGCAAAAGTTGTCGCGCGGAATTGAAGCCGGAGATGCTGGATTGTCCTTACTGCTTGACCCCTCGCTTTGTGGATTGATTGGGCAGTTAACAGTTAACAAACAGTCAACTGTTAACTGTTAACTGAGCTAAATTGGTCAATAACTATTAACTCGATCGAGGAGAGCTATCTATGGGTCTGATGATTGAAGACGTACTGGAGTCCCTGGTAGAGCAAGGGGGTTCCGACATACACATCCAAGCAAGCGCGCCTATCTTCTTCCGCGTCAGCGGGAAACTAACTCCTCAGTCGCAATACGGCGACATTCTGTCTGCTGAGGAAGTGCAGATCCTGATTTTCCAAATGCTCAACAATATGCAGCGCAAGCAGTTGGAAATGGAGTGGGAACTAGACTGCGCCTACGGGGTAAAGGGATTGGCTCGATTCCGGGTGAATGTGTACCGTGAACGGGGTGCTTGGGCTGCTTGTATGCGGGCTCTGGCTTCTAAGATTCCTAATGCAGATGCTTTAGGCGTGCCGCAGATTTTGCGAGACTTGACGGAAAGACCCAGGGGTATGCTGTTGGTGACGGGACAAACGGGTTCGGGGAAAACTACGACGATGGCGGCTTTGTTGGATTTGGTCAACCGGACGCGGGCAGAACACATTCTGACGGTTGAAGACCCGATCGAATACGTATTTCCTAATATCAAGAGTTTGTTTCACCAACGCCAAAAGGGCGAAGATACTAAGAGCTTTGCTAATGCGCTGAAAGCAGCCCTGCGGGAAGATCCTGATGTGATTCTGGTGGGGGAAATGCGGGACTTGGAAACGATCGGTCTGGCAATTTCGGCGGCGGAAACGGGTCACATGGTGATGGGAACGCTGCACACTAATTCGGCGGCTGCAACGATCGATCGGATTTTGGACGTGTTCCCGCCAATTCAACAACCCCAGGTTCGCGCTCAGGTGTCTAACTCTTTGGTGGGAATTTGCAGCCAAAATTTGGTGGTGAAAGTTGGGGGCGGCCGCTGCTGCGCTATGGAAATCATGGTGAATACTCCAGCTATGGCTAACTTGATCCGGGAGGGGAAAACTCCAATGATTTACTCCCAAATCCAAATGGGGGCGAAGTTGGGTATGAGGACGATGGAAATGGCCCTCGCTGAACTTTACAAGAGCGGTAAAGTCACTTGGGAATCGGCAATGGCCAAGGCTTCTAAGGCTGACGAACTCGAACGCTTGATCGGCCCGGCACCTGTTGGCGAAAAGCAAAAGACTCATTAATTCAGCAGTCATTAGTCAGGAGTCTGCCAAAAGAACTGATGACTGATGACTGATGACTGATGACAACTAACTTTTAATAAATTTGCAGAGGCAATCTATGGCTACCAACGTAGTCCGTCAAAAACCGAAAGGTGGCTTTGATTTCAGTGCGATTCAGGAGCAAATAGAGTATAACCTTACCAGTCTTACTGTTAAGGATATGGCTATTTTTGCTCGTCAGTTTGCCGCTATGTTTAATGCAGGGGTGGCGATCGTGAGATGCCTTTCCGTGCTGCACGAGCAGTGCTCTAATGCTAAGTTGAAACGAGCGCTCAGGAGCATGAATGCTGACGTGCAGGAGGGGATAAACTTGGCAGAGGCGATGGCGAAGTTTCCTGATGTTTTTGACCAACTGTTTATCAGTATGGTGGCGGCGGGAGAGGTCGGCGGTGTGCTAGATGAAACTCTAGACCGTCTGGCGCTGATGATGGAAAAAAATCACAAGACGGAGGCTGAAATTAATTCGGCGATGTCTTATCCGAAGACTGTTTTCTTTATCGCGATCGTAATTTTTTTCGCAATGACCATATTCTTGCTGCCAACTTTCGCGAAAATCTTTAAGGATATTGGCGCAGATTTGCCTGCTTTTACGGTGTTTATGCTGGGAATTAGCGCGTTTTGTACGGCTTGGCCTCCGATCCAGCAACTGACAGTTATTGGAGTGATTATAGCGCTAAAATTTGCCTTCGATATGTACTACAAAACTCCAATGGGCCACCTGCAAATCGATCGGATTGCGATGAAGTTGCCGATTTTTGGAGATTTGATCGAAAAATCGGCGGTGGCGAGGTTTTGCGTCATCTTTGGCTCGCTGACGCGATCGGGCGTACCCATTCTCAATTCTTTGGAAATTGTGCGAGATGTGGCGGGGAATCAGGCGATATCGAATGCGATCGAATATGCGAGACAGGAAATTCAAAGCGGCGGTATGATCAGTATTGCTTTGCAGGAACAAGCTGTTTTTCCGTCTTTGGCTATTCAAATGATGGCAATTGGTGAGGAAACTGGGGAACTTGACAAGATGCTGATGAAAGTTGGTGCTTTCTACGAAACCGAAGTTGAAGAAGCTGTGAAAGGGCTTACCAGTATGCTAGAACCTCTGATGATTGTTGTCGTCGGTGGTATCGTCGGTTCGATTTTGCTGTCGATGTACCTGCCGATGTTCGCAGTGTTTCAGAAGCTGTAAAAAAGTCAATTGACAGTTGACAGTTGTCAGTTGTCAGTTGACAGTTGTTATTTGACAGTTGTCAGTTGACAGTTGTTATTTGACAGTTGTCATTGGCTTTGTTTGAGTTGTTAATACTGTTCAGTCAGTGATAGGGTCTTGGCTAATCTTTGAATAACCAATGACCAGTTGTTTCCAACTAATGACTAATTGCCAATTGCCAATTACAAATTACAAATTGCCAATTACAAGTTGCCAATAATTAATGACCAATGACCAATGACTATGGACTACTGACCAATGAAAACTGACCAATGAAAACTGACTACTGACTAATTAAGTATTAATTGATTTAAAATGTCTGTCAAACAATCACATTACGAAGCCTTACTAGCAGAGTACAGCGAATTTTCGGCGGCGATCGCCCTGCTGAAAAAATATCGGCTGTATATGGAGATGATTCCGAGTATCCGCCGCGCTAACGAAAGTTTAATTAGCATTCCTTTGCCCATTGCGCGGCTGCGGGAGGGCGTGTCTTATGCCGGAAGCGGGGGGACTAGCATATCGCCCGGCCAGGCAGTTTGTTTGCCCTGCGATTTGGCGATTTTGATGTGCGATCCAGAGTGGAAAGTTAAAATAGGGGTGGAAATTTTGATTTTCATTCATCGCCCGGGCGAGGATTTTTCTGCATTGTTGGGCCGCTGGCGCCAGTCTCAGGTTTGGCTGGATAAGGGTTATGAGTGGGTGATGCCGTACCGCTACAGGCATATTTTCAGCGATGAAGCTGAGGCGGTTCATCCGCTATTTGTTTTGTTTGAGGAAACTAGCGATCGCATTCAGCGCGGTTTGATGGCGGCGGGTTTGCCGTTTGTGGTTGAAAGTTTTGACTCTGCGGTTGAGGAATCAGAGGATGGAGAGTTTCTGGGTGGGGGAGAATTGGGGAGTAGGGGTGAAGAGAGTTATGAGTTGTAGGCTGGTGGTGCGATCGATAAACAGGTCTGTCTTTTAATGGTCATTGGTCATTTTACCCGCTCGCGAAGTCGAAGGGTGGTCATTGGTCATTTTACCCGCTCGCGAAGTCGAAGGGTGGTCATTGGTTTGTTCTATTGTATTAATTCAATTTGATTTTCAGAGATAATTTTTAAAATGAACCGCAGAGAACGCAGAGGAATCAGAGGCGAGAGTAAGAGAAAATTATTAGTTTATTAGATTGGTACAATTTTTTATTAAACAGGAATGATTAGGATGCGGCTGTTAAAATCATGGCGTTTAGTTTTATTAGGTCTCGTTTTTGGGATGGCTGTAATTCTATCCAATTGCAGCACTAATTCAAACACAGTTAACAATAATAATTCTCCAACTGCGACAACTCCTGCTGCGGTTCCAGCGGGGGCTTTAGTCTACGGTGCGGGCGGCCCACCGGTGAATCTGGAACCGGGAAATGTTACTGATGGTAATTCGGTGATTGCGATCGACCAAATCTACAATCGCTTGACTGATTTTAAACCGGGAACCGTAGAACTGGAACCGAGTCTGGCTACTAAATGGTCGAGTTCGACAGATGGCAAAACTTGGACTTTTAAGTTGCGATCCGGGGTGAAGTTTCACGATGGGACGGATTTTGATGCGGATGCTGTCAAGTTTAATGTCGATCGCTGGTGGGATGCCAAAAATCCTCACGGTTATCGAGATTCTGGCAAAAATTATCAGATTTGGAAGGACTTTTTTGCTGGATTTAAGGGCGATAAAGATTCCCTGGTCAAGGATGTGGCGGTTGTTGATAAGTCTACGGTTAGGTTTGTCTTAAATCGGCCTTTTGCGGCCTTTCCGGCGGCGATTGGGTCGGGTTATTTTGGGATCGCGAGTCCGGCGGCGGTGAAAAAAGCGGGGGCTAAATACGGCACTCCGGGGTCGCTGGCGGTGGGTACGGGGCCTTTTGTATTTAAGGAATGGCGATCGGGCGAGCGCATTATCTTAGAGAAAAATCCGAATTATTGGAAAGCGGGAACGCCGAAAGTCAATCAATTGGTACTGCGTTTTGTGGACGATCCGGCGGCGAGACTCGCTCAATTGAGGGCTGGTCAACTTGATTTTAGTGTAGATTTAACGCCGGATCAATTGAAAGAGGTGCAGGCGGATGCTAATTTAGAAGCTGTGGTGCGGCCTTCTTTTAATGTGGGTTATTTAGCCTTAAATCCGAGTTATGCACCTTTGGCTAAATCGGAGGTGCGGCGGGCGATCGCCCAAACAATCAACAAACAAGCTATAGTCAAGGCTTTCTGGGGAGAACTTGGCAAACATGACTCGCAATTTATCCCGCCGTCGCTGAATTGGGCCGAGTCTGACAAAGTTAAAGATTACGAATTTAACCCGCAGCAAGCTAAAGCAATGCTGGCGAAGGCCGGTTATCCTAACGGTTTTGATTTGGATTTGTGGTATATGCCCGTCAGCCGTCCCTATTTTCCCACGCCGAAGCCGATTGCTGAGGCTTTTGCGGCGGATTTGAGCGCGATCGGGATTCGGGTAAAATTGCTGACAAAGGATTGGTCTGCTTATTTAGCCGATCGACTAAAACCTCCCGGATTTCAAGCTTTTATGATGGGTTGGACTGGGGATTATGGCGATCCTGACAATTTTTATTATCCTCACTTCGGGCCTGGTTCGACGGCGGATTTGGGAAATTGGAAAAATCCGAAGGTTTTGGAACTTTTGGATCGAGGGAGGGCGAGTGGGGATAAAGCAGCTAGGGCGAAAATTTATGCGGAAGTTAACGAGATTTTGCATGGGGAGGCTGTGCGTTTGCCGATCGTACATTCGCAGCCGCTTTTAGGGAAACGCAAGAATATTCAAGGTTGGATTCCGAGTCCTTTGGGTTCGGAGTCTTTTGAGGATGTGAGTAAGTCTTAAAAAAGTGATTTTCGTGCTAAATGTACTGCCGATCGCCCTACTATAGAAATTGCCGATCGAGTGTGATAAAATTATGGAAGTACAACCAAGGGAAATTCGCAACTACCTGAGAGCAGATGGAACAGCTCCTTTTGAAGATTGGTATAAGTCGCTCCGGGATACCACAGGCAAAAACAAGATTCGGTTAAGGCTTAAGCGAGTCATGACTGGTAATCTAGGAGATTGTAAGTCTGTCGGAGAAGGAGTTTTTGAACTCAAAATTGACTTTGGCCCTGGGTATCGGCTTTACTTTGGACAAGTCGGGCTGACAATTATAATTCTACTAATAGGCGGAGATAAAAGCACTCAAGAACGAGATATTAGCCAAGCTATTCAATATTGGAGAGATTATGAAAAACGTGAAAGCAGCAACGAGTAGGAGTTACCAAGAATTTCTGATTGAATCCCTGAGAAATGCCCAAGAAGCAGCAGGTTATATCGAGGTGACATTGACAGAAGCAAGCGATGAACCTAAATTGCTTCAGATGGTACTAAAAGATATTGTAGATTCTCGGCTCAAGTTCCACAATTTATCAGAATCAGCTCAACTTCAATGGGAAAAATTCGACAAGATGTTGACAGCAAGTGCAGGTTCGGAAATTTACTGCTTTGTAGAATTGCTGGAAGCGTTAGGATTTAAACTAGCAATTAGTGTCGAAAATAGTGAGTTGCGCGCTGACTCGGAATCAACGAACGAAGATTGGGGAATCAGAACGAGCCCCGGAACCAGCTAATTTATAGCTGATTGTAGCTTTTTATTGCGATCGTACATTCGCAGCCGCTTTTAGGGAAACGCAAGAATATTCAAGGTTGGATTCCGAGTCCTTTGGGTTCGGAGTCTTTTGAGGATGTGAGTAAAAATTGATAAATTAGATCGATACACCTCTCCTCAACCCTCATCGGGAAGAAAAAAGGCTTCCATATTAACCGGGCTGCTGAGTCAGTTTTTTTAGATAAAAGTGAAGTCGGCAGCATTAATTTGACTCGCCGATATCCCGCTCAAAGATACCAAAATTTCTCCTGTTGGGACAAACCGGATGAAAGTTGCACCGTTACTTTCAGTAATAGCTAATTGAGAGAAGGTGATACCGCTAACAAGTTTTAGCAAATCTTTGTCGTCTTCAAAGTCTAAAATAGTATCCGTTCCGACATCAAGTCCTAAGAGGAATCGATCGCTCCCCAAACCTCCAATCAAACAATCATTTCCCAAGCTGCCAAATAGGGTATCATTTCCCTTACCGCCGTAGAGAGTATCATTCCCTTCACCGCCAATGAGACTGTCAAAACCGCGATCGCCAAATAAAACATCCTCACCGTTACCCCCAAGCAAAGTATCATTGCCCTTGCCACCGTAAAGGGTATCATCGCCGTTGCTACCTTCGAGACAATCATTACCTTGATGACCATACATCTGATCGTTACCATCAAGACCGCCGAGGGTATCATTTCCCTGTTTACCACTGATGGTATCGTTGCTGCGATCGCCTGCAAGGATATCGTCGCCATCAGTACCGATAATTGGAGAAGAGTTGGGCTGCGTTGGTGTCGGTGCGGGTGATGGTGTCGGAGTTGATGTCGGAGTGGGCGTTGGGGCGACAGTTGGTGTTGGTGTTGTCGTAGGAGTTGGTGTTGGTGTTGGTGTTGGTGTTGTCGTAGGAGTTGGTGTTGGTGTTGGTGTTGTCGTAGGAGTTGGAGTGACAGATGGCTTTGGTGTTGTTGTGGGAGTAGGTGTCGAGATTAGTATCGGTGTTGGTGTTGTCGTAGGAGTTGGTGTGACTACCTCCGTGATTGTGCCGAGTTTAGCAACCCAAATATCTTCACCCCCTGCATTGGGGCTTCCCAAAGCGCCGTTGGTTTTTCCCGTGAGATAGAGATTGCCAGCGCTATCGAGTGCTAACTTTGAGGGAGAGTCTGAGCCCGCAGTCCCGAATTGCTTTAGCCACAACAGATTGCCATTGTTGTCGTACTTAGTCGCCCAAATATCTCGATCGCCTGCATTGGGGCCTCCCAAAGCGCCGTTGGTTCCTCCCATGAGGTAGAGATTGCCAGCACTATCAACTGCTAAGTCTGAGAGGAATATTGTTGCTCGGTTGTCAAAGTCAGCAGCCCCCAATTGCTTTAGCCATAACTGATTGCCATTGCTGTCATACTTGGCTGCCCGGGTTTTAAACTCTGGTGGATAGCCTTGTGAAAAGTTATAGCTTGTGCCCGTCAGGTAGACATTGCCACTGTTGTCCACTTTTATGCCATCGGAGATGTCGCGGTTCTCAGAATTGACACCCTTCAACCACAACTGGTTGCCGCTGTCGTCATACTTGGCTACCCAGGCGCTTTTGGGGCCTCCAGCATCACCTGAAGTTGTATAGCCACTTGTTCCTGTCAGGTAGACATTGCCGACGCTATCGACAGCTATGCCTGAGGGATCGTCATTAAAGTTTCCGAAGGCGAACTGCTTGAGCCACAACTGGCTGCCAGTGCTGTCATACTTAGCTACCCAAGCGTCGCCTTGGTCGAAACCAAGCGGTGAAACCGTAGCAATGCTTCCTGTCAGGTAAACATTGCCAGCACTATCCACTGTCACTTCGCTGACAGAGTTATTAGTGCCATTCCCTAACTGCTTGAGGAACAATTGACTGCCACTGCTGTCATATTTGGCTACCCAGGGATTTGTACTTGGATTGGTGCCACCCAAAAAAGGGAGATAGGTGTGTCCTGTCAGATAGACATTGCCTGCACTGTCAAGTGCTGCACTCTTGAAGCGATCGTAGTTGGGTGTACCGAATTACTTGAGCCAATCAAAGTCAGGCGCTGGTTTTCCAATAGTTAGTGTGGTTTCAGGGATTGTACCTGCAACGGCACCTGCGATCGCGCGTGCTGATATTATTGAGGAAGGCATAATAAACCTCACAAATTAATTTATGTCACAAAATGCGTAGATTCCGGTTAAATGTGCGATGGCTCGTTTTTGTCTGGTGCGATCGCCTGCAAGATTTACCCCAAAATAAAATAAATCTTACACCAGCCTAAGTTCTGCGTAAGTATGTGCGTAAGTATGTCGCTCTTGATAAAAATTTCTTTTCTTTAGTTCCCATACTTTACATAAATTTACTTTTGTTGATTGCTGAAAAAACTTCACTAAACTGATGTTTCAATATATTGTTAAACGTTTACTGGGAATATTGCCAGTCCTGTTGGGAATCACACTGCTGGTATTTATGTTTTTGCATTTGATACCCGGAGATCCGGCGACTGTGCTTTTGGGAGAACGCGGAACTCCCGAACAGGTGGAAATTTTGAGGGCGAGGTTGGGCTTGAATCAGCCTTTACCTTGGCAATATTTGGCTTTTTTAAGTAGTTTGATTCGATTCGATTTAGGAAATAGTATTATCAGCGGAATTCCGATTGTTGATGAAATTATCACTCGCTGGCCTGCTACTTTGGAACTGTCGGCGGCGGCGATGTTTGTGGCACTTTTAATCGGAATTCCGGCGGGAATTTTGGCTGCTGTTCGGAAAAATAGCTGGCTGGACAATCTGACGATGAGCGGTTCTTTGATTGGGGTCTCTTTACCAGTCTATTGGTTGGGATTGATGTTGATTTATTTGTTTGCTGTTTATCTGAAATGGCTGCCTCCTAGCGGGCGAATTAGTGTAGATTTGGGGTTTGGTTTTAAGTCGATTACGGGTGTTTATGTTGTGGATTCTTTGCTGAGGTGGGATTTGGCGGCTTTGGGAGATGCGATCGCCCATCTCATACTCCCAGCCTTAACTTTAGGAACAATCCCCTTGGCGATTATCGCTCGAATTACTCGTGCTGCAATGCTGGAAGTGCTGGCGCAAGATTACATCCGCACGGCGCGGGCTAAGGGATTGCCGGAATTTTGGGTGATTTTGAGACACGCTTTGAAAAATGCGTTTTTGCCGATCGTCACAACTATAGGTTTGCAGTTCGGCACGCTTTTGGGCGGGGCAATTTTGACTGAAACAATTTTCTCGTGGCCGGGAATTGGTTCCTGGATTTACAGCGGTATCCTGACGCGGGATTACCCAATTGTCCAAGGAGGAGTAATCTTTGTTGCTGTGACTTTTGTACTGATCAATCTGGCTGTTGATATTTCCTATGCTTTTTTTGATCCGAGAATTCAGTACCGTTAATTAGAAGGGAACTTCTACAGAAAATGCTTGTTTAACATCCGGCTGTAGCAGGTAGTAAATGCTAGCGATGGCAAAACCCAGAGATAGAAAATTGACTGCTGCACCTGCGCTACCTAACATTTTGGCAATTTGCGTGACGACGGCGATGACATGGATAATTAATGTTCCAGTCCAAGCCCATTTTTTTAGTTGAAACAAACCCCATGCTAAGACTAGGGAAACAATTCCGATAATTATAGCGATCGCCGAAAAAATTGCAATGAAGCCGCCGATGACAGTGCCAACTTTTGCGCCGAATCCAACCGCGCCGAGACCGCCCAAAACGCCTGCAAAAAGTAAGATGAACAAGCCGTCAAGCAGACTGAAGATGCCACTAATTAACTGTAAGATTGCCAGAACTGTAACGCTTTGAGGACGATTCATGTTGGGGCTTTTCCATTTTCAACGGATTTGCAAAATATTTTAACCTGTTGCGGGGACAGGCTAGAGATATATTCAGGACTTGGGTACCGCGATCGACAAACGGGTTTATGAGAGTCAGCGTCTTCGTACTGTGTCGTTACGAGGCGCGCACTGTGCGATCGCCCTACAAGACAAGCCACGACGTAGTGGAAGCCGATCGCCCGCTGGCCCATCCCGCTTCCCCAGAGAGTCAGTTTGGGGCGATCGAAGCTTGGGCCCACCTCTTGAGGCTGAAAAAACTTAACATTTTTTAATAAGTTGCAAAGATTAGCTATAATTGTTTACAGGTGCGGGTTGGGGAACTTTTTTTAAATCACCCGATCGGATGAGTCTGAAAGACGATGCCGCGCATCAGAAAAAATTTTACCTTTAAGGTAATGCTGAGATTAAATTAGCTGGTGAGTCGGTATGATCGTTAGCCCCAAAAAGGAAACTGCTCAGGTCAAGGTGGAAGATACTCAGATTTTAGACACCAAGGCCCCAGAGACTAAAATTGCAGATAACAAAACCGCCAAAAAGCAGTCCCCTAAAAAACCCGGGCGGAAGATGTCGCGGTGGGCGATCGGTTTGGTGGCAGCCGGGTTGCTAGCTGTACCGACTACCTTATATATATCAAAAAGTCGATCGCAGCCGAAAGTAGATGCGATCGCAGCGATGACAGTGCCGGTGGAAGCGCAAAACCTCACGGTGCGGATCACGTCCAGCGGCACGGTGCAACCCGTACAGCGCGTGAATCTCAGCCCCAAAGGCTCCGGCCGGATCGCAGAGTTATTTGTCGAACAGGGCGATCGCGTGGAAGCAGGACAAATCGTGGCTCGCATGGAAAGTCGCGATATAGAAGCTCAACTCGCTCAAGCCAAAGCCCGCGAAGCCAGCATTCAAGCCAAACTAGCCAAAATTGAAGCCGGAAATCGATCGGAAGACATCGCTAGCGCCCGCGCGCGTTTAGAGCAAGCCGAGGCTAGTCTGGCGCAACTCAAAGCCGGCAGTCGCGTAGAAGAAGTTGCAGGAGCCAGAGCCCGATTGCAGCAAACTCAAGCCCGCTTAGAGCAACTCAAAGCCGGCAGCCGCGTCGAAGAAGTCAGCCAAGGGCGAGCTCGTTTAGCCCAAGCTCAAGCCCGTTTAGCAGATGCTCAAACTGGCAGTGTCAAACAAGAAATTGCCCAAGCACAAACGCAAATTGAATCGAGTAAAGCCCAAGCTGAACTAGCAGCTCAGCGGGTGGAACGCAACCGCCCGTTAGTGCAAGAAGGTGCTCTTGCTCAAGATAAACTGGATGAACTGATCAAAGAAAATCGTACTGCGCAAGCTAAGGTAACAGAAACCCAAACACGCCTGCAACAACTGCAAGAAAGTCGGGAGTCGCAAATCCAGCAACTGCAAGCTGCTGTGGAAGTCGAGCAGCAAGGATTGAAGCAGTTGCAAAACGGCACGCGATCGGAAGAAATTACCAAAGCCGAGGCAGAAGTTGCTGAAACTAGAAGTAAATTAGCACAAACAGAAAACGGCAACCGTCCAGAAGAAATCGCTAAAGCCGAAGCCGCAGTTGCTGAAGCCAAAAGTCAATTGGCCGCCCAAGAAAACGGCGCTCGCCCGGAAGAAATAGCCTCCGCTAAAGCTGATTTAGCCGAAGCTCAGGCTCAAGTCCGCTTTCAAGAAGTGCAGTTAGAAGATACGAAAGTTCGCGCTCCTTTTGCAGGAGTTATTACCCAGAGATACGCGATTCAAGGAGCTTTTGTAACTCCGGCTACTTCGGCATCGGAAGCGACTTCGGCAACTTCGACATCGATTGTCGCTCTCGCTAGAGATGTGGAAGTTTTGGCGAAAGTCCCGGAGGCAGATATCAGTCAAATTAAACCGGGTCAAGTGGTTGAAATTGTGGCTGATGCTTATCCCGATAAAGTGTTTAAGGGCCGCGTTAAGTTAATTGCGCCGGAAGCTGTGAAAGAGCGGGATGTGACGCTGTTTCAAGTGCGCGTCGCCATTGACACGGGCAAGGATTTCTTGCAGTCTGGGATGAATGTTGACTTGAAATTTGTCGGTCAAAAGCTGAGCAATGCTTTGGTTGTTCCGACTGTGGCCATTGTGACGAATAAGGGTCAAACGGGTGTGCTGGTTCCCGACGAGAAGCAGCAGCCGAAGTTTAAGCCCGTGACGGTTGGATCGACTATTGGTAACAAGATTCAGATTTTAGAGGGTGCTAAGGCGGGCGATCGGGTTTTTACTGAACTTCCTGCTGGTAAAAAGTTGGAGGATATTATTAAGAATCAAAAGTAGTCATTGGTCATTGGTCATTGGTCATTGGTCATATCATGTCCGGTGGATTGATCACAATAAGATTGGTTTGTAGTGCGGACTTCAGTCCGCCAAACGCTCCGGACTGAAGTCCGCACTACGAACCGTTTTGGTTTGTAGTGCGGACTTCAGTCCGCCAAATGCTCCGGACTGAAGTCCGCACTACGAACCGTTTTTGCTTTTGATGAGTAAATCCTGCAATAGAAAAATCGAAAATCCAAAATCTAAAATCTAAAATCGAATCATGGATATTGTTGAAAGTGTCAAAATGGCTGTCACAACTTTGACAGCTAATAAGCTCCGCAGTAGCTTGACGATGTTAGGAATTATCATCGGTAATGCTTCTGTAATTTCGATGATTGGTATTGGCGAAGGAGCTCAAACCTATATTGCGGGACAGGTTAACTCTTTGGGTTCCAACTTGCTGTTTATCATTCCCGGAAGTCCAGATGCACAAAGTCGCCCGGTGATTCCTCCTCAAACTTTGGTGTTGGAAGATGCAAATGCGATCGCCTCTCAAGTTCCTTCTGTCGAACAAGTTGCACCAACTCTCAATGACAGTCAAATCGTTACTTACCGCAATAAAAACGTTTCGTCTTCGATTGTGGGAACTACCCCCGAATTTCTGTCGGTAAGAAGTTTTGATATTGCTCAAGGTCGTTTTTTAAACAAGCTAGATTTAGAAAGACAAGAAAATGTAGTTGCTTTAGGGTCAGAAGCTGCTGAACAATTGTTTGGAAATACGCAGCCTGTCGGTCAATATGTTCGCATCAAAAACGCAACTTTTCAAGTGATTGGAGTGATGCAGGCCAAGGGTTCGAGTTTTGGTGACAATCAAGATATGAATGTTTATTTGCCGCTAACAACGATGGCTAACCGCATTGTCGGTCGCTCGTCTCCCTACGGTACTAAGGTAACATTTATTTCGGTTTCTGTGAAAGATGAGAAGTTAATGAGTGCGGCGCAATTTCAGATAGAAAATCTGCTGCGATTGCGTCACAATATTACTAAGGAAGATGATTTTACTGTCCGAAATCAGAAGGATTTAATGAAGACTTTGGGCAGCATTACTGGTGCTTTGACTCTGATGTTGGCTTTTGTGGCGGCGATTTCGCTGTTTGTCGGCGGCATCGGGATTATGAATATCATGCTGGTTTCGGTGACTGAACGCACTAAGGAAATTGGTCTGCGAAAGGCGATCGGCGCTTCGCCTCAGGATATTCTGATTCAGTTTATGATTGAGGCTGTGATTTTGTCGGCTGCTGGTGGTGCGATCGGTACTGGCTTTGGTATTGGTGGCGTGTTTTTGGTGTCTGCTTTTAGTCCTTTACAAGCTAGCGTGTCTCCCGTGGCGATCGCCCTTGCGGTTGGTGTTTCTGGCGGTATCGGCTTATTTTTCGGCGTTGTACCGGCAAAACAAGCTGCTAAGTTAGACCCGATTGTGGCACTCAGAAGTGCTTGAGAAGTCATTAGTCATTAGTCATTAGTCATTAGTTATTAGTTATTAGTTATTAGTCACGGGCCAAACAGGCAAAACAGGGCATGGGGCATGGGGCATGGGGCATTAGTTAGGTAGAAAATTACCAATTCCCAATTCCCAATTCCCAATTCCCAATTCCCAATTCCCAATTCCCTGTTTGGCCTGTTTGGCCTGTTTGGCCTGTTTGGCCTGTTTGGCCGATGCCCCATGCCCCATGCCCACCCTTCGACTTCGCGAGCGGGCAAGATGCCCGATGCCCCATTCCCCATTCCCCATTCCCAAATTATGAATTTTATTGAAAGCGTTAAAATGGCCGGTCAAACACTGCTAGCAAACAAAACTCGCAGCAGTTTAACCATGATTGGGATGATTGTCGGAAATGCCTCGGTAATTGCGATGATTGGAATTGGAGAAGGCGCGCAAAAATTTGTAGCAGGACAAGTTCAATCTCTGGGTACAAATGTATTGATTGTGAGGCCGGGTGTACCGAATGCTAGCCGAAGTTCGATTAGAAATGCGCCCCAAACACTGATAGTAGAAGATGGTGAGGCGATCGCAACTCAAGTCCCGTCGGTACAAGGCGTCTCCGCAGAACTCAACAGTTCTGAACTTGTTCGCTACGGTAACAAAAATGTGTCGTCTCTGATTTTCGGCACAATTCCAGAATTTCTGACTGTCAGAAACTTTGAGATGGCTAAAGGGCGATTTTTGACGGAACTCGATGTTAAGCAAAACAATCAAGTTGTGGTTCTAGGTTCAGAATTAGCTGAAAAACTGTTTGCTAATACCAATCCCCTCGGGGAACAAGTGCGAATCAAAAATGTCAGTATGAAAGTCATTGGAGTATTTGCGCCTAAAGGGACATCTTTTGGTACTAACTATGATAACTCGGCGGTTGTGCCGATCGCCACAATGGCCAACCGGATTGTCGGGCGCAAGTCTCCCTACGGTTTAGCTGTCACTTCGCTGTTTATTTCGATTGAAGATGAGTCGAAAATGGATGCGGCTCAATTTCAGGTGGAAAACTTGCTGAGATTGCGACACAAGATTACCACAGAAGATGACTTTACGGTCAGAAATCAGAAAGATTTAATGGCGACAATGGGCTCGATTTCCGGGGCTCTGACACTTATGTTAACTGCTGTTGCTAGTATTTCGCTGTTGGTGGGCGGAATTGGGATTATGAACATTATGCTGGTTTCCGTCAGCGAGCGCACCCAGGAAATTGGGCTCAGAAAGGCGATCGGAGCATCGCAGCACGATATCTTATTTCAATTCATTATCGAAGCTGTAATTTTATCTGCGGCGGGCGGGATTGTCGGTACTTGCGTAGGTGTGGGCGGTATCTTGCTTGTAGGTAATTTCACGCCCCTGCAAGCTGGTATTTCGCCCGTGGCGATCGCCCTTGCTGTCAGTGTCTCCGGTGGCGTCGGCCTCTTCTTCGGCGTTGTTCCCGCCCGCCAAGCCGCCAAACTAGATCCGATCGCAGCCTTGAGAAGTGCTTAACAAATAAGCCCACTGATACCCTATTTAAGTATATATCCCTATAATTACATACATAATGTTACAGGTTTATTCTCACCACAATATCTATTTAAATATTAATAAAACCAGTGGAAGCGTAAATATGGAGCAAAACTCATATAATACAACTTACTCTAAAAACAATCCGGAAACTTTATAAAAATGAGTAATAAATTAAAGATTCAATAAAGTTGCTATCAGGGTATTTACTTACTTAGGAAAAAGTGTAGTAATCTAAAATAGAAGCCGAAAGACTCACAGGATCGATGATAGATGCTGTGAGTCTTTACTATTCGATGCTAGGGAAAATTATCAAATAAAAACCAATGGCGTCTCTTACCAACAGTCCTAAATTCGACTTTATCGAAGGAACTTCAGCACCAGACAGAATTAACAGCTTGGATGGCAACGACATAATTTATGCCAAAAGCGGAGACGATTTTATCGAAGGCGATCGAGGTAAAGACAAAATCTGTGGCGACTCCGGCAACGATTCAATTTTCGGCGGCCCAGACGACGATATCATGTGGGGCGGTAAAGGCAACGACCTAATTTTTGGCAATTCCGGCAACGACACCCTCGATGCCGGTAAAGGCAGCGATACCCTCACTGGTGGTGAAGGCGATGACATTTTCGCGATCGGCAAAGGTAGCGGCGGCCCAACGGTAGCCACAGCCGACTACTTCACCGACTTCGAGAAGGGCAAGGACAAAATTCGCCTGCTCGACGGCCTGACATTTGGAGACTTAAACATCCAGCAAGGCACAGACACCAACAGCAACAGCACGGTAATTCAAGACAAACTCACAGGTGAGTATTTAGCAGTATTGCAGGGAGTCAACAGCAATACCGTCACCCCCGAAAACTTCGCAACTCACCTTTCGGGCAACTGTATCAGAGATTGGAACACAACGATGCTCGAAGCCATTCGGACAGCCAGCACGCCACCTCCGCTAGCTTCCCGCAACATGGCTATGGTTTCCGTAGCGATTTACGACTCCGTTAACTCGATTAGTAAAAAATACAGCCCTTACCGCGTCAACATAGATGCACCAGCGGGCGCGTCACAAGAAGCCGCCGCCGCCAGCGCCGCCTACCGCACCCTAGCTAGCCTGTACCCGGCACAAACCGGCAAATTTGACGAAGTATACGCATCGTCTTTAGCAAAAATTCCCGACAGCAAATCTAAACAAGAGGGCATTATCCTCGGACAACAGGTTGCTGACCAAATTATCAGTTGGCGGAGTACAGACGGCGCGAGCAAAGTAGTGTCGTACACACCCAAAACTGACCCCGGCAATTGGCAGCCGACTCCTCCCGCCCTGGCCGCGGCGCTGGCACCCCAGTGGCCGGATGTGACTCCTTTTGCGATGACTAGCGGTTCCCAGTTCCGCCCGTCGGACCCGCCCGCCCTCGACAGCGCCAAGTACGCAGAGGAGGTCAACTTTGCCAAAGAAATTGGCAAAGCTGACAGTCTGACGCGCACGCCGGATCAAACTGCGATCGCCAAATTCTGGGCCAACGGTGGAGGTACTTTTACTCCCCCCGGCCACTGGAACCAAATCGCCTCAGAAGCATCGGCGCTCACCGGTACATCGTTGGAAGATAGCGCCCGCTTGTTCGCCCTGCTAAATATTGCCGAAGCGGATGCAGCTATTAGCTGCTGGGATGCTAAATATCAGTACAACTTCTGGCGGCCCGTGACAGCTATTCGCCAAGCTGACACAGACAACAATCCCAACACGACAGCCGACACCCAGTGGACGCCGCTGCTGGTAACTCCGCCCTTCCCGGAGTATATGTCAGGCCACAGTACCTTTAGCGGTGCAGCCGATGCTGTTATGAGCTCTGTATTTGGTTCGGATTTTGGCTTTGCAGATAAGGGAGACAAGTCTGTCAACAGTTTGCGAACCTTTGAAAACTTCAGCCAAGCGGCCGACGAATCGGGGATGAGCCGCATTTACGGAGGCATCCATTTCATGAGTGCTAACGTAGAGGGTGTGAGTGCGGGTAGAAATCTGGGCAACTATGTTGTTCAGAATTTCTTAGTTTAGGAAAGTGGCGAGTCGATCGGGAAATGGAAAATGGAAAACTTTTTATTTTCTATTTTCTAAGTGGGTGCATCTCTAATTTTATAAATATATGTATAGACTTCTGGCATAAGTCTTCGATCGCTCCTTCAACCGCAGATGTAAGGTAGATAAACACAGATGCAACGCAGATGCATTTCAGGGTATTGTCTGCTTTTTACAATAGGTCTTATGAAAAAAGCACTGCGGCGAACCTTACCGCTAAAGTAGCGCGTCAAGCCACGCTTGGCATCCAGGACTGACTATTCGAGCAATTCTACAGTGCCGAGATATCCGTCAACTCGGACTTTTTGACCGTCTCGCAGGCGAGTTGTGGCTTCAGCAATATTCATCACAGCCGGAATTTTGTACTCGCGAGCGACGATCGCTCCGTGAGACAATTGGCCGCCAACTTCCGCTACAATTGCTGTTGCTCCCAACAGCAGCGGCGCCCAACCGGCATCGGTATAGGGTACTACGACGATCGCATTTTCCCCTAAATCTGTGGTGACACTCCGGCAAATCTTGACAAAACCTTCGACGCAGCCGATACTTGCGGGGATTCCCTGCATGATAGCGGTTGTAGATGTTTCAGGGTCGATCGACCTTTTGCGAGAATTCGGTAGCAAATTGCCGTAGACTACAGGGGGAATCGGGCGATCGCGATCTGCTAACAGGCGATCGCGCCTCTGCCGAATCGTCTCCTGAAAAGAAACACTTGCACCGCTGCGAATCCAGTGCTGAATCTCCCCAAATTCCAGATAAAAAATATCACCAGGTTCCTGAAACACCTGCATTTCCAATCCGCAAGCTTCAATCTCCAGAAAAGTCCAGCGGAGATGAGCCAACAACCGCGCGTAAATTTCGCTAATTTGGCTTTTGACTGTAGCTCGTTGCTGACATTTATCTAAACGCCACTTTTGAATCCAAGTCAAACTTAATTTATCAATTGCTGGTGAATTAGCAACAGCAGGTTTTTGAGCCATAGTTACCAGCAATTTGCGGTAAGTTTCCGGTTGTTCCCGCCAAGTAGGAACAGCGATATCAGTTCCCACTTCACTCAAATATCCGTAAATAGCAAGCCACTGTTCAAACTCTGCTTGCAAAGCCGGAGTTTCAGCAAAAATCTGCGCTAACTGTGCTGCTGAAACATTATCGCCCGACTGCGAAATCGCAGCTTGCCGCAATTTTTCACCCAACTGCTGCAAACCTCGCACCGAAGCGATTTCTGGAGCAGTATCATTAACTAGCCAATCATCGTCAACCCGAAAAATTGCTTTGCGAATTGCCAGCCCGATCGGCCCTAAGATATTGTAGTAAGTAATCGGCTTCAGCCACTCCTGAATTTGCTCTGATTTATCCAACAACTCCGACAAATACTGATAATTGGGCATTGGGCATCTTGCCCTGAGCGAAGTCGAAGGGTGGGCATTGGGCATCTTGCCCTGAGCGAAGTCGAAGGGTGGGCATTGGGAATCGGGAATTGGGAATTGGGCATTGGGCATCTTGCCCTGAGCGAAGTCGAAGGGTGGGCATTGGGAATCGGGAATTGGGAATTGGGCATTTTTACTACTGTCAACTGCCAACTGCCGACTGCCAACTGACTTCTCCAGACTTTGTAGTGCGGGCATAAAAATCGAAGTACGATCGCCCTCTAAATCTGCATTCAGCGCCCGTTCCCGCTGCACCAAACGCCACAAACCAGGCAAATTCGGCAAAACCTTCCCCAAAGGCGGCTTACCCATCTTCTGCCCTCTGAGCAAAAACTCCAAACCCTGCTCCGGCAATCCCATCATCCGAAAGATTTCGCCCAACAGAGTCGCGTTAAAATAGGCGTGGGAACCCAGCAAAGTTGCGGTTTCGTTGAAATTTAGATGAGCAGCGCGATCGCCCAAAACCACCCGAAAAATCTCTCCCCAAACCCCACAAGTCAGCGGCCGATTAATCGACCAAGTTAGCGGGCGAATTGCACCAGGAATCACTTCGGCGGCAATAGTGCGAGTCCAAAACGGCTGCAAATTAGTAATCGGGCGGCTTTGCAAAATCCAAACTTTTTCCCCGTCCCAACTCCACTCAATATCCTGCGGGATGCCGTGAAAAAAAGCTTCAATTGCTTGGGCTTGTTTGACTAATTCTGCTATAATTTGTTTGTCAATAATTGAATTAAATTCTAATTCGCTTAAAGTTTGTTCTAAAGTTTCAGGCTGGGTAAAATCAACTTCCAAATGAACCGGAGTAACTTGTCCGCCGACAACAGATTCCGCGCCTCCCGGCAAAGCTTCAATAATAATCTGGGAACCGCCATCTAAAGGATTGCGGCTGAACATAACCCCGGCAACTTTGCCCTCAATATAAGGCTGAATCAAGACAGCCATTTGAGTATCAGGGAGTTGTCGCTGTCGGCGGTAAGCCACAGCTTCCGAACTCCAATAAGACTGGCGGCAGCGGTTAATGCCATCGAGCAATTCTGCTTCAGTCAAAACAGGCCCGATGGTTTGATATTGTCCGGCTGCGGAACTAAGATCGCCATCTTCTCCCGCCGCCGAAGAGCGCACAATCATGAGGTTAGGGATTTTAGCTTTCAAATTTTGGATGACAGAATTACTGATTGAAAGGCGATCGAATTTCCGATTATTACGTCTGCCTATTTTCCTATTCTTAACATCCGTTACATCCGTTACATCCGCTACATCCGCTACATCCGCTACAAAAGAAGCGGACGTACTTCCTTCTTCCTTCGATGGTAAGACAAAACCAGAAGCAACATTAAAACCAGCGCGTTTTAGCTGAGACAACCTAGCAGCCTTATCGCCGCAGATTGCAGGATCCAACGAGTCATCAAGAGAAAACAATTGTTCCGATTTAGATAAAGCCATATCATCACCCTGACTGAGATTAATTGCTGCTAATAAAACTCCCAATCCTGCTGCTGCTAAAAATTCCGGCAAAGATTGACGCCACACCCAAACCCAAAGGGGCGTGCACAGACAGCCACAGCGGGAAGCAAACAGTCTCGCCCGATCGCCCTTTTCCCAGAACCGATCTGCCAAACCCCACACCAGCAGCCCCCAAATGCCCGATGAGACAGCCACCGGCGGCGAAAATACCAAAAGACCCCAAACGGCATTAGTGACGCCTCCACCTCGGGCGATCGCAGATCTGGCAGCGACTAGAGGAATTAACAGGGCGATCGCGATCTCCGGCGCATCAGGAAACCAAAAGCGCCCCGCCAAAACAGGCAAAATACCCCGGGCAATTTCCGCCAACACCGCAGCAATCCCCGCCCATTTCCCCCCGTGAATAAAAGCAGCCGACACGCCCGCATTCCCCGTGCCCAACCGCCTCAAATCCTTGCCACCCAGCAGCCGCACCGCCCAGCGAGTCAGCGGCAAAGCGCCGAGGGCAAAACTGGCAGCTAACAGAAGTACGATCGTCAACAGCGGCATAAAGGGGCCCTCCAATTTCCATCTCTAAGCATTATGGCTGCAATTCACTCACTTTTTCAGTCTTCCGATATATTGCACGAGCATCAATAACATATAAAATAATACAGAAGTAGAGTAAATAAGGATTTGAACCAAATGGTAGATAACAACCTAATGATTCCCATCGCAGTTCTTGGTGTTGGATTTGTGGCTGCGGTTAGTATCGGCTCCATTGCGTGGTACAACTCCAAGCGCCCCCCGGGTTGGGAATCCAAAGAACGGCCTGATTTTGTTCCAAAAGTTGATAAAGATGATTTGATTGCGGATATTTCTGATTCCCAAAGCAAGTAATACAAAGTTTCTTTAGCCGACGAAAAGCTCGAAGAGGACTTGTGGATTAATGAGAAAAATTGGTCGTTGCCAACCGAGGCTCTGCAATTTAAAGACCTGAAGTTTCCATTGATTGCACAAGTCCTATTTTTATATATTATTAAAATTCAACATCTCTCGAAAAACATATTTAGATTGTCTGCCTCGAACACAGGCAAATTAGTTAGTAATGAGGACTAAAGTCATATTAAGAAGGACTAAAGTCCTCACTACGAACCTAGAGTATGAGCTGCTGGCATAACTATCGTTAATATTGTGTAGGGGGTAAGTCTTAAACAGCCCCTACATCGGCGCTCGCAACTTCTACTGGCTTATTTTTGCAGCGGATTGAGTTTGGTCACCGAGCTTTCTTTCGCATCTTCAGCACTATCTTTGAGGAAACTAGAAGCATCCTTAAAAGCTGCCCCTACTCTCTCTAAAATCTTGGCATCTGGAGCGCTGCGATCGAATACCGGTTGAGCCTTGGCTGGCTGTCCGTCAAGGGTTTCTAAAAGAGCTTTGTCCCCCGCAAGATCCTCATCAAATTTGTCAGTTTCCATCGGTGCAGAACCCGGATAAAGCAGCTTTGAGGCATTAGACTCAGCCGTAGTCGAAGCTAGCAGTGTCTCGCCCAAAATTGACAAATCAGCCTGATTCTTCCCTACTTTAGCAGGCGATTGATTGACTTTCGGGTCGGTAGACATTTTATAATCCGTGTACCCATCACCACCAGCCTTGTGGGGGTTATTCATTCCTCCCATTTGAACGGGAGGATTTTCGGGCCGAGCACCTCGAACATCGCCGGCATTGCAAGCGGTACTGGTAAACAGCAGCAAGCCTGCCATAAATACAGTCAAAAACTGACTGATCCGAAATCTTTTAAGAAAAGCAGTTACAGTGTTCACAAAATTTTCCCGATTGTTTACGACTACTTGTCAAGAGTAAAAATAAACTCTCCCTGGCTGCCTCTAACGCCGGTGATATTTTGAAATCGAACAATAGCATTTTTTTTCTAACTTTAGATGGAGTCGAAAATTAGCAGTTCATTAATTCTCATAACTGCGACAATTAAACAATTTTCCGATAACTAGCTCACCTACAATTCATCAAACAAAGTAGGGACACGGCACTGCCGTGTCCTAGTCCTAGAGCCGAGCCTGTATAATTTGCAATACTAAAAATCGCTATAATTGCTCGAATTGAAGGGGTTTTCTGTTTCTGGCGCACCAGTAACTCCTAACTGGGAAATTGTTCGACTTTCGCTTCAGCTTGCAAAGTCAGCACACCAGCTTGCACATCTAGCTGCTGAATTCGGAGGGACATTCCCTCTAGTTCAAAATTTCGCAAGTTTAAAACTTCACCAGCTTTATCGGCCAAAGCTGCTGTCAACTCCGGCGCAAATTCCTTATTTTTTGGATACTCCACATCCTGAAGAGAAATTGCCCAACCGTCCGCCGCGACCTGAGGTTTTGCTGTAAAATTAATTTTTTCGGTAGCACCAGTTTCCTTCACCAATACCTCAGCATTTAACGAGATTTTGCCGGATGAAAGCAATTGACAATGCACAGTTTTAACGTCGATCGTCAGCGGTTTGCCCTCAACAGTAACTTTTAAGTTGTTCAGTTTGCTGCTGATGTATTCGGAATTAAAAGCGCGGTTGATATCGCTTTCGGTTAAAACTGCTCGCGCCGTACCGAAGGCTGGCGCGTTGAGTTCAATTTTACCAAACATAGCGCTCAGGGGATTGACAGTAATATCCTTGATGTGAAGTTGCAATTCTTGCACGCGCAAATCTTGCTGCATTACCAATCCTTTGCCCTCAACGGCAACTGCCTCTACTTCTCCCTGCGCTAGCTGGGCTGGATCGGTGCTGACTTTTACTGAAAAACTTTCCGATCCGTCTAATCTGCTAGCAATAGCAATCTCTGCTACTTTGTCGATCGCCTGTTCCCCTAAACTCCGATTTTGTTCAAGCACGCTCAAAATTCCTAATCTTGTTTAAGAAATAGTAGATAATACCTAAATCATTTAACGTCTTCCTCTGGGCCAGTGTCTCGTCTCCGAAAAAACTCAGCCAAAGATAGAGGGTTTCCAGAAAGTTGCCGAAATTACTTCATCGCAATTAAAATAAGTTTTTTTTGATGAGCCACAAATAGCCGCAGGTGCGCGATCGCCTTTAGATCCCCGTTTTTGTCTCTTGTAGAGCCACAAACCCTCACAAACTCGGATTTTTGTCAAAAGTATTTTCGAGAAGCTCGATCGCACGTTACAATACATTAAGAGCCGGCACCGCCTTTTGCAATGAATCCAGAATCAACTCTCGCCAGACTACAAGCTACACTTCCCGACGGAAAACTGCCTTCTAGCTACGGGGTATACTTCAAAAACACCCTAGTAGCCCTGTGTCACGCCCTAGAAGACCACATTTTGCAAACCAGCAGCGGGGACGATCTCGCACTCAAACCGCTGGTTTTGGTGACATTTCAGCAGGGAAAATGGTATTTGCAAGAAGCCGATCGCTACTTCGATATTGCTAATGCTTCCCGACAGGTTGTCATCGGCGCAGTAGCCGACAGTGGCTTCGCTAACCACAAAACCGGTCATTTAGAAAATGTATCTTTAATAGAACTCGATGAGATAGACCCGATAATTCAAGAATGGAATTTAATCATCCTCGCCCCGACTTACAAAGCAATGGTGCTTTGTCGCGAACTTACAGCCGAGGAATACTTACCAGAGGGCAAGCCAGAAGTCGATACAGAGCGAAAGTTCTACGGTTTGTGGTCATTTGACCAGTCCTTGGTGTCGGCGTCAGCAGAAATTTTTATAGAACAAACACGACATTATAATCCCTCTCTAGCCGACAGTTTGCTGGAAATTTACCACTCGATTCTTGCTACCAAAGGCCCGCCCTTGGCAGACATTAGTGGCGTAGTATCGCGCATCGTCACTTACCTCCAAAGTTCTCAGCAGCAAATGGTGGCAATTAACCGCCAAACCCGCGATTTGTGGGAATTGGAAGGTCAAGCTTTGCGCGTCAGCCGCAATTTGAACGCCAACAAACTGCAAGCTTTTCTGCGGATGGCCCAGCGCGTAGACGAACGCGACACCTCAAATCCCACAGCGTCTTTGCAGGTGGCTGCTTTGTCGGAAACTTTGGGTCAATTGTTGGATTTACCAGCTTTACAGTTGCGTCGTCTGCGGCTGGCGGGATTGCTGTTTCGAGTCGGCTTAGTTTCGGCGCCGAATGAAGTGTTCGATCGCACTTCCGATAAATTCGACCAAGCAACTCTATCATTTTGGCGCGATCGCAGTTTCATCGGTTCCCAACTCCTGCAAGCAATGCCGGAATTATCACCAGTCGCCGAAATTGTCAAGCACAAACTCGAAAATTGGGACGGCAGCGGTAGGCCAGAAGGTTTGCGAGGCGAAGAGATACCGATTGCTTCGCGGATTGTCGGGTTAGTCGCTTGTTTTCAAGATTTGACTCAACCGCGGGGCGATCGTCCGGCGTTGAGTTTGACAGCAGCTTTGGAAAAGTGCCGCGAACTTTCTGGTACTCGCTTCGATCCGGCTTTGGTGGAAACTCTCGGCAATGTCGTCAGACTAGCAGACATGGGTTTGATGGAGTTACCCACCCGCCCCAGCCAACTTCCTAATATCTGGTTGGAAGAATTGGGCGATCGCGCTCCGGCAGCATCCCCGGCATTATAAAATAAATTGGGCATGGGGCATAGGGCATGGGGCATAGGGCATGGGCACTCGCAGGGCAGTGGGGCATGGGGCTATGGGCATAGGGGATGGGGCTATGGGCATAGGGCATAGGGCATAGGGCATAGGGCATCGGACTGATGACTGATGACTGATGACTGATGACAACTGACAACTGCCAACTGCCAACTGACTAAAAACTAATGACTAATGACTAATGACCTGTTTGGCCAATGCCCCATCCCCGATGCCCCATCCCCAATGCCCCACTGCCCTGCGAGTGCCCATGCCCCATGCCCCATGCCCCATGCCCTATGCCCTATGCCCTATGCCCCATGACTAAAAACTAATGACTAATGACCTCGAAGCCATACGCCAAGGCAAAATTCATATATTGGCCGGCATTGATTTAGCTGGCGCAGACTTAGCGGGAGCCGATCTCGCGGGTGCGGACTTATCTCAAGCTAACTTAACGGGAGCTAATCTCACCGGCGCTAACTTGCAGCGCGCGATACTGCGAGCCAACCTGCGCGGTGCTGACTTGAGCGGCGCTGACTTGCGCGGCGCTGATTTTCGGAATGCTGACTTGCGCGGTGCTTCCTTCACTAACGCTTTAGTCCGCGATGCCAGTTTTGGGGGTGCTTTTTTGACCGCAGCCTCGATCGGCAATTTGGACTTGAGCGGTGTCGATTTGCGCGGTGCCGATTTGCGGGGCGCTAATTTGGCTCGGGCAATTTTGCAGCAAGCTGATTTGAGCAATGCCAATTTGTCCGGCGCCGACTTGTCGGGTGCTGACTTGGAAGAAGCTATCCTGAATGGAGCCGTACTGCGCGGTGCTAACTTGACGGGGGCTAATTTGCTCTGTGCGTCGATCGAACATACCGTCTGGGATGGAGCTTTGCTCGATCGAGCTTGTCTCCAAGGCACCCCCCTGAGCCCTTAAATTTCAAAAATGTTACTTTCAACGCAGACAAAAACAACATCTGCTTATAAAGTGAATAAGAACAAGCTATTTTAACATTTCTTAATGAGAGGTTATAATAGCGACTGTAGATCAGCAAACGGATAAATGGTAGCAGCTTTGTTTAGCGGTACATCCTTTCAAGAATAAACCATGCTATACTGATTTTATGATTTAACCCCTTATTTAAGGGGATAAATCCAGAAATGTATTTCTAGCTAATCTAGTCAATAGTCTAGAACTTTCCTAGAACGCTGAAACCCTTACCGAACATTGAAAACAGAATATGCAAGCTAAAACTACAACCCCTAAGCCCCTAGTCTCTGTCTACGCTGAGAAGGGCGTCTTAGCCTTCCGATTCAGCAGCAAGTACAATCCGCTGTTTGAAATCTTGGACGGCAAGGCCCCAACTAAGCAACGGACTATGGGACTAGGTTTAAGGGAGTCACCTGAGAATTGGAAGTTAGCCCAGTCAGCAGCGCTGCGTATAGAGCGTGATTTGTCAGACTCTGAAAACTGGCAAATACTATTTGACCCTACGTTTGTTAAGTACGGCTTAGCGGTCAAGTACACATCAGCAGCGCTGAAACTAGCAGCACCCATACCTGAGCCTGAGCCTGAGATAACGGTAGGTACAATGTGGGAAGATTACCTAATTTGGAAACAACCGTACCTAGAGGCGACTACTTTCAAGTTAAATTATCAAGTCGTGTTTACTAATGCGATTAAAGGTTTAATTTGGAACGCTCAGCAGCGGTCGCATACTCTCGCTGCTAGCGGTTGTATTTGGGATATGTCATTAAGTGCGGTTGATATTAATCGGCTTATGGATGCTCCGCTAAGCCTACGAACGCAGCGTAAAACAATCGCTGCACTCTCAGAAGCCTTTACCCGACTACAGTCACAGGATAAGACTAAGCTCACAAAGAACCCGTTTGTATTTGTAGGTGGTGTCGTTGAAAACAAAACGGATAAGTACAAATCAACGGTTAACGCTGATGGTACAGAGCGTGAGTGGTGGGAAGTAGCAGACACCGAAACCGATTCAGAAGAAAATGACAGACGTGCGTTTACAAAAGATGAGCGGGATATCATTATCAAGGCGTTTTATGAGTCTGCACGACATAGCCACCGGAAAGCTGCACCTTTAATCGAGTTTCTGTTTTTAACAGGATGTCGTAGCGGTGAGGCTTTCGCTTTACGTTGGCAAGATGTATTTATAGGACGTGATAAAGATTGCATTCGCTTTAGTAAGTCATACAATGGGAGACTGAGAAATACTCAAGTTACGAAAACGGATGAGATTAGGTTGTTCAAAATGTACCCTAAACTACGTGAACTACTGCTGCGTATCAAACCTGAGAACGCGAAATCAACTGACTTAGTGTTTACTAACACAGAAGGCAATTCTTACAATTCTAATAATTTAGATTCAATTTGGCGAGAATCTAAAGGTCGAAAATGTAAGAAAGTTTATCACTATCCCGGTCTAGTTACTCAGCTAATTGACGATGGTATGATTAGTGGCTATCTATCCCCTTATCATACGCGCCATACGTTCATTAGCTTACAAGCTCATGCTGGTGCAGATTTATTTCTGCTAGCTACAATATGCGGTAACAGTGTAGAAGTTATCCAACGACACTATCTAGGGATTAATATAGATGCTACTTTACCTGACATCTAACCCTACCAGTACATAAACCAAACAAAAAATAAACCCCCTAATTTAACCTAGGGGGTTTTTTATTGACTATTTTACAACCTTTGTCTGTTGCCCGACACTTACCTTGCTTCACTCACACATAGCACCCTTTTTATTGGCGGCGGGACGCAGGTTGGCTAGGGATTTTGAGTTAACTTTCATGCGATTGAATCTAAAAATCAATTAGGTCATCATCATCTATTATTCGTTTCGCAAAACCTTGTGGTTTACCTTTGTTACTCAGATAATCTAAAACTATCATTCTGAGTAATTCGCTACGGGTTAGCGCTAGCCCGCCCGCTTCTACACAAAGCTGATTATACGCTTCAGTAGGACAGTTAAACGCAACGGTAGGATTTTTGTGGTAACGCTTCCGTCTGACTGGGAGTCTTTTTTCAATTGCATCTATCCTATTGATTATTTCATGATATGCCGCGTTGTAATCCGTAATAGAATCAGTCATTTTTTGCTACCTCTGGGTAAGTCTCATTTTGCTTTGCAATCTCCATTTACCCGAGAATTGTGCTCAGAGTCATTTGAAGGTATATCATCCGCTAACACTTCAACAACCGCCTTGAGCGCATCCGTGTTAGTACAAACAGCCTTTGTTACCTCTTGTATTAGAACGCTTAAGGCATCAATCCTCTTCTTGATGTACAGTATGTCCATTAGTATGTCGGTTGTTAATGAATCCATAGAAGTTGGGACAAGTTTCTGGTGAATTCTTCCAATGGTGTCTAGATTGTCGTTCATGTTTTTAGGTATATAGGCCAAGTAAAGAGTTACATAGTTTAAAGTCATTGCGGACTATGATTTGTATTTAACCCCTTATTTAAAGGGTTAAAATGGTTAATTAATGATTCTCATCAACCAAACACTAATTAACCGCGCACTAGATTTGTTCAATTTCATCGAATTGTAAATCATATTACAAAATTCAATATCACCATCATCCAAACGTTCCCCTAGCCATTGAAAGAATGATACGAATTCTAGCAATGTATGCTTTTCTTCTACGAACGAAAGTGCGATAGTTGCTTTAGCAGAAGCACTCTCCGTAATGTCAAAAGTTAATATGTCTTCAATTCCACAGTTACTCTTATTCATTGCTTAAATCCTTTGTAAGAGTACCCTAATTGATTATCCTTTTTCCCTGCACTAAAACCAAGTTTTGTTAAAACCTGTTGTACTTCAGTCAACTTCGGCTTATCAATTAAACCATCTCTGATTGCTACATCAAGAGCATCCTTTAAGTGACGTGGCGAGATATGAATCTGTACGCTTTGAGAGAGTGTTTGCCATTCTGATTGCTTAAAGCCTAATATGTCCTCCAAAGATTGTAAAACAAGCACTTCTAGCAACGTAATTCGTAGCTTTAAGGCATTCTCTAACCAATTGCTTGTTTCATTTATTGCGCTTTCTAAGGTATCCCAAACCCCTATTGCAACACCTGAAGTCAGAACCCATTTTAACAAAGTCCAATGTTCTTTAGAATGTTTAGGTTTTGGGATTGCGCTAAAACTTTTAGCCAAACTTTTAAAAGAATACCATGTTTCTTCTTCTTGCCAAAAGTTTTTGACTTGGTCTCTTAAAGGCTGCCAGTAGATATCATCAGGGTCGAGTACGTTATCAAGTTTAGCTGTTTTTGTTGTTCTGATTACGATTGTCCGTCGACTTAGTTCCGTTGAAGTCTTTTCCCAAATTGTAGTGTACATCTTGGGGCAGAATGTTTTAAATTCTATATTCTGCCCCCTCCCATTACTAATGAAACATCTATCAGTTTTGCGGTTGTATCCATTCAAAAAAGAACTCAAATACTCTTCTTTCTTAAATGAATCTTCATTAAGATTGTCAATCAATAAGAGCGTATTCTTTTCGTGAGATTTTGTCTCCGGGTCAGCCCATCTAATTGCGTTGATATGATTCTTTAATGAAGCACCTGTACTCTGTCCAGAGATGACTGTTTGCCCTGAGATTGCTGATACTGCAAGTAGTAACTGAGTTTTACCACTACCAGCTTGACCAATTAATTCTACAATTGGTAAAATCTTGCAAAGCATTGACGGTAGTGATGCGTAAGCTGCAAGGAATTTATACTCCCAAGGGCGTAATCCCGTTGTAATTAGCGCAAGTACGTTAGTAATGTTTTTGCCTAATGATATCGTTTCATCAAAAACATTTATACCATCGTCATCGTCATCAAATTGTTTAGCAAAATCGTTAAGTGTCATACTTTCATTTTGCTCACTGACAGGCCGTGTATCTGTTTCTTCTAGCACCGAAAGACTATCAAACTCTGCTTTGTCATCCGCTTGTGCTAGGACTGCTTTTATCGCCTCAATACCTTTCTTTGCTTTTGTCATTATTAGCTTCCCATTATACACTTAAGTAATTCAAGCGTTGTTTGAATTGACGCTTCAAAAAACTGTTCTTTCGTTAACTTTTATGCGTCCTCTTTTAGCCCCTCAATTTGACAAGCTAAATCACTAAGAGATTTATAATCAAAGTCTTCAAGCTGTGACTGAAAGAACTCATATCGAGCTAGCAAGCGTTTTGATTCTGATTCAGGAGCGGTGTACGTTCCTTTCTTGCTTACAAGCACAGAATCAAATGCAGTTGTAATTTCAGTTTGCGTTAATTGATGTGGTTCGGGACATTCAGTTACTACTACTAACTGATTTGTCATCTTCTGAATTAATGGCGCGTTTGAGGGAAGTGATGCATCTAGCTCATAGATAAAAGGGTTTACCCACGGTGTAATGCTTCCTTTTAATATTGTGCCAACAGATTCTTTTGCTTTACAACTAAGCTTATCGTAAAGCACCGTTTCATCTTTAGATACTTTTACCGTAATGTATTTGTTTGTTTCTTTATCCCACTGTTGTTTTTCTTTTGAATAAACTCGATAAAAAGCTTTTTTGCCCGCTGGTTTCCATTCTTTCTCTTTGTAAGAAGAGACACCACGACATTCAGAAGATAGAATACCGTAACAGATAACCTCTGTACCTTTATCCTCTAGAACCAATTCTTGCCAAACAATAATGTCTGTGCTGACAATAAAGTCTGAATTGATGTACAGAGTTGTACATCCTTCTTTGTTAACTGAAACATTGATTGCCATGTTGTTTTGTTACTTTGTTTTTGCTTTGTACTAACTTTATCCCCTTATTTAAGGGGATAAAATGGTTATTTACTCTTCAGTGAATTTATCACTAGCTTTTTTGTAAGCCCTTGTTTTGGCTGACTTAAAACTACGTAACAACGCTTTTGGGGAATACGACAATTCCACACCTGCTTCATCACAAAAGGCCATAGCCTCATCATGATACCTAACACTAGAAAAGATAGTTGCAGCAAGTTGACCCGTAAGCTTAAAGCCTAAGTCATCTAAAGCATCTAAAGCGTCTTCGGTGTTTGTATTTTTTTCAATCAATTCATTTTTGTGATTGCAAATTATAGGTGCAATAACCTCAAGTAATTTGTACCGTAAGAAATCGAAGTCATAAATTACACAACCAGCTCGTTGTGAATGAACTTTTGGTGTTTCGTTCTTAATGTTGACTTTTTGTGTTAATACAACTTCATCATTAAAGATGTCTGTTGTTAAATCATTAAGTCTTGGCGAATGTATTTCTGACCAATGATAAGTTGGTACAGTATCCTCAGTCTCACCTAATTCAATTGGGGACTGTCTAGTATCTTCTATGTGTTGCATAATTACTCAAGATTACATTGTTTAATGATTCGAGCGGAACTGACGATGGGTAAGACTTGCCAAAATAAAACTCTTTTTTGGCGGAACAAATTATTAATTTGCTATGTATCTCAGGTTTTAAGATTTCTAGTAATTTAATCTTTAGAGAAGCTTCTTTGGTCATTAAACCTTTAGCTTCTAAAAAAAGATATTCATTAAGAGAGGTTTTAACCCGAAAATCAACAAAATAATTTGTTGTTCCAGAATATTGAGTTTTAGGCTTTAATTCAATTTTGAAGTGAAAGTCAATGTGTTCAATCGGGAAATATCTTGCAATGACTCTAAAAACTTCAAACTCTAGTTGACTGTCAAAGCGAATAACATTTTTACGCAGAGCGCCCAATGGGCGGTGCTCCAAAACTCGTTTAGCTTCTAAGTCGTAATAAACAAACTTGTTGAAATATTTGTTGATAAATGACCTCCCAATCACTTGCGCTCCGATAAATTTTGCCCTATTGTGAAATTTATCGGAGCGCAAGTGATTGGGAAAAATGTAATATTTTGTTACAATTACAATGTAGTATAAAATTACAGAATTATGAGCGTCATCCTTAATGTCCCTTTCAAAAGTCAACTGGACAATAAATTTAATCCAACAGGCTCCTGTAACGTAACGTCCATCGCAATGTGTTTAGAGTATCTAGGATGCGTCTCTAAAAGTGCTTTGCAGCTTGAGGATGAATTGTATCAATACATTACACATACAGGCTTAAATCCTCACTCACCATATGATTTAGCTCAAATAGTCGTGCACTACGGCTATAGTGATAGTTTTAAGGTAGATGCGACTATTACTGAGTGTCAAGCCTGGTTAAAATCTGGTATGCCGATTGTAATGCACGGTTACTTTACAAATTTTGGTCATATCATCACTGGTATAGGTTATGACGATACGGGTTTTTGGGTACACGATCCATATGGGGAATGGTTTGATACAGGATACAGAACTGACTTAAGCGGGGCAAACCTACACTACAGCTATAATTTAATTAAAGAAAAGTGTATTCCTGATGGTTCGTTTTGGGTGCACTTCATAAGCAAATAAAACTGAATGTAAAGAATTGTTACAAAGGGGTTGACAAGCGGCTACAAAAATGGGAGGTTATAAATAACACAACACAACACTCCAAAAAAAATAATATAGGGTGGTATGCGGGTGGGAATAAATATAAATATAAATATAATATATTATTTACTATTTACTATTTATATTTATATTTATATTTATATATTTATCCCCTTAAATAAGGGGTTAAAACTATATATTTACTTGTAAACTAACATTACCCCTTACAATAGGTATAGGTTTTTTTACGGAATTCAAAACCAAAAAAGCTTGACTAAATTTTACGTCCACAATCGGGCGGCGTGTCGATATTTTAACTTTTTTTGTTAAAACCACTATTTCCTTTTCTATTTTAAATTGACTCGGTAAAGTTTTTTCACTGTAGTTAAACCCATCCTCATCAGGTTTTGCTCCAAAAATATTTAACATTTTGGTAAATAGTTCTTTGCCGTC
>NZ_JAUBUN010000062.1:0-8775 GCF_036702665.1 Microcoleus sp. Aus8_D2
GATTCCCGATTCCCGATTCCCGATTCCCGATTCCCGATTCCCGATTCCCGATTCCCGATTCCCGATTCCCGATTCCTTCACATAAGGCACACTAGAAGTGAGATACAAAAAGTAACATTGCCCGAAACAGCTCATGATTTGGCCATTCAAGCCCCGCTACCGCAAACAAATCGCCCGCATCGAAGTCACCGGTGCGATCGCCGGAGAAACCCGCAAACGAGTTCTCGAAGCCCTTAAAACCGTTGAAGAACGCAAATTTCCCGCCTTGCTGCTGCGGATAGACAGCCCCGGCGGTACAGTCGGCGATTCCCAGGAAATTTACAGCGCCCTCAAGCGTTTGGGCGAAAAAATCAAAATAGTCGCCAGTTTCGGCAATATTTCAGCTTCTGGCGGAGTTTACATCGGTATGGGAGCTCACCATATCGTGGCTAATCCCGGTACAATTACCGGCAGCATTGGCGTGATTATCCGGGGTAACAATCTGGAACGGTTGTTGGAAAAAGTCGGCGTTTCTTTTCAGGTGATTAAATCGGGGCCGTATAAAGATATCTTGGCATTCGATCGAGAATTAACCGAGCCCGAACAGCAAATTCTCCAAGATTTGATCGACACCAGCTACCAGCAATTCGTCGAAACCGTCGCCGAAGCCCGGAAACTCACCGTTGAAAATGTCAAAACATTTGCCGACGGTCGCGTTTTTACCGGCCAGCAAGCCTTAGAATTGGGTTTGGTCGATCGGCTGGGAACAGAAGAGGACGCCCGCCGCCTGACAGCCGAACTCGCAGGCCTCGACCCGGAAAAAACCGAATGCTGCACGCTAGAAAAACAAAAACCTTTCCTAAATCGCGTTTTGGGGAGTAGTCTGGATACATCCGGGCTTTGGGCTTACAAGAACTTGCTGGAATTTGAGATTTCTACTAGCGGTTTACCGTTGTGGCTGTATCGCCCGTGATTAAATAGTCCTTAGTCATTAGTCCTTAGTCCTCAGTCCTTAGTCCTTAGTCCTTAGTCCTTAGTCCTTAGTCCTTAGTCCTTAGTCCTTAGTCCTTAGTCCTTTGTCAGCAAATAACAAGTAAAGATTGCTGATAGCAGACACATCACAGCTAATAGCTCACAACCAACTAATGACTAATGACTAATGACTAATGACTAATGACTAATGACCAATGACCAATGACTGATGACTAATGACTAATGACCAATGACCAATGACTAATGACTTAATCATAAAAAATGGAGAATATTTGCGTGGAGTGGCAAGTGCGGGCGATTCGCGGGGCAACAACTGCTAGCGATAATTCGGTAGAAGCAATTCGAGAAGCGGTGAGAGAACTGTTAGATGAATTAGAAACAAGAAATAATTTAGATCCGGAATTAATTATTAGTGCTACGTTTACTGCTACTCGCGATTTGGATGCTGTGTTTCCGGCCGCGATCGCCCGCGAACGTCCCCGCTGGTGCAATGTTCCTTTGTTGGATGTCCAGCAAATGTACGTTAAGGGTTCTTTAGAACGCTGCATCCGCTTTTTAATTCACGTCAATTGGCCCGCACACACCGAAATTTATCATCCTTATTTGCGCGGAGCTCAAAATTTGCGGCCCGATTGGAATTTAGCCGTCGCGGTTGCTGGGGAAAAATAAGAAAATCACTTTTTGATTGATTCAAGAGTTAACCCACCAGCAATGGTGGGTTGATTTTTAACTGATTTAGAATCGGCAAATCTTTTGTGTTATCCTTAGTACAGGAGGATGTTGTATGAACAGAACAAATCTATTATCTCGGATTGCGATCGATCCGAATATATGTTTTGGTAAGCCCAGTATACGGGGACATCGCATCTGGGTTTCCCTGATTTTAGATTGCCTAGCTAGCGGAGCAACAATCGAGGAAATTATTCAGCAGTATCCAAGTATAGAGCGAGAGGATATTCTTGCTTGTATTGCCTAGGGTGCTGAGGTAATTGATAAAAATAGCGAACCTCAACATTTAGGAAGTCTCCAGCCAGAGCGAGTGATTTATGCCGACTTTTCAGAAATGGCAAACGATACAGAATATCAAGCAGAAGCTTTGGCAATTTGTCAAGAATTTGAGGCGGCGGACTGGGAAGCTTTGCTGATAGGTGAGTCTGAATATGAGACGCGGTGAAGTTTATGATGTTAATCTATAGCCTTTCAAGCGAAAGATGAGTTACTATAGGGCATAGGGCATGGGGCATAGGGCATAGGGGATAGGGCATAGGGCATAGGGCATATCTCAGCACGCTTGAGAACCGCTATAGAACCCGTTCAAGGTTCAGAACAAGCAGGGACTCGCCCAGCCATTATTGTTAGCAATGATTCGATAAATGCGTCAAGTTTTGAAACGGGCAAGATGCCCGTTCCACATAAAAAAAATTGTTTTTCCCTCTTCCTTCTTCCCTCTTCCTTCTTCCCTCTTCCTTCTGATAAAAAAACCGGCTTCTCGAAGAAACCGGGTTTTTGTCATTCAGTGGCTTTCTTGTGATGCAGCCTAATCCCTAAAAAGATGTCATATATAAAACTCCAAAAGTCCTTTTTACCTTCCAATATTCCCAGACTTTGAGGAGAACCCTTTTCATCTAACAGCGGCTTCACAGCTTCGTAAGCTGGCTTGTAATTGTACCAAGGAATTGAAGGCCACAAATGATGGATCAAATGATAGTTCTGTCCCAGAATTAAAATATTCAGAATTGGACTCGGATATACTCTGGCATTTTTCCAGCGATCGCGTTCGTGAAACGGACGGTGCGGCAAATAATCAAAAAATAACCCCAAGGCTAACCCTACCACTAAAGCAGGCGAAAACCAAAAGTTCAGCACGTAGCCTAAATGGTCGTATTGAATTGAGATATAAACCACTCCGATCACAAACAAACGGCTGAAAAACCATTCCCAAAGTTCGTATTTCCGCCACAGTTTGCGCTTAAAGAAGAAAATCTCGTGGTAAAAAAACCTCGCAGCAATTAGCCACAGAGGCCCGCCAGTAGAAACATAATGGTCTGGATCGTTATCTGGGTCGTTAACGTGGGCGTGATGCTGCATATGTACCCGCGTAAATACCGGGAAAGCAAAGCCCAACATCAGCGCGCTACCGTGTCCCAAAATAGCGTTAATTGTACGATCGCGGTGCGCCGCATTGTGAGACGCATCGTGAATCACGGTTCCAGCCATGTGCAACGCCAGCACGTTCAGCAAAAAACAACACCAATCCGGCCAGTTTCCGTACCAGTAACCCACAAAGGAAATCGCGATCGTCGCTAATGCACTCAAAAACAACAGCAGCGTCGGATTGAAGTCACCCGGAGGACTCAGAAACTCTTTCGGCACTGTCAGCGGCCGTCCTGCCTCCGACATCTTTGTTAACACTCCTTAATATTTCACACTTGCGTAGTATAAGATACAAGTCTCCCAATAGTAAAGTTTGGTGAAAAAACAGAGTCCGATCGCCAGACACGAGCATTTGCACCCGAAGCAAAGTATTGCTGCTGTGAAACGATCCCAATCCTCGATTAGCCAAAGGGCAAAGCAGCCCAACTAAAATTAATGGGTATATCTGTATTTATGTCAAGGCTGGGAGCGGAAATATTTTATCAAACAGCCGATCGCCAAGAAAAGATTACCGATCGGTAAAAAGTCAGATATTCTATATAGTGGTCAATTCCTGCTGTTTTGACGAGTATCAAAATTTTTAAGAGTTCAGACTGGCCTCATTGCTTGTACTGAAAAATGAAACGTTAGTCGAAATTTAAACAATAAATCCTCCAGCCACCCCATCTCAATTCATGCAACCGCCAAAAGCTCTACGCCGAACTAAAATTGTCGCCACCATTGGCCCTGCTACCTCCGACCCACAAGTGTTGCGCAACCTCATAGAAGCTGGTGCCACAACTTTGCGGCTCAACTTTTCCCACGGAACAGAAGATGACCACCAGCGCAGCATTCGCTTAATCAGACAAACGTCCTTTGAACTCAACCAGCCGGTCGCCATCCTCCAAGACCTTCAAGGCCCGAAAATTCGTTTGGGGCGCTTTGAAACAGGCTCTATAGTTGTCAAAAACGGCGATCCTTTCATTTTGACCAGTCGCCCGGTGGCCGGCACAGAGCTGATTTCCTCCGTCACCTACGAGCCCCTAGCTTCGGAAGTCCCAGAAGGAGCGATGATTCTGCTGGATGACGGAAAAGTCGAAATGCGCGTCGAAAAAGTAGACCGCGGCGCGGGAGAATTGTACTGTCGCGTGGTCGTCGGCGGGCCGCTTTCCAACAACAAAGGCGTCAATTTTCCGGGAGTATACCTGTCAATTAAGGCGCTCACGGATAAAGACCGCAAAGATTTAATGTTCGGCCTCGACCAAGGTGTGGATTGGGTAGCCCTGAGCTTCGTGCGGAACCCCCAGGATATGCTCGAAATTAAAGAGCTGATTGCCAGTGCGGGCAAGCAAGTACCGGTGATTGCTAAGATCGAAAAGCACGAGGCGATCGAACAAATGGAACAAATTCTCGCCCTTTGCAACGGCGTGATGGTCGCCCGGGGCGATTTGGGCGTGGAACTGCCCGCCGAAGACGTGCCAATTTTGCAAAAGCGCTTGATTGCGACTTCCAACCGCATGGGGATTCCGGTGATTACCGCTACCCAGATGCTCGACAGCATGGTGAGCAATCCCCGTCCCACCCGCGCCGAGATTTCCGACGTAGCTAACGCGATTCTCGACGGAACCGATGCGGTGATGCTCTCCAATGAAACCGCTGTCGGTAAATTTGCCGTTGAAGCGGTGGCGACGATGGCGAGAATTGCGGTGCGGATTGAGAGGGAAGGAATTAAGCGCAATATTAGAAATGTAGAAGATGTCGGTCGATCGATCCCCAACGGCATCAGCCAAGCAGTCAGCCAAATCTCCGAACAGTTGAACGCAGCGGCGATTATGACGCTGACCAAAACCGGCTCTACAGCCCGCAATGTCTCGAAATTCCGACCGCAAACTCCGATTTTGGCAGTTACTCCCCACGTAGACGTAGCCCGACAACTGCAATTAGTCTGGGGAGTCAAACCCCTGCTGGTGCTCGATTTGCCCTCCACAGGCCAGACATTTCAATCTGCAATCAATGTCGCCCAGGAAAAAGACTTGCTGTACGACGGAGATTTAGTGGTAATGACTGCCGGTACTCTGCAAGGGGTAGCCGGATCGACGGATTTGATTAAAGTTGAAGTAGTGACAGCCGTTTTAGGTAAAGGTACAGGTGTCGGTTTAGGAGCAGTGAGCGGCATGGCCAGGGTTGCTCGCACGGCTGCGGATGTAGCGAATTTCCACCCAGGAGACATTTTGGTAGTAGAACGCACCAGCGCCGATTTTGTGGAGATGATTCGCAAAGCCGCCGGTGTGGTGACGGAAGAGGAAAGTTTGACTTCTCACGCGGCGATTATCGGTTTGCGTTTGGGCGTGCCGGTGATGGTGGGCGTGGACAATGCCATGCGGGTAATTCGGGACGGAACTATGCTGACGCTGGATATGCAGCGGGGCTTAGTTTATTCCGGCGCCAGAGGCGGCTCACCAGATGGAGAACTTGCTGTTTAAGAAGTTCTGAGTTATGAGTTGTAGAGTTTTTAATTAAATTCTACAGCTCATTGCTTTTTTCTTGAATTTGTGCTATATTTCTAAATTGTCTGTGCCGATGTAGCTCAGTGGTAGAGTAACCGATTCGTAATCGGTCGGTCGCGGGTTCAAATCCCGCCATCGGCTTTGGGTTTCAGCGATTTTTACGAAACTAAAGCCATAAATTTCACCATTAATTAGGTTCGATCGTGCGGACTTTAGTCCTGATTCATTTGTTTTGTAATTGATTAATATCATGCGTGCAAAATTGTTGCTACGGTTATTAAACGTATAGAAATTATCTGTCATTGCCATAACTTCCCGCCGGACACGGCAGTGCCGTTTCCCTACAGGTGAGATCCTCTAATTTATGCTGCAATCATATTTTTGACAATTGGTATAACTAAAGCACTTTTAGCAGCAAAATTTATTCAAAAACACGGCTGTTGCTCCCAGTAGAATACGATCGCGTGTAACTGAATCAAGTATCGATCGCGATCGCACTTGGCATTACTGTAGTTTTGATAAAAGTTTACAGAAAGTCAACAAAAAGCTCTGTAAAAATGCTGTACAATCAATCTGGACGATCGCAGCCAGTTAAGAAACAACAAAAAATTTATGTGCCTGCAACCAGGAGACATCCTGCGGAAACGTTACAAAATTGTCAGGGAATTAGGTCGGGGAGGGTTTGGGAGGACATATACAGCTATGGATTCAGACATACCCGACGATCGCCTATTCGTCGTTAAGGAAATTAGGAAGCCAAGCGATCCGCGACTCTGGCCAGAAGCAAGGGAGATATTTGAAAGAGAAGTTCGAGCTTTGCACCGATTGGGCGGACACCCGCAGATTCCGCAGTTATTCGATAGCTTTGAAGAAAATGACCATTTTTATTTAATTCAAGAATACATTGAAGGACATCCACTCAGGGAAGAATTCAATCAAAATACCCAATGGAATGAAGAGCAAGTAATTACATTTTTGCAGGATATCTTGCCAGTTATCGCTTTTGTTCACGAACACAATGTCATTCACCGCGATATCACTCCTTCTAACTTAATTCTGCGTGATTGCGATGGCAGAATAGTTCTGATTGATTTTGGGGCGGTGAAAGAAATTAGTTCCTTGGAAATCACAGATTCGGGAGAGACTAGAAGCAGAACTATTTATACGGAAGGATATGCGCCAGCCGAACAATTGAAGGGCCATCCTCGGCGTTGTAGCGATATTTATGCTGTGGGTATTATTGCTATTGAAGGCTTAACTGGCTTGCATCCTGCTCAAGATTTCTTGATAGATTCGGGGCTGGGTGATATCGTTTGGCGCTATTCTACTCCCGATCGCCCTATGGTACAGATTAGTGACGACATGGAAGCATTTTTAAATAAAATGGTGCGCTACCACTTCGCTAATCGCTACCAATCTGTGGCTGAAGTTTTGCAGGATTTGAATTCGATCGCCACATTGCAGCCACCGCCGCCACCGCCACCACCACCGCAGCCACCGCCAGAAGATCCGCCCGTATCCGACGAGCGATCGCACTTTCGCTTGCTACTGCTGGGAGTTGCGGGAATTATCGCCGGAAGTGCGATCGCCCTTTTGCTCCACAACATTCTTACCCCAAAAACTTGCCTTTTCATGCAAGGTGATGCTTTAAGCTGCGGTGAAGAATCTATCCTTAAATCCTCGAACCCTCGATTAAAGCAAAGCGGAGTCAATGAATTTGCCAAACAAAATTATCGGGAAGCATTTAACTTTTTCAAAAGGTCGTGGATTGAAGAAGAACGAAAAGATCCAGAGACCTTAATTTACATTAATAATGCCTTGCTCAAGGCTAAAAAAGCTGATTATTACACAATCGCCGTTATCGTTCCTGTTCGCATAAACCCACAAGGTAGAGCCGAAATCGATTTGGTTCAAGAAATATTGCGGGGAGTGGCTCAAGCGCAAACGGAAGTTAATTTAAAATTATTCAATGCTGAGCTAGAACGCAATCTAAATGGTTTAGATGTTCGGGAGAATCAAATTATTAAAGGCAAAGGTTTACAAGTCATAATTGCCGATGATGCCAATCTCAAAGAAGAGGCGATCGCCCGTGCTAATTCCCTAGTCAAACTCACAGGTGTTTTGGGTGCGATCGGTCACTACACTAACCAAAACACAGCGCATACAGTCGATATTTACAACGGAAATCATTTAGTATTAATTTCCCCAGGGAGTACAACGGAAGAAGTCAGAGAAAAACGGCGGCAATTTTTCTTTAGGACTGTGCCTCGGACTAAAGTTAGTGTTGAAGTATTCACGAAATATCTGATTGAAAAGCAAGGTCAAACCAAGGTTGCTGGGTTCTACAACTCCAGCAGCGAATCCACTTCGACTTTTTGGGAAGAATTCAGAAAACAGTTTAGAGAAAGGGGAGGAACTATCGCAAATATCACCGAATTCGATCTATCAAAAAGCGACTTTGACGTTAAAAAAGCAATCCAAGAAGTCAGGCAAGCAGGGGAAATAGAAAAAACAACGATTGTTTTAAGTCCGAGTCACGTCCCGATCGCAGTCAAGAATGCGATTGCACTTTTCCAAGCCAATCTAGACCGCAATTGGGTTGTAGGAACCGGAGGAATATACGGTCAAAAAATCTTAGAAGCTGCCAGTCAGTTACCGTCTTTTGAGAAATTCGCAGCAGCAGTTTCTTGGCATCCTTTAAATTCTCCCAATGGCAAATTTATTGAAGATAGCCGCCAGCTTTGGAAAGGGGGTGTCAGTCACCGAACTGCGTTAACCTACGATGCGGCGAAGACGCTGATTCAAGCGATAGAAAATCAGCAGCAACCCAGTCGGGAAAGGATGCAAAAAATTATGGCAGATCCAAATTTTAGCGCTACCGGAGCCACAGGAACAATTCAGTTTGACGCAAGCGAGCGCAAAAATTTTAGTCCTAAATTAGTGCATATTGTCAAGTGTTCAAAGCAGCAGTTTGGGGTGACTTTTGTGCCGATCGAATTTCCGACAGCGGCAGCGGCGGGTTTAAATTGCGATTGATATTAGAAGTCATTAGTCATTAGTCATTAGTCATTAGTCATCAGTCATTAGTCAGAAGGAAGAAAGGACTAAAGTCCTCACTACGAACCTAATTAACCGTTTGTAGTGAGGACTTTAGTCCTTCTTC
>NZ_JAUBUN010000062.1:8875-28839 GCF_036702665.1 Microcoleus sp. Aus8_D2
GTCATTAGTCATTGGTCAGAAGGAAGAAAGGACTAAAGTCCTCACTACGAACCTAATTAACCGTTTGTAGTGAGGACTTTAGTCCTTCTTCTTCATTTTATTTGGGAGGGCGGGGGATTCGTCATTTGTCATTAGTCATTGGTCAGAAGGAAGAAAGGACTAAAGTCCTCACTACGAACCTAATTAACCGTTTGTAGTGAGGACTTTAGTCCTTCTTCAATTTAGTTTGGAGGGCGGGGTAGGCGAAAAGTTAGGGGGCTGAGGATTTGATTGAGAGTTCGCAATTGTTCGGCGGTGCCCAAACAAATTAGCGTATCTCCTCCTTCGATCGCAGTTTCTCCAGTTGGCCCGACAATCAAAGTCCCGCCAGCGCGCCGTATCGCTAACACTAACGCCCCGGATTGCGATCGCAATTTGGCATTTCTCAAAGTTTGTCCGACGTAGACACAACTATTCGGATCTACCAAAAATTCTTCCATGTAAAAAGAACTCTCCGTCCCCGTCAAAACCCCATCTAAAAAATCCATCACTTGAGGTCTTAAAGCCGCCGCCGCCATGCGTTTGCCGCCCGTAATGTAGGGGGATACAACCGCATCGGCGCCGCCCCGCTGCAACTTCTTTACGGCTTCTTCTGTAGTCGCGCGGGCGATCGCCCGTACCTTCGGATTCAGAGTTTTCGCCGACAGCACAGTGTATAAATTCTCAGCATCCGACGGCAAAGCTGCTACTATGCAAATTGCGCGATCTATCCCCACATTCAGCAAAATTTCATCGAGTGTCGCGTCTCCCTGCACCGCCGTGTACCCCAGCGCCAAAGCAGCCTGAACCGACTGTAGCGCCAAATCTACCACTACAAAAGGAATATTTTCTGCCTGAAATTCCAAGGCAATTTGTTGCCCCGTGCGCCCGAAACCGCAGAGAATGTAATGTCCGATCAAAGAATCTACCAAACGCCGCTGCTGCCTAATTCTTGCTCCTTCTTGAAAATATCCTTGAATCAGCGCTTCTGTAAAGCGGTTGACGATATAACCAATCACCATCACGCCCATCAAAATCAGGCACATGGTAAACATTCGCCCGCGTCTGCCGAGGGGGTGAATTTCGCCGTAGCCGACTGTTGCTAAAGTAAATACAGTCATGTAAGCGGCATCGAGCAAAGGCCATTTTTCCACCAGCCAATACCAGAGAGTACCCGTGCAGAAAATGCCGCCCAGGGCGATGATGCCGCCAGTTAACTGTTTTTGCAGGCGCTGGTACTTTTGCTCTAGAGTTGAATACACCGATCGCCCTGACCTATTATTTATTAGCTGCTACTAAATTTAAGCATATCGAGACTTACGCAAAAACCCGATTCCTGGGAGTAAATCTAAAATCTAAAATCTAAAATCTACTCACTGAGTTCCAATCCCGTCGCAGAGGTGGCGATGGCTGGAATTGGCGATCGCATTTGTCTGAAAATAATTGCGGGCGACATTGCAGCCCTGCACCAACAAATCGTCAAGATTAAGATTCCACAGTATCACCGTACCATCGGCACTCGCAAAGGCGATCGCCCTACCGTCAGGACTAAAACTCGCACTCCCAACAGCAGCCCTGTTACTTGTGAAAGTTTTGAGCAATGTACCGTCAATTTTCCAGAGTCTCAACATTTTATCTTTGCTTGCAGATAGCAACATTTGACTGTCGGGACTAAAACTAATATTTGTGAATCCACTTGTATGCTTTAAAATACTCAGCGGTGTACCGTCTGTGCTCCAAATTCTCGCAGTTCCTCCAGCACTTGCCACCGCCAGCATTTCTCCGTCGGGACTGAAACTTGCACTCACAATTTGCTCGCTATCAATCTGTATAATTTGTAGCAACTTGATATCGCTACTTGCATCAACTGACTGCTGTTTTTGCATTTTTTGCACAAGTTTTGTCAAACTCCACATTTTAACAGTGCCATCATTGCCAGCCGCCGCAAGTATCTGAGCGTCCTGGCTCAAACTCGCGCTGGTTATCCAACCTTTATCCACTCTCAAACTTGACAATTCTTGCCCGTTAATGTGCCATAGTTTAACAGTTCCGTCGGCACTTGCTGAAACAATAATTTTACCATCTGGACTCAAACTGATGCTGGTTAATTTAGCGCTGTGTCCTTTTAAATCGTGCATCAACTTTCCGTTGCTTTGCCAAATTTTCACGGTTTTGTCGTCGCTGGCGGAAACAACTATCTGACCGCTAGGATTGAAGATTGCACTTATAATTTTATCAGTATGCCCGGTCAATGTTGCTTGCAAAGTTCCATTGGTTTGCCAAAGTTTGATATCATTGCGATCGGTAGCTGTCGCCAGTATTTGACTGTCGGGGCTGAAGCTCGCGAAAGCCAGGTTACGGGCTTGACTCTGGAAGCTGCGGCGTGCCGTGAAGCTGTAAACTGCCTGTTCTAGGGCGATCGCCACTCGCGTCTGAATATCTGAACTCACTCCGAGCGATCGCTTAATTTCAGTAACCGCCCTGATGCTTTCTAGCAAAGCTTCGTCTTTTTTATCAGCGGCAAATAGCATTTCTGATAGCACGCTGAGAGTCAGAATTTTGTTATTTCTTTCTTCGATTGACGGTTTTACCCAAAATGCTACAATCAGGATTGATATCAATATTGTTGCGGCCACTGTCATAGTTGCTAATCTGAGGTTGTACTCGCGCCATAACTTATATTGAGTAATTCTTTTCTGTTTTTGTGCTTCTGCAAGTTCCTCTAGTAACTTTTTTTCGCGGCGCAGTTGCTCCATTTCAGCTTGAGTTTTTTTTTCGCGATCGCGAAACCTGGCAAATTCCGCTTCTTGGCTAACACCTAAAAATTGATAATCTTGCGCGCTCAAACTTTTATTTGCCGCCCACTCTCGCGCATCTGCCAGTGCTTGACCGCGCAACAATCTAGATTCATCTTGACAATCTGATGCTATCCATGCTGTTAGTGATTCGGCATAGGGGCGCAAGTCACCGAGTGCTTTTTCTACCCATTTTTGGTCAAAAATAGCTGCATAAATGCGGTTGGATACGGTTAATTTTCCGGCTCGTTTTACGACTAATCCGCTCAAGCGCAATTCTGTTTGTTCGGGAGAATTATCTACTGTAACCCCCCCTGCCCCCCCTTTGTAAGGGGGGGAGAAAGAGGTTTGAGATTGGTTAGGGAGAGATAAAGAGGTTTGAAATTGCCCCCCCAAAGCTTGGGGGGGTTGGGGGGGGTTCAAGATTTTTTGATATAATCCCAACAACCTACTGGCGCGGTGCTGACTTCTGAAAAGGCGATCGCGAATTGTTTTGAGATGTATCGGTTCATCCGAGGATTCCCAATTATCAATAATCTGAGATTGCACTATCTCACCAATGAATAGGTTCGTAGTAAGGACTTCAGTCCTTCTTCCATCCAGGTTCGTAGTAAGGACTTCAGTCCTTCTTCCATCCGTAGAATCAGATTCAACAGAACCATCTTCTAAGCATTTGACATTTTGAAGAATCAGCTTACAAAGCTTTTGAGTCAGAAACGGCTGTCCTCCCGTCCAATCCAAAATCTCTTGTAAAACCTCTTGAGGATTGTCAACTTTTCCCTCAAATCCCTTAGCCAAAGGCAAAGCTTCCTGTAATTTAAAACCGTACAATTCAATAGCAAAACCGATATTAAACGGAGTGCGAATTGCATCAAAAATCAAATCAGACGGCGAAGCAACTCCCAGCAATGCAAAAGTTAACCGCTGGTATTCTGACTTTACAGCGCGTTTGTTGTAGCAAGATCTAATTAGAGCAAAAAAATCATCTAGCGGTTCTTGGAAACTGAGAACGCTATCAATTTCATCAATAAAAATGACAATCGGTTGAGCAATTTTTGCCAGCAGCAACTCTTCAATTAACTCTCCTAAGCGCTGCACGGGCGGCATCAACTCTCTCTCGCGCCACCAAGCCATAAACTCCGCCGGGTTAAACAGGTTGAAGCTGCATAAAAGCTTGTAAGCGACGCCGCCGTACCACTTATCCAGAGAGACTTGCTGGCTGCCAATGTCCGAAAGGTCGATCGTAGCACAAGCAATGCGATCGGCCGAAAGCTTTTGTACGGTTTGAACTAATAAGCTGGATTTGCCCATTTGTCGGGAATTGAGCACGTAGCAAAACTCTCCGGCTTTCAGGGCTTCATACAGTTCTAAATCAGCTTGACGCACTACATAGGTAGGTGCATCTTGCGGAAGACTGCCGCCGATTTGGTATTGATAATCGACTGTCATGAGTTTGCCTCTAGTTAGATTATTTTGTCACTTCCGTTGTGCCTTTACCACAAATAACCTTCCCGTTTTGATAGGTTGGTTCCGCTGGTTTCATTGTACCGGGAGAATCAGCTTGGCACAAGATGGCTACTGTTGTCATTTCATTTTTAGGAGCATTTGGAAAGGCAGGAACTAAAAACACACCGCCGATATAGCTTTTAACTTTAACATCTTTGGCCTTGGAAACTGCATAATTAAATGCTGCTTGCTTGGTGGCGCGAGTTGAATACTTGTAGTTGGTTGTTTCTGTTTTTATGCCAAGTCCTAAAGCAGCAACTGAATTGCTAAAAGCAGTATTTTCTGCAAATTTTGCTTGCTGAGCGCGGTTCATTGAGCCAACATACTGTTTTCCTTCTGATTGCTTAGCCTTATTTGCCATAGTCAGATAAGATGGTAGAGCGATCGCGGTCAATACTCCAATACACATTAAAAGCACTAAACATCCGCAACCATTAGCTGGCTTAGAATTTTCTTGACGCATGGTATAGTCTCCTCTTTGTTTGTAGTAAGGACTTTAGTCCTTGAAAAATCACGTAAATGCCGATTTAATATTGTAATCGGCTGTCATGATCCGCCCTAAATTTAAATTATTCTGTCACTGCTTTCGTGCCTTTGCCGCAAGCAGTTTTACCATTTTGATAGGTTGGTTCTGCCAGTTGAATTAGACCGGGAGAATCAGCTTTGCACAATATGGCTAATGTCTTGAGTTCATGTTTGGCAGCATTTGGCTCGACTTCTTTAGCAGGAACTACAAAGACACCGCCCACATAACTTGTATTTTTTAGGTGCTTGGATACTCCATAATTAAAAGCAGCTTGCTTGGTGGCGCGAACTGAATACTTGTAATTTGGGGTTTCAGTTTGAATGCCTGTTCCCAATGCTTCAACAGAATTAGCCAAAGTATTTTTTTTAGCAAAATAGGCTTTTTGCTCTCTGTTCATTGAGCTAAGATACTGTTTTGGTTCCGATGTCATCTCCCGAATTTCCTCGTTAATAAATGAGGGGTGAGCTAGCACGCCTATTATTCCGACGTACATTGAAAATAAGAAGCATTCGTAACGATAAACTGAAATGATAGCTGATAGAGAATTTTGTTGATTCATGGGATTGTATCCTCTTTGTTTATAGTCAGGAATTTAGTCCTTAAAATGTTAATCAAATTCAGCGAGGCAGAGCCTCTGGATCTGCGTTACCAGGCAGTGCCTGGTAACGAGGAAAACGAGGAAATACTAATTCCTAATATCGCAACTTTTGTGCTTCTTTTTGGTCAGGATATGCTGGCTTAGTCGTTTTAGTGCCGATCGCAAAATCGCGCAACTCCACCCTGGTAAACTTGACACCCCACGGATCGGTGGTTGTATCCAACTCCTCAACTAAAGTATTATTGAGTTGATGGCGAGCTGTATGAAGTTCCTCGACAGTTAATTTAGCAATCTGAGTCCGAATGGAAAGAATCAGCATATTGAACATGGCTTCCTTGAGATTCTGCACTTTGTAGGAAGCTTTTTCTAAGTCAATTACTCGCCAGTACACAATAAATTCAAGGGTGACAAAAACGCGATCGTGAGTTGCACATTGTTGCGGTGGCAGTTTTAACATTTGCTCGCGCAGAGTTTGTTGGTAGGCGACTTGCTCGACAAAGGGAATCAGAAATGTGATGCCAGGTTCGAGTTTTTTGCGATCGTACTTTCCGAAAATTTCAACTAAAGCTTCATCTCCTTGACGGACGATTTTCACACTGCTGGCTAAGGATACTCCGGTGATTGCAAACAACACCATCAAAAAATACTGATACATAGTGAATCTCCTGGTAATTTTAAGCTGTGAACTAAAGATGATAGGATTTGCACATCGGGGCCTAGAAACCGGGTTTTTTACGAAAATATTTCGTTATAGCCCGCAGATTCGGTAAAAAACCCGGTTTCTCAACACCAGTGCGTAATTCCTGAATGAATTGAGGTTGTTACAAAGGTTTAACTGTTGATGCGAATTAATCTGTCAGGTATCACAATCAGCGTGTTTCCTTCGCGGCGCAAAACGTAAACTTTTTGTCGGGGTGCGATTAGTTGGGAATCTTCATTGCGAGCTTTCCAAGAAGCACCCTCATAAATCACCATTCCGGTTTCTCCCGATAAAATTTCGGAGATAGTTGTTGCTGCGGTGGATTCAGGAATGACAAACTTTTTGCGAACAATGAAAATTGGTCGAATCCAGATACTCAGCGCGAGGGCTATTCCCATCCAGTAAGATATCTGCCAGTCAAAATCTTCATACATTACGTTCGCCCAACTGAATTGAAATGCTACCGATCCTCTCCACAAAATAAAGGATGAAATTAGAGCAGCAACTCCCATCATCAGCAGGTAATATCTGTATCTTTGTGGCTGAGTTTTGATGATTAATAGATCGATCGCACTTAGCACAACCCCTAGCAGCAACCAAAACATCGGCGGTGTGAATGCGAAACCCGATCGATTAGTGGCTGACGCCAGCGACCAAATTAGGATAGAATGCACAATGCTTTTACCTCCTTTAGACAGTGCTGAACCTTGTTATTTCTAATCTAATCAGGCCGCTATTTGAGTTGGTGAGTGAGTTATTTAAAAATTCATCGACTTTTCATCGACTTTTTATCGACTTTAGGGACGGTTAGCAGTCAATTTAAGGTCAAATCCCCATTCCGGCAGGGGTTTAAACCCCTGCCTCAAAGCGAAAGTCGGTTAAAACTGAGATATTGCACCAATGTCAACAATCGAGCCAGAAACCGGGTTTCTGACCAAGAATATAGGGTTTTATGCAAAATCTTTGCCAGAAACCCGGTTTCTTTAGATTTATGGAGAATGGTGCAAGATGTGAGTTAAAACCGACTATTGATTTTAGATTTTAGATTTTAGATTTTAGATTGGGAATGATTGATTTTATAGTGGATATTTTAGATTTAAAGTTGAGGGTTAAGAAGTTTATTTGATTGGCTTTTTAGTCCTCTTTGAGAGGACTTTCGCTATGAGACTCTTAATTCATTCCCTGTCGGACTGTCGGACGTACAAACGATATCGGTACAGTTATTTATTGAATAACAAGCCTGTGGATTATGCCAATTTAATTGCAATTACTAAATCAGGTTTGCACTGAAAATTCCTGTGGGTCGATTCCCCAATTAGCCCAGCGAATCGCTTCCCTCGCCGATCGCATATCGGGTGGCACCCGCATGGCATGAATGAATCCCGTGCTAGGACAAGTCATTTTTAGCAAATAAAATGGCTGTCTTTCCCTATCATCAATTACTTCGTCTATTTTTAACAGAGTGTATTCAGCCCATGAATCTAATTCAGTAGCTTGCAATTCTTCGCATACACGTACATAGCCAATTCCCTGGATTAACGCTCGACGAAATTCCGAGTTTTGCTCTTGTAAAATCCATTGAGATTGCCACTCTTGGGGGGGGACTACCCCGTATTTTTCAGGTAATGTTATGCCGTGATGCGAATAGAATCCCCATCCATCAGCAAACTGGATGGCGGGTTTTCCTTCTGCGTGGAGGCGATCTTGACTGTCAAAAGAAAGTTTGACCGGGCGATCGCAAACAATACAAGTTTTTTCATAAGAATAAATCCAGCCGCAACTCACGATCAGTTCTTGCAATATTTCCCATTTTTCCCGATCGTAAGGATAATTTAAAACAGAAAAGCAAAAATCCAGGAAAGCTGCGCCACCAGCCCATACTTCAGGTCGATTCCAGAAACAAAATTTTTCAACCACTATTACATTTTTCAACTCATCTATAACATTGAAAAAACTAAGACCGCCGCTCCAACAAATATAAGCGTAATCTCCTTGGGCTGATTGGGATTGTCGTTCGAGTTGTTCTATCAGAGAGCGCGGTACTAAATTTTCAAAATGACTTTCTAGTGATTTTTTAACTGATTCTAGTGGTTCTTGAAGTGATTGGAATAAATTGTAGTACAGTTGGTCTGGTCGTTGGTTCAACTTAAACAACCGCTTCCCTAGTTCGTAGTTTTCCAGTTGATTCTCAGGTATTTCTGTTAATGGGAGTCCTGCGATCGCTCGGAGTCTATTACCATAATAGTCTTGCCAGTAGCATGAAAGACTTTTCCAAACTACACAAGGACTACTATAAAACTCAACTTCAGGCTCTGGTTTACCATTGGCAATGTAAGCTGCTTTGATGGCTGATTCGGCTTTGGCGCGATCGATCCGCTCTGTTGAAAGGGCGATTTGCCGCCACTTGTCGCGATAAACAGGAATCAAAGCTTCTTGCTCAGGAGTTAATTTTTTCATCTTAGTTGGCGACATATCTCTTCGAGGTTCATCTTGTCGCAATCCCAATATAACTCAATTATAGAGTTTTGCGAGTTTGGGCGTAAAAATGAAATAAGATATCTTTTGGCGATCGCAATTTTATCTGGGCGGGTGAGTTGTGAGAATTAATAGATCGATCGCACTTAGCACAACTCCCAGCAACAACATCGGCGGTGTGAAGGCGAAACTTGGTGGCTCGGTAGCTGACGCCAGCGACCAAATTAGGAGAGAATGCACAATGCGTTTACCTCGTTTTGATGCGATCCAACCTTGTTATTTCTAATCAAATCAGGCCGCTATTTGAGTTGACGACTGACTTATTTGACAATTCATCGACTTTTCATCGACTTTCGGGCGGCTGTCATTTATGATGGTTGCAGTGTCTCGATCGCGATAAGCAATGCCACGATCGCTAAAAGTGCGCGAAGAGTTCATTCGTGCAGTTAAATCGTCTCTCCTGAGAAATGGCTTTCCCAGTCAGAAAATCCTGGCTGAGGATTTAGGGATGGCGCAATCTACTGTCAGTCATTTCCTGAATGGCAAACCTGTGGATTATGTCAATTTCATCGAAATTTGTCGCGGATTGGGGCAGGAATGGCGGGATTTAGCCGATTTTGAGGCGAATTCGGAGCCGGAGGAGGTACGGGTGGTGAGGGCAAAAGTGGCGATCGCCTTCGAGGGCTTTGCTACGGATCGCTTCGCTAACGCTAACGCGCGATCGCTCTCAAACCACATTCTTTCCCAGCAGTTGCACGAAACTTTGAGCGCCGGGGGCCACGAAGTCTTTTTAATTAACAACAGCAGCGACTCACGATCGTATTTAAAACTTTCCGATTATTTGCTGCTGCTGATATCCGCAGAATCGGCCGCCAGCGAAATGATATTAGAACAAGTGCAGCTAGCCAAGCATTTGCACAATTTAACTGCTAAAAAAACAGCTATTCTACCGATTTGCCTTGAATCAAATACACCGCTTTCCTTTGATTTGTTCAGTTGTTTACAAGGAATTCAGCCCTGGGTTTGGCGTTGTGCAGGCGACTCATCAAAGTTATTATCAGAAATTTTAACTATCATCAAAGAAGGTCGCACATCGTTAACTGCCGACCATGAATTCGCGGTAAATTGGAACTCAATTACTAGCACAAAACAGTCGATAATTCCACCCCAGCCAGCAGCAGCGCCCGAATTGCCCGGAGGACAAGTAGAAGTCGCTTCTCGTTTTTATATCGATCGCCCTCCGATCGAATCCCGGTGTTACGAGGCGATCGCCCAACCGGGAGCCCTGATCCGCATCAAAGCGCCGAGACAGATGGGCAAAACTTCCTTGATGGCGCGGATTTTGCATCACGCAGAAGTGCAAGGTTCTCGCACGGTAGCCCTGAGTTTTCAGCTAGCAAATCGGAGAATATTCGCTAACTCAGATACATTTTTGCAGTGGTTTTGTGCTAGCGTCGGTCAAGAGTTGGGAATGCTAGAACACTTGCCGAAGTGCTGGGAATTAGCCGATATGATTGGTAGCAATCAGTGCTGCAAGGCTTATTTTGAACAGTATTTGCTGTCTGAATCCTCACCGCCTCTGACGTTAGGTTTGGATGAGAGCGATCGCCTGTTTGAATCCCCGGAAATTGCCGACGACTTTTTTGGTTTGTTGCGCGCTTTGCACGAAGAAGCGAAGCGGCGAGATATTTGGAAAAAGTTTCGTTTGATTGTGGTACATTCCACCGAAGTTTACATCCCCCTAGATGTGAACAAATCGCCGTTTAATGTGGGATTGCCGGTGGAATTGTCCGAGTTTAATTCGCAGCAAGTGCAAGATTTGGCGATGCGACACGGACTGAATTGGAGTGGGACAGAAGTTGCAGACTTGATGGCTTTAGTGGGCGGACATCCCTATTTAGTGCGGCTGGCCATGTATCGCATTGTCTGTCAAGATGTGACTTTAAATCAATTGCTGAAATCAGCGACAACCGAAACGGGAATTTACACCGATCATTTGCGGAGACATTTGTGGAATTTAGAAAAATATCCCGAATTAATCGAGGCGATGGGAGAGGTGGCGAGTGTCTCAAATCCCGTCAGGTTGAAGTCGGAATTAGCGTTTAAATTGAACAGTATGGGTTTGGTGAAACTGGATGGTAATTATTGCAGTGCGAGATGCTGTTTGTATGAGGAGTATTTTCGCGATCGGCTAGAATGCAAATAATCATTAGACAAGATTGTAAAAGTAATTTGAATCAAATTTTTGGACAGGCTAGAAGCCCGTCCCACAAGACTAAAAAAATTGTGGGATGGGCTTCTAGCCCGTCCTAATTATTTTTCTAATTCAAGTCTATTATTTAGCCGATCGCCAAATCTACACTAACTACAAATTCGGGAAAAGCCAGCGGCGAAACTTCGTCACCCCGCCAAAGCCTCATGATTAAACCGTAACCGTTAACCGTCGGCTGGCGGTAAACTTCCAAGCAGTTTTCCTGTAAGTTGAGAATCCATACTTCCTGAATTTGCGATCGGGCATAAATAGGAAGTTTCACGTCTCTGTCATAGTCTATTGAGGTGTCAGCTACTTCTATTAACAGCAAAACTTCCGATGGTAGGGGATGGGCGGTGGAATAGTAATCGGCACGAGGTTGCAGCAATACTATATCGGGTTGCGGTTCCGTGCGATCGCTCAACTGGACGGGGTTCTGCACGTCAAAAGTAGCCAAATTTTCGGGAATTTGGCTGCACAGTCTGGCTAAGCGCCTCACAGAGGAAGCATGACGAGTTCCAATTGCTGCCATTTCAACAAGTTCTCCTTCTATCAATTCTAGGCGATCGCCCTCCGCAAGAATCCCAGCTTTACCCATCTCATGGTATTCTTCAACTGTGAAAAGTCTTTTGAGCAACTGCACAGGCATAATTTACCGTTCCTCTAAGCATTTCTTCAATTATAGTCAGTCGCGCTATTAAATACCAGTAATGTCTAAAGTCGATGAGAAGTCGATGAGAACTCACTCAAGTTCTCAAATAGCCTCGTGATTTAATAGAGATAGAGTAGAAGCAAGGCGCAGTATGCGAACTTTGCAAGCCCCACCGAACTCAAATCAGGCATTTACCTGAAACCTGAATATCGTCGCGCCTCTCCTCTAACCATTACTCGTTTAAAAAATACTCTGATCACACATTTGGAGAACAACCATGCAGCTTAAGAAAAATCCTCAACTGAATGCAGTCAACAAACAAGCAGAATTGAGAACAACCATGCAGGTTCAGACAAAACCTCAACTTGATCCACTCAACAAACAAGCAGCCTCGACAAAAACCATGCAGGTTAAGAAAAATCCTCAACTTGATCCACTCAACAAAAAAACAGCATCGACAACAACCATGCAGGTTAAAACAAAACCTCAACTCGATGCAATAAACAAAAAAACAGCATCGACAACAACCATGCAGGTTAAAACAAAACCTCAACTCGATGCAATAAACAAACAAGCAGCATCGACAACAACCATGCAGGTTAAGGTTAAGAAAAATCCTCAACTCGATGCACTCAACAAACCAGCAGCATCGACAACAACCATGCAGGTTAAGAAAAATCTTCAACTCAATGCACTCAACAAACAAACAGCATCTTCAGAAAAAAACATTATCCATGAAAAAAAAAGTAAATCAGGTGGAGGAAGTTTACTGAAAATACTTTTTATTTATTTTCCTTTGCTTGTTGTGATACTTGCTACGATCGCCCTCCCTGAACTCGCCCGTTGTAGGCCGTATAAAGCTATGCAGTCAGAAGCTAAGCAATATGTTAGCTCAATTAACCGCGCCCAACAAGCCAAACACGCCGATTATGGTGCATTTTCTAATTCCATTACTGCCCTGGGTATCGGCATTAAAACTCAGACAACCAATTATAACTATTCAGCCATAGCCACCAAAAATGCTGCGTTTAGTTATGCGGTATCCCGCAGCGATAATCTTCGTAGCTATATCGGAGCTGTATTTTTACTACCTGTTTCCCCAGCTAACAACGACAAGACTACTGTAGGCATTCTGTGTGAAGCAAATTCTCCTGGGAAGACCCAACCGCCTAATCCTATCCTTCACTATGATGGTTTTGTCTGCGCTGATGGTAGTACAGCAGTGAGTAAGTAAATATAGACATTACCTGTCAACTGTCAACTGTCAACTGTCAACGATAATCTCATGTTACCTGAAATTGTCAAAGGGTTCATCATCTTAGCCTGCATCTTCATTCCCCTGGAAAGAATCTTTTCTTTGCACAAGCAAAAGATATTCCGTCTCGGATGGGCTACCGATGCCACTTATTTTTTTACAGGTCACTTTATTGGCGCAGCAAGTGCTATTGTTGTGACTGTGATTTTCTCGCTGATGACTAATATACTCAACCCGGAATTGCAAAGCAAAGTAGCATCTCAACCTGTCTGGTTGCAGTTGGTAGAAACAATTGTAGTTTCAGATATGGCATATTACATAGCTCACCGACTGCTGCATGAAGTACCCTGGCTTTGGCAATTTCATGCAGTCCATCATAGCATTGAACACATGGATTGGTTAGCAGCAGTGCGAGTGCATCCCTGCGACCAAGTATTTACTAAATTTTGCAAAATGATGCCTCTGTGCTGGTTGGGGTTTAGCAATCAAACTTTGGTGATTTACGCTCTTTATTCGGCGACGATCGCGTTCCTAATTCATGCTAATATTAAAGTGAATTTTGGTGTCCTAAAATGGTTTATAGCTACTCCAGGATTTCATCACTGGCATCACACTAAAATTCCTCAAATCTACAACAAAAACTTTGCTGTTCAGTTGCCACTGTTAGATTTACTATTTGGAACGCTCTATATGCCAACAGAGAAATTACCCCAAAAATATGGTATCTCCGATCGCATACCTGCTGGCTATCTCGGACAACTACTCTATCCGTTTCTCAGGAGAACGAATAATGCTAAATGACAAATTAAAACAAGGTATTGCTCGCTATTTTCGCCCATTGCCTGTAATTCTTGGTATTTGCTTAATAGGTGTTAGTTCTTTTAGTGCAGTTGCCTTGCTCAACCACATGGATATCCCTACTTTTATCGTGAGTTTGAATGCCCCAAAAGTTACCGTTGCCGAATTGCAGCAAGGTAAGTTAAAACCTGTGATTTTGATTGACGTGCGATCGCCCGAAGAATACGCCGAAGATCGCATCGGTGAAAGTCCGCTGGTTCCCCTAAGTGATATTGAAGCTGGATTCGGTGTCAAGCAAGTGCAAGCTCTTGCTCGATCGAGTGTCAATTCCGATCGCACCCAGCCAACTATTGTACTTTATTGCGCGCGGGGCGGGCGATCGGTTAAAGCATACCAAAAATTGCAACAAACTGGTTTGAATTTGGCTTTCCTCTCAGGCGGTATCACAGCGTGGCGGGAAGCTGTACCTGCTAAACAAGACGCTCAAATATTAGCGCCAATTAGTCGATCGCTCCCACAGCCTGTCAGTCGATTTTAGATTTTAGATTTTAGATTGGAGATTTACTTGCAGCGCCGTGAATCTGGGATATTCAACAGAAGCGCTGCCGGTTTGTAGTGCGGACTTCAGTCCGCTCTTATTCTGCGGACTGAAGTCCGCACTACGAACCTGGCATCATATAATTAGTTAGTTAAAGGAAGAGTAGAGAACAACGGTAACTCAAAAATATCTATCAATAGAAAGGTGTATCTGGCTGAGTGATTCGCTATCTTGAAATTAAGTAGCCAAAATCTTCAGCAATCTCCAACGGTTGGCTGTGGTGGCAGGCAGCACAATAATCAGAGTTAACATAACTTGATTCCATGCAAAATACCGCAGACTTACTCCCAAAAATTGACTCGCAAACTCTTCCTAAAAAGCAACCGACACTTCCAAATTATGAGGCAGCCGATCGCCAATTTGTCAATTTGCTAGAGATGGAGGATTTAGACAAGACGGTAGCGGCAAAACCGTTACTTGTTAGCGATTTTGAAAGCGCGCTCGCCGTGGCGCTGCGATCGGCATATCAGCAACCGGAGGGCGATGAGGCCGCGCACCGCTTCTTGCAGCGCGTGCTGTACCGCATCAACCGCCTCAACTTGTTTTGGTACGACGATTTGCACCGCTACAACAACGAACGATCGCACTATTTGCGTTCGGTACGCGATCGCATCGAATCACCCTGGCAGCAGTGGGAAATCGCCCAAATCGACGTTGCAGCCCTGCAAAACATCGAGGATGTCAAGCAAGCTCTGCGCGATCGCGCCGCAGCCGATGTCAATCCAGAACTCACCCAGATCGATCGCTACCTGCGGGAACAGATGACTGAAGGGGGATACAGACACCTGCTGGCGATCGCCTCCTTCGACGGTTTAGTGGAAGCCAGCCGCGTTTCTCGCATCATCGGCGGTGCCGGCAACGAAATTCAGTCAACGCTGACGCGCGTGCTGATCGAAGAATACGGCGGCGGTCGCTTAGCCCGCAAGCACTCGACTTATTTTGCCCAAATGCTGGCAGAATTCGGGATGAGTACGGAACCGGAAGCTTACTTCGATTTAGTGCCTTGGGAAGTGCTCGCCAGCATCAACCACAACTTCCTGCTTACCGAGCGCAAGCGCCATTTTCTGCGCTACAACGGCGGACTTACTTATTTTGAGGTAGCCGGGCCCGTGGCTTACCGCAATTATCTAGCCGCCGCCCAGCGTCTGGGCCTCTCGCAGGCTGCGATGGGTTATTGGGAACTCCACATCCGAGAAGATGAGCGTCACGGGCGCTGGATGCTCGATGAGGTGGCGATCCCACTGGCCGACAGATACCCGGATGAGGCCTGGGAATTGCTGTTGGGCTACGATCAGGAGAAGTCGATCGGCGATCGGGCTGCGTTGGCTGTAGTGCGATCGATCCAAGCCGCAGAACACAATTAAAGGGCGATCGGGCGCGGGTGCGTCAGTCACAAGCTTTGAGTCAACTCCAGCAGTTTGTGACTGACGCACCCTACCAACATCGATCCAAGCCGCAGAACACAATTAAAGGGCGATCGCGCAGCTATCTCGTAGGGTGCGTCAGTCACAAGCTTTGAGTCAACTCCAGCAGTTTGTGACTGACGCACCCTACCAACATCGATCCAAGCGGCAGAACACAATTAAAGGGCGATCGGGCGCGGGTGCGTCAGTCACAAGCTTTGAGTCAACTCCAGCAGTTTGTGACTGACGCACCCTACCAACGCTGTGTTTTACAACGCAGTCAAGAGCTGAATTAGCTCGATCGACAAATCTCTTTGCGACTTTTGCTGCTTCTGAAACAACACTCCCGCCAGCAGATAGATATTTTCCGAATAAAAAGCTAAGCCCTGTTTTCTGAGATTGGCGATCGTGCTTTTCACCTTCTGCTCCGAACTGTAATAACCAAAAGTTAAAGGTGCAATCTCAAAATTCGCCACCGAGTAGCCTATATCCAAGGCATAATCTATCAATCCCACAGGATTAGAATAGCTCGACACCATCAACAAAACTCGATCGCAGTCCAAAGATAAAAGTTTCTTAGCAATACTCGCACCATCCGTCCCGCCATGCAACAGCGGCTGATAAATCTTGTCATCCGCCGCCGGCAAGTAAGGCGGATTTGAGATTACACAATCCGCCGACAAGTATAAAGGCGAATCAAAAAAAGAGCAATTGTGGACAGTGTATTGTTCGCTCAGTTGATATTGCTTAATTTGAGACTGAGCAATTTTACAAGCTACATTATTTAGCTCAAATCCCTGTATAGTCCCGTCAAAATCTGTTCTCAGCAAAGACTTAATAACTGGACTTCCCTCACCCGAGCCAAACTCTACGATACGTCGAGCTTGGTCGCTGGCATTTAACACTAAACTTTCCAAGCAGTGCGAGTAAAAATCCGATTCTTCCGGGCAGTGGAATACCTGTTTGAGAGGATGGGATGAAGTGAGCATAAATTCTGTAACAAAGTTGACTTTTTTAAATTTACTGACTAACTAATAGTGCAGCCATCCGTCGGAAGAGCTATTTTATAAAATTTGTAAATTTTTGTGTTCTTCTTTTACATATTGATTGCCAATAAATAAGTATTACTTCAGACATATAAATAATTTTTACGACATTAATCCGATTGACGGATTGCAATTAGAGCGAGGGCTGGTGATATAGGTAGATAAGCCAGTAATTTTTAATTTTAATTGTGTCAAATATGACTTTTTTTAATTATTCAGTTCCGCCTCTGCGGCGCAAACAGCTAAACCTAGAGCTTCAGGATTTAGAAGGAATTTGGCAGGTTAAGTTTCCCCTAGGCAAAGAACGATCTTACTCAACATTTTATACTTGCCTCGATCGATGTTGCCTGATGTGGAGCTTGTTGTTAATACTCATGTTCGGTACGGCACAATTTTTTCCTGTGAATTGGATGCTGCAAGCAGGTTTGTGGTCGGCGCTGAGCCTCGCAGGTACAGTCGCTATGGTAAGCTGGACGTACTGTTGGGTGAAAAAAGAACGCCTGACTTGGGTGCTTTACGGTTGGGTAATCCTGATGTTATTGGGATTGCTGCTGACAGACTTGGGCATTTTTTTGGGTTGGGGAAAAGTGTTGACCAATCTCTGTCCTCTGTGGTTGGGAATGAGCCCAATCGGGTATTTGGGGACGGGATTGGCATTGCGATCGCGCGCGCTGTTAGCTGCAAGTTTGTTTCACCTGTTGGGGATTTTAATTTTGCCTTATACCAGCGGTTGGTCTTTCCTGTTTACGGGATTTGTTATGGTATTTAGCTTGCTTGTTTTAGCCGAATTGCAATGGGATATGCAACGACCGAGCGAGTACGCTGCACTGACTCAAAAACAGCAGCATTTTCCTCAGTAATAGCACCGAATTCCACAGATATCAATATGCTGCTTGGTTTGTAGTGGAATTTATTCCTCGGAAAATGCGGACTGAAGTCCTCACTACAAACCTCAATCACATTGGTTTGTAGTGGAATTCATTCCTCGGAAAATGCGGACTGAAGTCCTCACTACGAACCTCAATCACATTGGTTTGTAGTGGACTTTATTCCTCGGAAAATGCGGACTGAAGTCCTCACTACGAACCTCAATTACATTGGTTTGTAGTGAGGACTTTAGTCCTGTGAAAATGCGGAATGAAATCCTCACTACAAACCTCAATTACATTGGTTTGTAGTGGGGAATTCATTCCTCATCAGACGATAGATCGCTTAAGTCCCAACTATCAAACCCAATCGATGTTATTTTAGCGGACACGAGAGGACTAATGACTGATGACTGATGACTCATGACTCATGACTCATGACTAATTGCCACCAGACTGTACAGATTTGCGGGTTTGGTTAGTATCGTCGCCCTTGTGATGCCACGTGCCACCGTCGCCTTGAACATACTCGGATTTTACGCTGTTCCAAGCAACGCGAGTAGCAGCATCTTGGCTCATTCCATCTTCGCTAGCGCTCTTAAAAGCAGCTTGAAAAATATTCTGCGCCCCTTGGGGGAGTTGTTGTGCTTCTGAAGGTAATGTGTCAAATTGTTGTTCTGCCATAATGGTCTCCATTTTTAAAACATAAATGCTATTTTATATACAATAAACAACTACCTTCATCTCTCTAAAAGCAAGTTTAAGACTGCATTTATCTCAGTCCGAAGACCGATGTAATCTTAAATTTATTAGTTTCAGAAAAAGGAACTTGCTTGCCGTTGCTGGTGGCCCGGGATTTGGGTAATTTACCCGATCGCACAGCTATGAATCGGACTTCGGTTTTTTCACCTGCGAACTCAGAAAATACGTCAGCGCAGCGATTACTAAAGCGATACTCGCTCCAAAGGGAAGGATGTTCGGATCGCCCTTCCACCTAACTACCTCAGCGAGAAACAATACGCTCAATACGACGACGATCACGCTGGTGAGTTTGGTTTTGAGGTCATCGATGGTGTGAATTTCCAGCCAGTGGGGTACTTTAATCCGCTCGTCAATGAACAGCTCGTAAAGTCCGAGGGCAGTAATGTAAAATACTGTGGCTAGCAGAAACAAATCTACAACTTCGATAAAGGACAGAATCAGTTGTTTGGAGTTTTCGCTGGAAACGGAGCCTGTACTTAGAATATGGCTGATTGTGGTGATAGTTTCCAGCGCACCGTAGATCAAAAGCGTCACAGAAGCTGTAAAACAACCGAGTACAGCGATTAACATTAGATAGCGACTTCTGGCAAGAATTCGATGCAGCATAGTTGATATCCGCTTGGGAAATTTGTTAGAGAACAATCGCTCTCTGGCATACCTGTGGTTTTACTATATCAGGGTTTGGTCGATCGCACTTACTCGCACTCACAATCAATTCTGACTCCTTCCGCCGCCGCTGGTTAATCTAATGTCGCGCCGGCCAATATCGGATAACCTTCAGTTCGCCTTTGTCGGAATGCGCCGCCAGTCAAAACCCAGTCAAAAGCCTTGCGGTTGTGAGCTTGCTCGCGTTGAATGCGACTTTGAGCCGCCAGCGAGCTGTTTGAGATAATGTAGTTTCCTGGGAAAGTTTGAGCGGTATGCTGCGAGTGCCAAAATTGCCAGCAGTTCAACTTGAAAAATAGCACTCAAAAAAATCTTAAACTAACTCATATGGTCGATCTAAGCGAGCGAAACGCTAACCCTAAAAGTTTCAGAAAAACCTGGTTTTTCTCCCCATCTCTAACTTTTGATATAGCTAGTGAACCGCCCCAAAAAAGATCATCTACCACCTGAATAAAACGCCATTTTTTTAAATACTCCTAAAGATGAATGGCGAACTTGCACGAAAAGTAATAGCTTATAAAGTATTGAGACTGTGGGGTAAGTTTCAATTGGAAAAACAATCAAGGGAACGGGACTAAATTTGCTCTCTTACCTTCACGCTCCCGTAGCGAATATGAAAAGAGTTGTACGTTCCGTTGTCAATTTGACCATACGGTTTTGCAATCAAAAGCGATCGCAGGACTCTACAAGGCATAAGCAAGCATAACCATGAAATCTTCTAAATTGTTGAAAGTTGTTTTAGCAGGGGCTTGTACTTTAGGTTTAGCAACGGTTTCCTTAGCAGTGCCTGCTTCTGCCCAGTCGGGAGGCGGTGCAGGAGGCGGTGCAGGAGGCGGTAGCGCCGGCAGTGGCACCAGCGGTACGGGTACAACTGGTACAGGTAGTGGCACCAGCGGTACGGGTACAACTGGTACAGGTAGTGGCACCAGCGGTACGAGCGGTACGGGTACTAGCGGTACAACTGGTACGACAGGTACGGGTACTAGCGGTACAACTGGTACGACAGGTACGGGTACTAGCGGTACAACTGGTACGACAGGTACGGGTAC
>NZ_JAUBUN010000062.1:28939-29822 GCF_036702665.1 Microcoleus sp. Aus8_D2
TAGCGGTACTAGCGGTACGACAGGTACGGGTACTAGCGGTACTAGCGGTACGACAGGTACTGGTACTAGCGGTACAACTGGCACGACAGGTACGGGTACTAGCGGTACAACTGGCACGACAGGTGCGGGTACTAGCGGTACAACTGGTACGACAGGTGCGGGTACTAGCGGTACAACTGGTACGACAGGTACAACCGGTACCAGCGGTACGACTTCGGCGCCGACTGAGACTAATTCTGGAGTTTTGAGTGCTCGGCGCGATCGCCCGAACAATTTGGGTTGGCTCGGCGCACTGGGCGCGTTAGGTTTGCTCAACTTGTTTCGCAAAGGCCATACAGCGTCCGATCGTGCCTAATTTCGGGCGATCGCACTATTGAAAACTTGAAAACATAGAGGCTTAGAAATTCATGACTTCACCAAATCGCCAAAATTTGTTCGTAAAATTGGTTACTGTTGCCGGAATTGCCGGCGTTAGTTCCTTGCTCGCCGTCCCCGGATTCGCAGAATTGAACCGCCAGACTAACGACTCGAACAATTCTAATTCTGCGGGCTTGATTGCGATCGATCCGAACAACAATACCAATCCCGGCGGCCGTCCTTATGACTCGACTAATCCGAACTACACTAACGATTTGGGGGGCACTCCTTCCGACTCTACAAATAGCCCCAGCAACAATAACAATTCCGGTGGTTCTTCGGAAGCTCCTGTGAGCGATCCAAACAACAATACCAATCCGGGCGGTCGTCCTTTCGACTCTACTGTCCCCAGCAACAATAACGAGCCCGGCCGCCCTAGCAACACTCGCAATAGCCCCAGCAACAATAACAATTCCGGTGGTTCTTCGGAAGCTCCTGTGAGCGATCCAAACAACAATACCAATCC
>NZ_JAUBUN010000062.1:29922-37486 GCF_036702665.1 Microcoleus sp. Aus8_D2
CAAACAACAATACCAATCCGGGAGGCCGTCCTTTCGACTCTACTGTCCCCAGCAACAATAACGAGCCCGGCGGCCCTAACAACACTCGCAATAGCCCCAGCAATAATAACAATCCCGATCGTTCTTCGGAAGCTCCTGTGAGCGATCCAAACAACAATACCAATCCGGGAGGCCGTCCTTTCGACTCTACTGTCCCCAGCAACAATAACGAGCCCGGCGGCCCTGGGAACACTCGAAATGCCCCCAGCAACTAGAATAATCCCGGCCCTTCTCCCAGCTCTTCAACAGGCGAAAATTCTCCTAATTCTGTCAGCAGCAGAGATACCAACTTTGTGATGCAAGCAGGTCAAACTGGTATGCTGGAAGTGCAGCTCGGCCACACCCGGGTAAATCAAGAACTGATGCAGTTAGCAATGCAAAAGGGCCTAGAATTGCCAAAGCAGATGAGCGGCCAGAACAAAGCTTTGAGCGATCGACTTTCGAGACTCTCCGGTACAAGTTTTGACGCAGCTTACAAGCAGGCCGCGATCGACAGCCACAATCAGGCTATTGCTTTGTTTCAGGCTCAATCTCAACAGGGACAAGATCCCCAGTTAAAGGCTTGGGCTACCCAGAAATTGCCCAACCTTCAGGCGCACTTGCAAATGCTTAACCAAATGTTGGCCGATGTAAGTCAGCCCCAATAATTAATTAGCTAGAGTCCGATCGCGTGAAAGTGCGATCGGATTTTACCTTTGCTGCTGGGAAACTGAGCCTAAATTAATAATTCTCACGGGCGATCGCACTTCACTCGCCGCTGATTAATTCAAACAACAAAAAATTAGTCCTCAGTGTCCACAAAAACAGTCACAGCCGCCACAGCGATTAACATTTCATCATTTTTATCATTCAGAGAGGCGATCGCCCTTCCTGGCACAATCATCCCCCCTTGCTCCACAATCAGAGTTTTGCTACCAAAAGGCAGCACCGCCAAAACCTCATCTGGCCGCACTTGTTCCGGGTAAGGAACAGCCACCTTTACCTCAACAATCATCTGATTGGGGTCAGTCAAACCCGCCACTTCCCAGACGCCTAGGAGAGCATTATTGGCGATCGCATTTCGTACAGCCCTAGCCGCCGCCACAGTCGGTTCCTGTCCGTGCTGGTCGATACCCATCCCCATTTCAATGATGAAACATTTACGCGCCACAGTTGCCCCTTCGTTGATTTTTGTGAATAGTCGTTAGCGATGCCCTCGAAGAGGAGCGCGCTCTTTACCAAAACAATTATCAACCAAACCGACCAATATTTACATTATGCGATCGATCAATTCAAGCCGTTATATTTTTAAATTTATTTATTTTAAACAATAAAAATATTGTGGGGTGGGCCCCAGAGCCCGCCCCAAAGATGAAATTCCCATGTGCAACAGCTTAAAAACAAAATACTCATTGCAGTTAAAACAATCCAACAGCAGACCATCTCAAAACTCATAGTTCATCAGTCATTGTCAATCTAAAATCCCAAATCCAAAATCCAAAATCGCATAACTTATGGTAATATAACCAAATTCACCATTCCTCGCGGACTGCCCAACTCATCGCCAGCTTGAATCATGGATAGTTTTCTCCCCATCGCCTACTTTCAAAACCAATTTCTGCCCTTTACCGACGCCAAAATTTCCATAGCCACCCACGCCCTGCACTACGGAACCGGAGTTTTAGGCGGGTTGCGAGGAATTCCAGACCCCGAAAATGGCGATCGCATCTTACTATTTAGATTAGACCGCCACTGTCAAAGATTAAGTCAAAGTGCCAGCTTCCTCCACTGCGATATTCCCGCCGACAAAATCCAACAAGTAATCATTGATTTTGTCAAGAAAAATCAGCCCACAAAATCTTTTTATATCCGACCATTTATCTACACATCCAGTTTAGGAATAGCCCCCCGACTGCACAACGTCGAAACAGACTTCTTTGTCTACGGATTAGAACTCTCCGACTACTTACCAAAAGAAGGAGTCAACTGTAGAATTAGCTCTTGGTACCGCCAAGAAGACCGCAGTTTACCCTTAAGAGGTAAAATTAGCGGCGCCTACATCACCTCAGCCTTAGCCAAAACAGAAGCAGTAGAATCCGGCTTCGACGAAGCTATCATGATGAACACCCAGGGAAAAGTCAGCGAAGCTTCAGGGATGAACATATTTGTCGCCAGAAACGGTAAATTAGTTACTCCCGGTTTCGATCAAGATATTCTCGAAGGAATCACCAGAGATAGCGTAATCACCATCGCCCGAGACTTAGGAATAGAAGTCACAGAAAGACCCGTTGACAAATCAGAACTGTTGATTGCAGACGAGATTTTCCTGTGCGGAACCGCAGCCAAAATTACACCAATTAACCGAATAGAAAACTATCAATTGCCGAAAAACCGACCCATCACTGAAAAGATTTTGGACAAACTGACGGGAATTATCGAAAATCGCGATAGCAAGTACAAAGAGTGGGTATTTGCGATCGATCTAAATTAATATTGTAGGGTGCGTCAGTTTAGCAATTATCAATCATCACTGAAAATCCCATTCGCTCCGCACAATTTATTCGAGGAGTGCGTCAGTTTCGAGATTGTTAATTTCTTGCGAAAATCTACTTAGCTGACGCACCCTACTTCCCAATATTGTAGGGTGCGTCAGTTTCGAGATTGTTAATTTCTTGCCAAAATCTCTCTCTGACGCACCCTACTTCCCAATATTGTAGGGTGCGTCAGTTTCGAGATTGTTAATTTCTTGCCAAAATCTACTTAGCTGACGCACCCTACTTCTCAATATTGTAGGGTGCGTCAGTTTGGAGATTGTTAATTTCTTGCCAAAATCTCTCTCTGACGCACCCTACTTCTCAATATTGTAGGGTGCGTCAGTTTCGAGATTGTTAATTTCTTGCCAAAATCTACTAAACTGACGCACCCTACTTCTACGAACCGGAGAGGACTAAAGTCCTTACTACGAACCTATTTTATTCACACAAAGCAGCCACATGATGGCGAATATGATCCTCGATAAAACTCGCCACAAAATAATAGCTGTGATCGTAACCTTCCTGCATTCTTAAAGTTAGTGGCTGTCCCACTTTTGCACAAGCAGCAGCAAAGATATCCGGTAACAATTCCCCGTCAGCAAGATACGAATCAGCAGTGCCGCAGTCAATCAAAATCGGACGGTTGTACAGCTTTTCCAGAACTAATTCGCTCGCATCCCAAGCCTTCCAACTCTCCTTATCGCCCCCAAGGTAGTTAGTGAAGATTTTTTGTCCCCAAGGGCAGCGCACGGGCGCGCAAATAGGCGCAAAAGCCGAAACTGAAAGATAGCGATCGGCATTTTTCAACGCGCAAATTAAAGCCCCGTGTCCGCCCATCGAATGCCCGAAAATTCCCTGTTTTTCGCGTATCCCTGGAAAGTTTGCGGCGATTAAGTTCGGCAACTCATCAACCACGTAGCTGTACATTCGATAGTGAGAATTCCAAGGTGCCGCTGTCGCATCCACATAAAAACCCGCACCGCTTCCCAAATCCCAATCGTCGTCTTCGCCAGGAATGCCAGTATTGCGCGGGCTCGTGTCGGGCGCCACCAGCATTAACCCGTATTTTGCTGCCCATTGTTGCGCCCCAGCTTTTGCCATAAAGTTCTCTTCCGTGCAGGTTAATCCTGACAAGTAATAGAGGATTGGTACGGGTTGTGATTCGGCTTGCGGTGGCTGGTAAACAGTGAATTTCATCTCGCTGTTGCAGGCGGATGATTGATGGCTGTAAAAGCCGAGTTTGCCACCGAAACTTTTATGTTCTTTTTCTAGTTTTAGGGAGTTAGATAGCATATTATTTTCACTTCTGAATGGGATTTTTTTATTAACCGCAGAGGGCGCAGAGGGCGCAGAGGGAGAAAAGAGAGTAGTTATTCTTCCTTCTTCCCTCTGTCCGTTGACAATTGTCAATGGGTACCTTATTTTAAAATGTCAAAACTGTGCGAATTACTTTGCCTTTTTGCATTAAATCGAAAGCTTCATTGATTTTGTCGATCGGCATTACCTGAGTTACCAAACTATCAATATCAATTTTACCATCCATGTACCAATCAACAATCTTCGGGACATCAGTTCGCCCTTTCGCGCCGCCAAAAGCTGTGCCTTTCCACACCCTACCAGTTACTAATTGAAACGGGCGGGTGCTAATTTCTTGACCGGCTCCCGCTACCCCGACAATCACGCTCACGCCCCAACCTTTGTGACAGCATTCCAAAGCTTGACGCATCACATTGACATTGCCGATACATTCAAAACTGTAATCTGCTCCGCCTTTGGTTAAATCTACTAAATAAGGAACTAAGTCGCCCTCAACTTCGCGGGGATTGACAAAGTGAGTCATGCCGAATTTTTCTGCCATTGCTCGCTTGTCGGGATTCAAATCTACGCCGACAATCATGTTGGATCCTACCATGCGAGCAGCTTGAATTACATTCAATCCGACGCCGCCCAAACCAAAAACTATCACATTAGAACCAGGTTCTACTTTCGCCGTATTGATGACAGCGCCGATGCCGGTGGTGACGCCGCAGCCGATCAAACAAACTTTATCAAAAGGAGCGTCATCGCGAATTTTTGCTACGGCAATTTCTGGCAATACTGTATAATTAGCAAAGGTAGAAGTTCCCATGTAATGGAAAATTTTCTCGCCATTAATTGAAAATCTGCTCGTGCCATCGGGCATCACGCCTTGCCCTTGAGTGAGGCGAATTGCTTGACAGAGATTCGTTTTGCCGCTCAAACAATATGCGCAGTTGCGACATTCGGGAGTGTAAAGTGGAATTACCCGATCGCCCTTTTTGACACTTGTGACTCCCGCCCCCACATCCGCAACAATCCCAGCTCCCTCGTGGCCCAGAATTGCTGGAAACAAACCCTCGGGATCGGCGCCGGAAAGAGTATAAGCATCAGTGTGACAAACACCCGTCGCTTTAATTTCCACCAGCACCTCACCAGCCTGCGGCCCATCAAGATCGACCGTTTCAACGGTCAAAGGTTGACCGGCACTGCGAGCAACTGCTGCTTTTACTTTCATGCTTTCCCCCTGGGATGATTTGTTAAATGCCCCGTCAATATGTATTGTATTACTTAATATCAAAATTCACCAAATCTATGACAAAATTAATTGTAATTACTGGAGTCAGTCGCGGTCTCGGTCTCGCCATGACCGAAAATTTTATTGAATTGGGATACACAGTTTTAGGATGCGCCCGCTCTTTGACAGCCGTGGAACAACTCAAACAAAAATATGGCGCGCCTCACCATTTTACTTGTTTGGATGTCGCCAGCAACGAGCAAGTCAAAGCTTGGGCTACAGAACTTACGATGAATTACTTGCCGCCTGATTTGCTGCTTAACAATGCAGCTATCACTAATTATTCCGCGCCGCTTTGGAATATCAGCAGCGAAGAGTTTTCCCAGGTAATTGATGTTAATATTAAAGGTACAGCTAATGTGATTCGCCACTTTGTCCCGGCAATGATTGCGAAAAAAAGTGGCATAATTGTCAACTTTAGTTCGGGTTGGGGAAGGTCAACATCGCCGGAAGTCGCGCCATATTGCGCTTCTAAGTGGGCGATCGAAGGACTGACGCGATCGCTCGCCCAAGAACTCCCGCGAGGCATGGCAGCGATTCCTTTGAATCCCGGCATAATTCATACCGATATGCTGGAAATTTCTTTCGGAGAACACGCGGCAAGTTACACGCCAGTCAAAGCATGGGTGCAAAAAGCAGTGCCTTTTTTACTGAAATTGAAACCTTCGGATAATGGAATGCCGATGACCGTTCCAGGATAACAATAAAATAGTAGAATAAGATTCCCGTCTTATCCAACGCCAGAACTCTTCCCCCAAATAGCCACTGTGAACTTGCCGCTAACCTCGCCCTCGCAAACTGAAACCCGCAAAGCAGACCACCTCCGGATCTGCCTCGAAGAAGACGTACAATTTCGCGAAACTACCAGCGGACTAGAACACTACCGTTTTACTCACTGTTGTTTGCCAGAACTCGATCGCACCCAAATCGATCTCACCTCCACATTTCTCGGCAAAAAACTAGGCGCTCCCCTGCTAATTTCCTCAATGACAGGCGGCACAGAACTAGCCCAGACCATTAATTATCGCCTCGCCGATGTCGCTCAGGAATACAAACTGGCCATGGGAGTCGGTTCCCAGCGCATCATCGTAGAAAACCCTCAACTTGCTCCTACATTTGCAGTCCGTCGCCGCGCTCCAGATATTCTGCTACTCGCTAATATCGGAGCGGTTCAATTAAACTACAATTACGGTTTGGAAGAGTGCGAAAAAATCATCGATATTCTCGAAGCAGATGCCCTAATTTTGCACCTCAATCCGCTGCAAGAGTGCGTCCAAACCGAAGGCGATACTAATTTTAAAGGACTGCTCGAAAAAATTGCTAAATTGTGCGATAAATTACCAGTACCGGTGATTGCGAAAGAAGTAGGCAACGGTATTTCTGGAAAAATGGCACAGAAATTGCTGGCTGCTGGGGTAAGTGCGATCGACATTGCCGGAGCCGGAGGCACTTCTTGGGCCAAAATAGAAGGAGAGCGAGCCAAAGACAGCAAGCAGCGCAGGTTGGGTGCCACCTTTGCCGACTGGGGAATTCCGACAGCCGAGTGCGTTGTCAGCACCCGCGCCGTAGCGCCGGATGTTCCCCTGATTGCGTCTGGAGGCTTGCAAAACGGCTTGGATGCAGCCAAGGCGATCGCCCTCGGCGCGGATGTTGCGGGGCTGGCGCGGCCGTTTCTGCAAGCAGCCGCAGCATCGGAATCAGCAGCAGGTGTTCTAGCTGAGGTTTTAATTGCAGAAATCGCTACTGTGATGTTCTGTACGGGCTGCGCTAACTTGGCTCAGTTGAAGAAAGAATCGCTATATCAACACTTTCAGCATTCTGCCCCTAGTTTCTAGACACATTCTAGTCCTTTAACGTATTTGCGTCGTTACAGCAGTTGAGTTAGCTTACTTGTGCAGCCGTAAATTCTAGTCATATTCTAGGGCGTACACAGAGACCAAAAAATCCGCTAAAACCTTTTGCGAGGTGCGGACTGAGGATGAAAAATTCACTTTGAATCTAACTCATGTTTATGTTGCTTGTCAACCCTATTAGTATTAATGATTAATATTAATAGTGATGTTAGGACTCCCATGGGAAGAGGCATTGACTTCCCTGTGGGGGTCAATCCTTGAATCGGGTTTTGTTTTTGCCCACAAAACATCGATCATCGCCTGCATTGCAGAATTTTTTGCTCTTATACTGAAAAGTTCTCGTTTAGCCACATCTAACTCAATGGCAAGTAGATTCACCGCCTTAGCGATATCCGTCATTTTAAGCTCAAGATTTTCTATTTTCTCGTGGCTTTTTTTGTCGGGGGTCATAATAGTTCCTTCCTTCTTCATGTCGAATGTTTTGTCGGTGATCGCCACTAAGTTAACCTTCGGTCGAGCTATGCACACAATTCGATTGGAGGTTGGTTTCGTCAGTGCCGGAGCGC
>NZ_JAUBUN010000063.1:0-26924 GCF_036702665.1 Microcoleus sp. Aus8_D2
AAGGAACCAGCTACTGGTTCGCGGATGCCGTCGATGTCCACTGGAGGAGCAGCGATGAAGGCGATTACGTAGCAGATGGTGGCCGTGAGCAAGGTGGGAATCATCAAGACTCCGAACCAACCTACATAAATGCGGTTGTCGGTTGATGTTACCCAGTTGCAAAACTGCGACCAGATATTAGCACTTTCGCGCTGTTGTAAGGTTGCTGTCATGTGTTTATGATTGCTATTGGTTTTTCAATGTTCGGATGATGTCTCTATTATTAACGGTATCGTTAAGGTTTGTAAAGGGGTGTAACGACAGTTTAACTGATGAGGGTCATCAGGAAAGCTGATGAAACGATGGAGAGGCGACAAAAGCCGATTATTGCTGGTGGAACCCGCACGCTAACCCGTTGCGGACTGTGGTGCTCGTAGGCCAGATTGATGCTGTAGGGGCAATCCCTCGCAGTTGTCGCAATGTATATATAGTGTTTTGTAGGGGACATCTTCTCCGTGGTAGCCGCGCGCGATCGGGATGCGGCGCTATGTCTGAGCTTTTAAAATTGCCAAAAAATATAGATGCGGGGCGGGGAATCCCATTCTGAAGGCGACTGAGCGCGTTTTAAACAGCTTGTCACGCAAGTCATATATCATAAAAATGCTGTAGCAGTTGGGCAGGTAAGACCAACGCAATCAGGGCAGCGTTCGATCGACAATTGAGCTAGTGCGATCGCACATCTAGCGCACTGAGCGTTAGTTGGTAGTCGTGAAACCATCAGAGCAAATCTTGTCGAAAGTTTGTTGAAAAAAATATAATTTAGTTAATACTTATCAAAATAAACAACTATGAATACTTAATAAACTAACCACAAGAGAGTCAAACTCATGTCAGAAAATTATGTAGTATTAGATGCCGAAGATTACGAGTCCCTCAAAAGCGAGGTAGAAACCCTTAAAGCGCGCCTTGCCGAACTAGAGTCGGTCACTAAACCAGAACCCGCTATAGTTGCCAAACAAAAGGCGCTGTTTGCTGTAGTGACCAAAATTCGGGAGTCGCTAGACTTAGATATTATTTTTAAATCAACAGCTAGGGAAGTTCGCCAACTGCTGAATGCCGATCGAGTGGCAATCTTTCAATTTTACCCGAATTCAGGATTTGACGACGGGGAATTTGTGTCAGAAGACGTGCTGCCCGAGTTTGATTCAGTAAAATCTGTAAAAGTGCACGATCACTGCTTTGGCCAACAATATTCAATGCAGTATCAGCAAGGAAGAGTTCAGGCAATAAATGATATCAATCAAGCCGGATTGAGCGATTGCCATATTGCTGTCCTTGCTCAATTTAATGTCAAAGCAAACTTAATCGTACCTTTAGTCAAAATAAATAAACTTTGGGGATTGCTGTGCATTCACCAGTGTCGATCCCCGCGCGCTTGGCACCAAGATGAAATTGAGTTTGTCAGTCAAATTGCGGTGCATTTAGGAGTAGCAATACAGCAAGCCAAACTTTTAGATGAAGCCAAGAGGCGGTCAACAGCACTCCAGACTACTCTGGAGGATCAATTGCGAAAACGCACTGAAGAGCTGGTTAAGGAAGCAGACCGAGAACGAGCCATAACTCGGATGATTGACAAGATCCGCCAAACCTTAGATATGGAAACAATTTTCCAGACAGCAGCGACAGAAGTGCGCAAACTTTTGAAAGTCGATCGCATTGCCATTTATCAATTCCGTGAAGACTATTTCGGCGACTTTATCTTTGAATCTGAATCGGGCAATTGGCCGAAATTGGTAGGCAGCGGTTGGGAAGACCCCTACTTAAACGAACACCAAGGAGGTCGCTTCCGGTGCGCCGAAACCTTTATCGCTGATGATATCTACAATGCCGGTCAAAGCGATTGTCATATAGAAGCTTTAGAATATTTTGGCGTCAAATCCTGTGCGGTAGTTTCGATTTTTAAAGGAGAGAAACTCTGGGGATTGCTCAGTGCCTTTCAACATAGAGGTGCGCGGCACTGGGAAGAAACGGAAGTCAAGTTGCTGAATCAGATTGGCACTCATTTGGGAGTGGCTTTGCAGCAGTCTGAGTACCTAGAACAAATACAATTTCAAGCTAAACAGCAGGCGAAAGCAGCAGAACAGGAACGCACTTTAACTAGAGTAATTGAACGGATTCGCCAGACGCTAAATATTGACCAAATATTTAGCGCTACGACTCAAGAAGTGCGGCAAATCCTCAACTGCGATCGGGTAGGAGTTTACCGTTTTTTTCCAGACTGGAGCGGGGAATATGTGTCGGAGTCGGTAGCAGAAGGTTGGATACCTTTAGTAACTGACAAAGTTAAAACAGTCTGGGAAGATGATTATTTGCAAAAAACTCAGGGCGGCCGGTATCGCCATCAAGAAATTTTTGTAGTTAATGACATCTACACAATTGGTCACTCTCCATGTCATGTCGAAATTCTCGAACAAATTCAAGCCAAAGCATATTGTGTAGCGCCTGTTTTTGTGGGGGAAAATCTCTGGGGTTTGCTAGCAGCTTACCAGAACTCGGGCCCCCGTGAGTGGGAAGCGGGAGAAGTGAGGTTGCTGGCTCAGGTTGGCAGTCAATTGGGAGTAGCTATGCACCAAGCAGAATTGCTCGATCGCACTAAAAAGCAGTCCTGGGAATTGCGGACGACTTTGGCAGACTTAAATGCGATCGTTGACAATTTGGCTGATGGGTTATTAGTCACTGACATTGAGGCTAAAATTACCAGATTTAACCCAGCCCTGCTGGCAATGTTTGAATTGAAAGATGTCGATCTGAAGGGAAAAAAAGTATCCGAAATTTTTCCTAAAAAATTAGCACAATTGGTTGAGGCTACTGAACATCGAGAGGGAGAAATTGTGACGCTGGAAGTGGAACTGGGAAATTCTAGGATCGGTCAAGCTCTAGCAACAACTATTCTCAAAGAAGCGGTGAAAGACGAAGCGGATCGCTCTCTCGGTTCGGTGATTTTGATTAGAGATGTGACGGTGGAACGAGAAGTTGACCGGATGAAAACAGATTTTCTGGCTACAGTTTCTCACGAACTGCGGACGCCTTTAACTTCGGTTTTGGGTTTTGCTTCGCTGATTAAAGAAAAACTAGAAGAAGTGATTGTTCCCGGAGTGCCAGCCGAAGACAAAAAAATTAAAAAAGCCTTGAATAAAGTTGGAGACAATATCAACATTATTGTGTCAGAAGCTGAGCGGTTGACATCTTTAATTAATGATGTTTTGGATATTGCTAAGATGGAAGCGGGGCGGGTTGAATGGCAGTTAGTGCCGACCAATCCAGTGCAAATCTTAAAACAGGCGATCGCTGCTACGTCATCTTTATTAGAAAAGAATAATTTGAAGTTGATTAAAGATTTTACCCCCGGACTGCCGCAGGTATTAGTAGATCGCGATCGCATGATTCAAGTCTCGATTAATTTAATCTCGAATGCAGTCAAGTTCACAGAATCAGGTTCTGTCACCTGTCGGGCAAGAGTAGAGAGTGACGAGCTGGTTATTAGCATTATCGATACTGGCATCGGTATTGCACCAGAAGACCAAAGCAAAGTTTTTGAAAGATTTAAACAAGTGGGAGATATCTTGACAGAAAAGCCGAAAGGCACTGGCTTGGGCCTACCAATTTCTAAACAAATTGTTGAACACCACGGCGGTAGAATTTGGCTAGAAAGCGAGTTGGGCAGGGGCAGCACTTTTTGCTTTAGTATACCGCTAGTAAAAGATATTAATTTGGTGGAAAAATGCAAAAATATCAATGATTTAATCGGGCAAATAAAACAGCAAGTTGTCAGCAGAACTTCCAGCAGTGTTAAAGAATGCCAGCATATTTTAGTTGTTGACGATGAGCCTAACATCCGGGAAATGCTGAGGCAGTCACTGGAAGAAGAAGGGTACAAAGTCGCGGAGGCAATTAACGGTATAGATGCTATTTCTCAGGCTAAAGCAGTCAAACCGGATCTGATTATTTTAGATGTAATGATGCCTCACATCGACGGTTTTGATGTCGCGGCAGTTCTCCAAAATGACCCGGAAACTCGGGGGATTCCGACGCTCGTCGTCTCCCAGATTCAAGACCAAAAAAGAGGCTGCTGCGTGGGGGTTGATAGCTATTTTAGCAAGCCTATAAATGTAGCCGGACTGTTGAAGGAGATCGGCTTGCTGCTTCAGGAAGGGATGTCAAACAAGACGGTGTTGATGGTTGTGAGCCATGCTTGTACTCTCAAAACTTTGTGGGATGCGTTGGTTTTTCAGGGATATAATGTGATCGAGGCATCTGATTTTCGAGAATGCCTCGATCGAGTTAGATCGATCGAGCCGGATTTGATTATTATTGACGAAGCATTATCTCAAGAGCAAGAATTGGTCAAAAAGTTGCGGCTGACTAAGGGCTTGGAAAATGTATCCATAATTGTTTTTGGAGATCTTGCCGAGGATAACGGGTACAACAAACAAATTAAGGAGGAATTGGTGTGAAAAAAGTTTTAATTGTGGATGATGAACCGAATATTCTGATTTTGATGGAGCAGGCTTTGGAAAAGTTGGAAGATGAGGATGATGTAGAGTTGCTGACGGCGAAAGATGGACTGGAAGCATTGAACATAATTAAAGAAGAAAAGCCTGATTTGGTTTTTCTCGATGTGATGATGCCGAAAATGAGCGGGTTAGAGGTATGCAATACGGTTAAAAATGAACTAGGTATGGAGGACGTTTACATTATTATGTTGACAGCTAAGGGACAAGAATATGATAAGCAAAGCGGTATGGCTGTGGGGGCAAATCTTTATATGACTAAACCTTTTCGCCCGAAAGAAGTGCTGCTCAAAGCTAGGGAAGTTCTGGGTTTGACTGCACAGATGTAGCGAGAGGTACATCATGAATTAACAAGAATAGTCTTGGGTTTTTGGTCCTTGGTGACGCCGCCCAAAAATCGATACAATCCACCGACTCCTGTCGTGGAGTTCCCCAAACTTTAGACCCAAGTTCAAGCTCCTATATTCATCTTTATAGTCAATATAAAATATCAAAATTGTTCGATCGCGAAGTCGAAGAATCGAAAAATCTCAAATCGACTGGCTGGTTAAAAATTAATGACTAACGAACGGCTCACTCATGACTAATAGCAAAGTAAATGGTTCGCATCAATCTCAAAAAAATGATTTCTAAGAAAGATTTTCGGGCGATTCTTGAGGGCGCGCTCGGTGTTTTAGATACTCCGATGGCTATTCGGAATGTTGAAGGAACTATTGTGTTTGGCGAAGACGGTCAGACCTCTTTAAATAGTTATCCTATCATCCTAGCCGATGAAGTTATCGGTTACGTAACAGGAAGCCAAAAAGTAGCATTTATTGCGGATATGCTGAGTTATGCTGCCAGTGCAGACTTGAATATAAGAATTTTGGCTGTGGATACTTTAGAGAAGTATGAAGAAGTTAATTTTTTGTACGATTTTTCCCGCAAAATATCTACTTGCTTGGGAGTTTATGAGGTTGTTAAATTGGTAGTAACTGAAGCTAACAAGTTGATTGAATCTACCAATATTTCAGTCATGCTAATGAATAAAAAAATAGGTAAATTGGAGATAATTTCTGCCCGTGGCAAAGAGTATAACCGCCAAACAACAATCGGCCCCAATATAGGGATAGCAGGTCATATTCTTGTTTCTGGTAAAGCTGAAATAGTCAATGATGTCTTGTCCGATCCCAGATATGTTCCGGGAGATAAGGAGATGCGTTCTATGATTTGTGCACCTCTAACAACCCAGAACGGTACGATCGGCGCGATCAATATTAGTCATAACCAACTTGTCAACTATACGGCACAAGATTTAAAATTATTTACGGCTTTGGCATCGCAAGCGGCGGCGGCGATCGAGAATGCGCTTTTACATGAAAGTAAACTGAAGGAAGAACGAATTAAAAATAATTTGGAAAGATACCTTTCTCCCCAGGTGGTGCGAGCAGTTATCGAAGCTAAAGGAGATATTTCTCTCAATCCAACTAAGCGCAATATAACGATTCTCTTTTCGGATATTAGAGATTTTACTACTAAGTGTGAAGAGCTGCCTGCTGAAAAAATAGTGATGTATTTAAATGAATATTTCACGGAGATGGTAGAGGTAATTTTTAGTCATGAAGGTACTGTGAATAAGTTTGTGGGAGATATGATTGTGGCAATGTTTGGGGCGCCTTCGGAGGTGGCCGATCGCGAAAGGAAGGCGATCGAAACTGCGATCGATATGCAGCGCCGGATTAGGAGGATGTCGGTGCCTTGGATTGCGGATAATTTTCTGACTGGTATTGGCATTAGTTCGGGAGAGGTTGTTGTTGGTAATATTGGTTCGCCGCAGCACATGGATTATACTGCCATAGGGGATGAGGTGAATATTGCATCTAGGTTGCAGTCAATGGCTGAGGGAGGACAAATTTTGGTCAGCGACAGCGTTTACAGCGCTACTCAAGATATATTTGAATTTAGGAAAATTGGCTCTGTGATAGTTAAAGGTAAGAAAAAAGCTATCGAAACTTTTGAGGTGATTTATCAAAATTGAAGTCAGCAGTCAGTTGTCAGTTGTCAGTTGTCAGTTGTCAGTTGTCATACCAATTTAAAAAATTAATGCAACAGTAGGCGTGTAGGGTGCGTCGCCTGTGAAAAATCCCTATCTACATATCGACAATTCTGCTCGCGACGCACCTAACCACAATGGTACGATCGACCAAACACAACATTTATTGTGTAGCAATCTTTTGTCAAAATGGTATCAGTTGTCAGTTGTCAGCAGTCAGCAGTCAGCAGTCATTAGTATAGTCTTGGATACAAACCTAATTATTAGAAATAATTCGCACATTAAACCACTTTTGGTCTCAAGCAATTTATTTATAAATAATTAGTTAGTAGTTCTCATTCAATACTTCGGACTGTTTTGGAAGAGGGACGCTCTGCTCGCAGAGCTAAAAAAGTCATGAGAATCTGAACCCAAAATAAAAAAAAGGCAATTTTTAGGTTAAGCTCAAAAAACACACGAACTTAAAAAACTGCCTCATGAATATTCTTGAATCTATTTTACAACAAATGCCAGGTATTGAGTCTTGCCCCAAAAGAAGTTTATGGTGATTTTATTTTCGACCATTTTACTTGTTTATGGAAAAGTGAATTTTACCAATCTGGGTCGTTATAGCTCTGGAAGTGAAAAAACCTATCGTCGCCACTTTTTTAAAAGCTTTGATTTTCCGGAATTTAATAAAGCTTTTATCAATCAATCCTTAGATCGTGAGCGAACACTTATTGCAGTTATCGATTGTTCTTTTATTCCCAAAAGTGGCAAAAAAACTGAAGGTAAAGCTAGTTTTTATAATGGTGTACAAAGCAGACATTCCGAGGGATTAGAAATTTCTGTGATTTCTGTAGTCGAAGTTGAAACTCATTTATCTTATAGTCTAAGTGTACAACAGACCCCGTGGCGTCCTCCGACAGAGCTACCGAAAAATCCCGTTACTACCAAACTGAAAAAACACTCAAAAAAACGGACTAAAAAAATAATTCAATCAAGCTCAACCCCGGAGTGGACAAGAGTTGATGACTATGCCAAACATTTAAAGAACACTCGTTCTTTATTGCCAGAATCTGTACGTTATTTGGTAGCTGACGGTTATTATTGCCGCGCTAAGTTCTGTCAGGCTGTACGGGATACAGAGTTAAATTTGATTAGCAAATTAAGGAGTAATGCCGACTTAAATTATATCTATACAGGCGAAAGAAATAAACGGGGAGCCCCTAAGAAATATGATGGCAAGGTTGACTGCAATAATTTGAAAAATTCAATTTTTGTCAAAATAATTAAGCCAGATGTTAATCTTTATTCATTAGTAGTATGGAGTTGTTGTTTAAAATGTAAAATACGTTTAGCTGTGATTTCTGAACTTCAACCCAACGGTCAAATTAAAAATATTTTATTGTTTAGTACGGATATTAATCTGCCAGCCGAGCAAATACTTTCCTTATTACCAGGCACGTTTCCAGATTGAGTTCATTTTTCGTGAGGCCAAACAATTTACGGGTTTATCCGACTGTCAATCTCGTAGTAGTCAACGCCTTGATTTTCATTTTAATGCCAGTTTAATTGCTTTAAATTTAGCCAAATATGATGCTCGTAATCGTCATTTGTCTCCGACTCCCTTCGTGTTTTCAACCTGCTCTTATAAACGCAGGCAATTCAATCGCCATCTACTTTACACCTTTATTAAAAAGTTAGATTTAGACCCTAACTTAATTTTAAATCACCCGAACCTATCGGAGCGTCCTATCCTCTGGTACTCTCGCTGCTTAAAAACTGTCCGAAGTATTGCTCATTCACCAGTTATGAATAATAGCATATCACCTTGGTAAAAATGTTTTTTTTGTTTGAGTGCGAGCATCATCGCTCGCTTACTTTTCTAACCCCATGCGAGCGATGACGCTCCGACTACAAAATCAAAACTGAGATGCTCCCGTTATTAAGTCAGATGGCAGAATCAAGAGGGAAAACTATCGATTTTTGCACTCTTGCTTGTTTATTTGCTAAACTAGAGGTTGCGCTCTGTCAATAAACCTTAGATTTATGCACAGGTTATTCACTGGGAAACTGCGGGTAGAGTGTTTAACAATACCGATCGCTAATCTTCCAGCAAATCTATCGGGTACTAAAATTGTACAGCTTACGGACTTTCACTATGACGGGGAGCGGCTGTCGGAATGGTTGCTAGAAGAGGCGATTGTGGCGGCTAATGAAGCGGAACCAGACTTGATTTTTTTAACCGGAGATTTTATTACCTACGATCCTGCACCTATATACGGCTTAGTGCAGCGATTGAAAAACTTGCAAATTCGGGTGGGAATTTACGCTGTTTTGGGCAATCACGATCACTATTATCCAGGGGGGAAAATTCAGGTTGCTAATGCTTTGAATAACGCAGGTATTCGGGTTTTGTACAATGAAGCGATTTATCCTTTGGGGTCTGAATTGGCTTTAGTTGGGTTTGCAGATTTTTGGTCTGGCGATTTTGCACCTGCGCCTGTAATGGCATCAATCAATCCGGCGATTCCTCGGATTGTATTGTCTCACAATCCTGATACTGCTGAACATCTGCAACAGTGGCGGATTGATTTGCAGTTTTCGGGACACACTCATGGAGGTCAAATTGTGATTCCTGGTATCGGGCCTTTGTATGCTTGGGTGAGAAAAATTGGCTATTTGACTCCTGTACGACTCCGCAAGTGGATTCCTTTTATGTCGGCTTGCGATCGAGTAGTTAGTCACTGGGAATGGGCTAGCGGTTTGCATCGGGTTGGGAGTAATTTGCTGTACGTGAATCGCGGTTTGGGAACTTATGCGCCGGGGAGGCTATTTTGTCCGCCGGAGGTGACAGTAATTACTTTGGTTTGTCAAGATCCGTAGGGGCTGGTTTGGAGTGTGAAGGAATCAGGCTTCTGAAGGAAGATGGAAGAAAGAAGATGGAACCGCGAAGACGCGAAGGACACGAAGGAAGATGGAAAAGGAGGACTGTTCATATTATTAAGTGGCTTCTGCAAAGCGATAACCTCTGCCGTAGACTGTGTGAATTAGGACGGATTCGCCGGGTGCTTCTATTTTGCGGCGCAGGAGACGAATTTGAGCTGCTAATACGTTGCTGCTGGGTTTTTCGGCTTCACTCCACAAATATTGGTGGATTTGTTCGTGTGTTAGCAATTGACCGGGATGTCGCATTAAGTATTCTAATAACTGACATTCTTTTTCTGATAGGTCAATTGTCCGATCGCCCCGATAGGCTATTTGATTGTCGTAGTCTAGCTGTAAATCTGCAACTTGCAGCCGCCCGACAGCCACTTCGGCGTCAAAAGTAGGGGGCCGCCGCAGCAAGGCGCGAACTCTGGCGAGGAGCTCTCGCAGTTCAAAGGGCTTGACTAGATAGTCGTCTGCGCCTGCATCGAGTCCCTGTACGCGATCGTCTATGGTGTCTTTGGCGGTGAGAAATAGGACTGGGGTATTCCGCCCTTGCGATCGCAAATTCTGACAAATTGCCAATCCGGTTTGTCTCGGTAGCATCCAATCCAGAATTAGCAAATCGTAATTTCCCTGCATTGCTAAATTGCTGCCATTTGTCCCGTCAAATGCCACATCAACGGTATAACCTTCGCGGCTTAATACTCGACTCAAAGGGTCAGTTAACTCAACTTCATCATCAACTAAAAGAATCCGCATTCTGATTTTAGATTTTAGATTTTAGATTTGAGCATGAATTACGGAAAGCTTGCCAACAAGCAGGTTTTGTAGGGCAAACTCTCCGTGGTTGCCCGATATGTGGTGAGGTTGCGATCGCAAACTAGATTAAGCAAACTAATTTTTGCTAGATTTTAAGATGTGGAATATTTTCGGATTCGGTGTAAGCTGCTGCTAGCCATTCCTGCATTGCAGGTAGTGCCAACAGCGCATCGGCATAAGCTTTTGTTTCTGCATATAATTTGACTTCGTAGGTGACAAAACGCATGACAACGGGCGCAAACATGGCGTCAGCAATTGTGAATTGTCCGAACAGCATATCGCCACCTGTTCCGAATTTTAGGCGGCATTCGCGCCAAATGGCTAAGATGCGATCGATCTCTGCTTCGACACCGGGAGTCATCCCTTCGCCCGGATAGCGGTTGCGACAGTCCATCGGCATATTTTCGCGGAGATTTTGGAACCCCGCGTGCATTTCGGCGCAGATGGAACGGGCGATCGCCCTTTGGGCTACATCCGCCGGCCACAAATGATTTGCAAAGCGTTCCGCAACGTATTCGCAAATTGCTAAAGATTCCCACACTTTCAAGTCGCCGTCAATTAAAACTGGCACCTTTCCCGAGGGAGAATAGCGCCGAATTTCTGCGTGGGTTATCGCCCCGTCTAGGGGAATTCTCACTTCGGCAAATTCCAGCCCAGCTTGTTTCATCGCCAGCCAAGGGCGCAGCGACCAAGACGAATAATTTTTGTTGCCGATTACCAGAGTTAGTTTGGTCATATTTTTGCTTTCAGCTATTATATATTCAGCAGACAATCATTAATAAAATCCGATTTAACCAAGCCTCATATCAATTTTTGATGAGGCTACTCCCGAATCCGATCCCCCCTTAACTTGCCCCCTACTCCCCCTTAATAAGGGGAGTAGGGGGTGGGACAAGATTTTTATCAAAGTCAACCCCTACTCCCCTTATTAAGGGGGATTTAGGGGGAGCGGAATATGTGCAACTTCACATTAAATTGGTATCAATACAATATATACACAAACACAATTATTAGCAATACCTAAATTTGTTTTGATATTTGAACATTTTGTGGTATTGTTATTGAGGAAAAAGCTGTTTCCGCTGGGGCAGCGCCGATTCCGAATCCCAAACTCAGCAATTTACAATTCAGATCAATATGATTACCGTAGCACTTCCCAAAGGCGGGCTGTTAGGAGATAGCATTCGGCTGTTTAAATCTGTTGGATTAGATTTCAGTGCTTTTCTCGATTCCTCTAACCGCCAACTGCAAATTTATGACACGACAGGAACGGCAAAAGCTTTGCTAGTAAGGACGCACGACGTGCCGGTTTATGTGGAATACGGTCAAGCTGATTTGGGAATTGCGGGTTATGATGTTTTGCGGGAAAAAACTCCGAAAGTTGCCAATTTAATTGATTTAAATTTTGGCAAGTGTCGGTTGTCGGTGGCGGTGAAGGAATCTAGTTCTTATCGGCGCAGTGTGGATTTGCCTCCTCACGGTAGAGTTGCTTCTAAGTTCGTGCACTGTGCGAGGGAATATTTTCACAATTTGAATTTGCCGGTGGAAATTGTGCCGCTTTACGGTTCTGTGGAGTTGGGGCCGATTACGGGTATGTCAGAGGCGATTGTGGATTTGGTTTCGACTGGCAAAACTTTGCGCGAAAATGGTTTGGTGGAAATTGATGTTTTGTTTCAGAGTTCGGCTTATTTGATCGGTCATCCTTTGAGTTACCGTTTGAATGCGGGCGGTGTTAATGAGTTGATTGGGAAATTGAGAGAGCAAGTTTTGACAACTGTTTGATCTGTACTAAAATGAGAATGTTCTGATAGGTTCGTAGTGAGGACTTTAGTCCTTGGTTAGATGTACGCTAAAATGAGAATGTTCTGATAGGTTCGTAGTGAGGACTTTAGTCCTTGGTTAGATGTACGCTAACATGAGAATGTTCTGATAGGTTCGTAGTGAGGACTTTAGTGCTGATTGGCGCTGAGACTGAGGGCTGAAGTCCTTACTATAAACCTCGGAACGGACGCTTTGTCCTCACTACGAACCTCGGAACGGACGCTTTGTCCTCACTACGAACCTGGGAACGGACGCTTTGTCCTCATTACGAACCTCGGAACGGGCGCTTTGTCCTCATTACGAACCTCGGAACGGACGCTTTGTCCTTACTACGAACCTCGGAACGGACGCTTTGTCCTTACTACGAACCTCGGAACGGACGCTTTGTCCTTACTACGAACCTGTTTTATTTAGCTCATGTCTGAGCTAGTATTTGTAGGTATAAGACCTAGTTTTTCCTGGCATTTTTCTATATAAAAACGGACAACTGTATCAGCGGGATTTTGTGCGATTAGTTGCTGAAAATATCCTAAGGCGGCGGCAAATCTTTCGGATTGCCATCCTTGAATTCCTTTATCAAATAAAGCTTGGGTAAGCTGCTTCGCCTCGGAGTCGGGACTGGAGGCGGGCCAGATTTCGTAGATTTCAATGGCTTGCTGTTTGCCACGCGGGGTTACTCGATCGATCCAGCGATAGTAGTAATTGTTGCTGGGCGAATGGCTGTCTGCTGCTGTTGCGTGAGAAGTTGCAATCATCCTCTCCGGTGTTTCGGCTTCCAAGTCGCACTTTAATAATAGACTTTCTTGTGAGTTTGAGTTCGGATGTATGTTGTTGAGAAATTCTCTGGCATGAACGATCGCATTTTCGCTAACAATAATTTGGCAACCGTAGATTTTGGTTAAATTTTCTAAGCGAGAAGCTGTATTTACCACATCGCCGATGACTGTAGAGTCCATCCGGCGATCGGAACCTAACGTGCCAATCATGCCGATACCCGTGTTAATTCCCGTACCAATATTGACGGGAAATTCTAAATTGTATTTGTGGCGGATCGCATTAAATTCCTGTAAACTTTCTTGCATTGCTACTGCCGCTTCGATCGCATTTATTGCGTGAGAATGCGGCTGGTCAAATACTGCCATGATGGCATCGCCTAGGTATTTGTCAATAAACCCGCCGTGGGATGTGATGCAATCGTTCATTTTCGTAAAAAAAGCGTTCAACCATTCAAAGGTTTCGCGTGCTTCTTGAGATTCGGCGATCGCCGTAAAGCCGCGAATGTCGCAAAATAGAATAGTCAGCTCTTCTTCTGTGACATTGCCCAACTGAATTGATTCTATCCCTTTCGGGGCAATGCGTTCGAGAAGCTGTTCCGGGACAAATAGCTGAAATTTTTCGGAAAGATATTTGTTGGCCTCCCAGGCTGCGGCAATTTGGCGCTTGCTTTGCTCTTTTACCTGCTGGTTGAACTGGGAAGACACAACTTGCGATCGCATTTGACTCAACTGCAAAATATTTTCAACTTTCGCCAGCAGCAAGCGACTGTTAAATGGCTTGGTTAAATAATCATCGGCCATCATTTCCAACCCTCGCAGGCGAGAGGTGTCGTCATCGAGAGCAGTCAAAAAAATTACCGGTACAGTTTGCAATGCCGTATCCTGCCGCAGGATCTCGCACACATCAAAACCGTTCATGTCCGGCATCATAATATCCAGTAAAATTAAATCTGGTCGAGATTGGCGGGCAAGGGATAGCGCTTCATCGCCGGATAGCGCTGATACTGTGGCGTATCCTTTCACGTGCAATAATTCTTCCAATAAAATTAGATTATCTGGCTCGTCATCAACCAACATGATGCAGGGCGACTTGTTTGACATGGAATATGATAGGTAAAGTTTGGTCACCGATCGGCAAGGACGAAGGATTGAGGTATTTAGCTAGGATTGACGCACGATCGCCTAGAAATCGGATTTTTTCCGAAAATACTGCATCCAGACTTTTAATCCGGGTAAAAAACCCGCTTTCTTTAGTCTAATCGCGTCCAGAACTGATTGTGTTGTATTCCTTAGCCTTTCTCCTCGTTCCTGAAAAGAGATGCCCCCGATCGATCGCCGAAATAGTTGAGTTTGCTTAATATAAGTTGATTTTAGCTTCAATCTAAATATTTCTCTACTATTGAGTTTAGCGTTTTGCATGATGAAATGTAATAAATTACACTTCTGTGGCAGTGAAACCAGCATTAGTGATAGTTGACAAAGTAGGACAGCAGTGGCAAATACAATAGTGCGATCGAAGACAGGCTCAAGCGGGGCTGTCTTTTTTCCCCTGAGGACTTAGGCAAAAAAAACGTATTTCTGTCATTGCGAGGCTGACGAAGCAATCTCAAGGCTTTGCTACACCGTGAAAAATGCGTGCAGGAGTATCCCTAATAGTCCGTAGAGGTAGGGTGGCCAGAAACCGGGTTTGATACGAAAATCCTCTGCTGTAGTCCGCAGTAAGGGTAAAAAACCCGGTTTCTTTGTCAGAAGTGTGTCCAGAAGTGCCTAAAAAACCGATTCCTACGTCGGTTATCGGCCCTGAGGTGTCAAATTAGTGCGATCGGGCAAAGCAAACACAACTTTCATTCGGATATCGGGGACTCGCTGGCGACACAACTGAAGATGTCCGTCGCCGTCCGATCGATTGCGGTATCGCCCGACAATCGCCCATTGCAAATTGGGCAGCAAACGGGCAACCGCCCAAGGCTTGAGGCACTCTTTATAGGTCATAATGGTTTTTGTCTCCATTGCATAAGGGAGCCAGAGCCAGCGCGGACACTTGGTAGGTAGAGGCGCTGGCTTTTGACTTGATTATTCATTTTATGACGTTAGCGTGTATACGTCAATATGTAGTTTTCAATATGTGTACATGAGAGTTCTAGTGCTGACACTGAAATACTCATAAGCTAATGAGTATGTACAGAGTAAAAATCAAAGTAAAAGAGCTTAGCGAGGAGCGGAACTGGAGCCTGAGCGAACTCAGCAGGCGTTCAGGTGTCCCATACAATACCGTTCGCCGTTATGCTATGCAGCCAATGGCGAAGATAGAAATAGACCCAGTTAGCCGTATTAAGGACACATTTGGCTGTTCTTGGGATGAGTTGTTGGAATTGCTTGGGGATGGTTCTTTTGAGGAGTGAGTGCGATCGCTGCTTCATTTTTATAGGAGGTATGAGGAGTGCGATCCTAGGTTAGAACAGGTGCGCCAAGTGCTACATTATTTAATAACCATTTTTGTAAAGGCAAAAGGCAGATCCAATGGAAATATCGAACCTTACCCGGCGACTGAAAGATTTGGACGATAATATTAAACGAGATTTAGCTTTACTCAAAGACTACGAAGATGAGTTGCACTATGAAGATGATCCACGTCGCAAGAGTAAATACAATCGAGCAATTGAACAATTAAGGGAATCAGCGAATCGCTATCAGCAGGAATACGAGCAACTGCATCAGCATATAACTGGTGAACCCACTGTACAAATGCAAAGCGTAGCTATCGAGTTACAACAGATGAACAACAGATTAGAAAGACTATCTGCTGGTCAGGAAGCGATTTTTGAAAACATTAATAACCTGCGACAAAGATTGCTATCCCGCTATAGCGCTAGTGAAAAAAATATAATATTTGCCATCACAGAGCGGTTGGATCAATCTCAAGTAATTACGATTTCTGCTGTATTAGATGCGATAGAAGCCAACAAAATATCAGAAGCAGAAATGCAGAATATTTTACCGAGCATCCAGCAGAGTTTAATGATATTACAACAACGCGGTGTTACCCTACCTGTTAGCCAGCAAGCAATCGCCGAAATAATTAATGCGCCACAAATGGATTTCAAGCATAGATTGAAGGTTGCGCTGCCTATTATTCCTTTTATCTTGGACTATGAAGGTGAATGGGAACTTGGTACAGGAATAAACCTCAAAGAGGCTTGGCAAAAGCTGGTGGCGCCAGTTAAAGGAGCATAAATAGTGGAGTCGCACCAGCAGCGTAAGCATGATTTACAAGAACACATAAAAGAGGAATTAACACTACAGAAGCAATTTGAAGATGATTTGCGTGATGCTCAAGATCCACAGCATAAAAACAAATTACAGAAGCAAATTCAGGAAGTCAAAAGTAGGGTTACTAATTATCAAAGCGAATTAGATTCCCTCTGTAAAAGTCAACAAGAGCAAAATTCTCTTGTTAGCGCAATGACCAATATTACATTCAGAGAGTTAGATATGGTAACAAAGGGAATTATTTGTATGCCAATACCTTCTGATGCTAACTTCCTCGTTATTACCCCTGTGGAAAAAATGTTGAAGAATCAACTTACTGGGGTTGCTCAATCAAGACTAATGACCGGGGTGATTCAAGCCAAGATGGTTAACAGCTTTGTTAATAACATGGTCAATGTAATTCCTGACTTTCCTGAAAAACTCACAGCAGGATTCGTGAGGGAATATGAAAGACTCCAATCAAAAGGACTAGAGGGAAATGCTCTATTTAATGCATTACATAAGTTTTCTTGTAATTGTAGCTCAGACTACGATCTACAAGCAGCAGGGTTAGCAGTTCTTTACTATCTTTTTGAAAAGTGCGAGGTCTTTGAAAGATGACCATTTCTACAGAGACAGCTTCTATCTATAACTACTCAAGGATTTTACCTACCAAACACATATCTACCCGTCGTTCTCTGTTGGGGGTAGGTGCTAAAATAATAGAACAATTGCACTATCCGCGTACAGTCTCATCACTTTGGAGTGCTGTTTCTACTATGCCCGAAGTCGCTACCTTTGAACGGTTTGTTTTGACTCTCGATCTCTTGTACGCTATTGGAGCAATTGAAATGGATGCAGGGCTACTTCGTAGGTGTTGTCGATGATTCGTTCTATTCGCTGTAATCATGCTTCATTTAAAGCTGTCGAATTTAGACCAGGCTTTAATGTAGTCTTGGCCGATCGTACAGAAGAGTCTGGAAGCAAAGACTCCCGTAATGGTTTAGGTAAATCAACTTTAATTGAAATAATTCACTTTTGCCTTGGATCTACATTACCAAAAGCTAAAGGACTAGGATCTAACAATTTACGAGGTTGGGATTTTAGCCTAGAGTTGACACTTGCAAATCAAGTTATAAGAGTTACTAGAAGCACTGATGAACATTCTAAGATAGTAATTGAAGGAGATACTAATTCGTGGCACATTCAGCCAAAAGAAAAAGAAGGGCAAAGAATTATGAGCCTGACACATTGGAAGGCAATACTGGGAACCCTTTTGTTTGGTTTGCCAAGTGATAATGAAGACAAAGATAAAAAATTTTTACCTAAGTTTAGAGGTCTAATTTCTTATTTTATTCGTCGCGCACGAGATGCATTTTCTACTCCGTTTGAACATCACAGAAAGCAGCTAGAGTGGGACAAGCAAGTTAATAATGCTTTTCTGCTAGGTTTAGCTTGGGAAGACGCGAGAGATTTACAACTTTTAAAGGATCGGCAGAAATTACTAGATGATATCAAAAAACTTAAGAAAGATACAGAAACAGGAGTTGCAATTGGCATATTTGGTTCTCTAGGCGAACTCGAAGCTTTAAAAGTTCAAGTTGAGTCACAGTTACGTGAGAGAAAAAAAACCTTAAGTAATTTTCGCGTAGCTTCTCAATACCACGAACTAGAGGCTAATGCTAATCGGTTGACTGCGGAAATTCATGAAACTACTAATGACAATATTGCCGATCTTAAATTATTAGAATTTTATCAATCTAGCCTGGAATCAGAAAATGAACCCTCTGCAGAAGATGTAACTCGTATATACGAAAGTGTTGGTATTGATCTCCCTGGTTTAGTAGTTAGAAGATTGGAAGAAGTAGAAACATTTCATCGTATACTTATCGAGAATCGGCGTGATTTTTTATCTGCTGAAATTGAGCGCATTAGGAGAGACATATCATCTAGAGAACGTCTCATACGTGAAAAAACCGAAGAACGTGCTTCTTTATTGGAAGTGCTACAAACACATGGTGCTTTAGAGGAGTACACAAGACTCCAAGAACTTTATCTAGAAACTGTATCTAATCTAAACGAGATTAATAAACGCATCGAAGATTTAAATAGATTTGAAGAAGGAAAAAGTTCTTTAAAGATTGAAAAAGTACGCTTATTACAACGTGCACGTCGTGATTATCAAGAACGACGTGCTCAAGCAGAAAAAGCTATGGAGTTATTCAATACAAACTCTCGATTTCTTTACGATGCCCCAGGAAGATTAATTATTAATGTAGGTGACAATGGTTTTCAGTTCAAGGTAGACATTAGTCGTGATGGTAGTGAAGGTATCGATAACATGAAAATATTTTGTTACGACTTAATGCTTGCACAGCTTTGGTCTGAACGCGATCCTTCACCACGTATACTAATTCATGACAGTACAATTTTTGATGGTGTTGATGAGAGACAAGTGAGATTTGCTCTTGAATTGGCCGATAGAGAATCTAGAAGATGTGGCTTTCAGTATATCTGTACTTTGAACTCTGATATGGTTCCATACTCCGAGTTTGCAGCAGATTTTGATTTTAATTCCTTTGTAAGACTTAGACTTACAGATGAAAGTGATGAGAGTGGACTACTAGGTATTCCCTTTTAGAAATAAGAGGTAAGTGATCGCTCCCACCGCACCCTCGCCAAATTAATCTTGAATGCGATCGCCCTCCGGGAAATTACAGAGTCCGATCGCCTAATTGAACAGAAACAACCCCGGATAGACGTGAAAAAACCTCCCCAAAGCCTCAGCTTGCTTCTTGCTGATTTCTAGCCGATCGCTAATTACCTCAACTACCGCCTGACTCGAACCCATAATTTCTACTAAATCCTCTGCTTCTAGACTCCGAGCATCCATCAAATGCAGCAGCCTTGACTTGGGGGTTGATGTATTAAGTTGATAGTGCTTATATTCAAAATCCTCAATCAGTTTTACCAGCAATTCTAACAGCGCATCTTCTTCTGGAGTCAGATTTTGACGAGAAAGTAATTCTTCAACAATCTCCAAAAATATTTCGTTTTCCTCTTCAGTCTTGATAATTCGAGGCTGATATTGAGAGAGCAAGCTACTGTAAATTTTTAGGTCAAAAGTAATAGTCATTTTTCCAGGTTTCCTTGTCATACTCGGCGTGAGTGAAAACGTATACTTTTAGAAGCTTTGTATATAGCCTTTCTCAGATAGGTGAGTATGATTGTGATTGGAGTTTTTGGCGTGTATCTCGCTTGCCGTATAATCTATGCTAAGAGGGCCCAAGCCCAACAACGTACCTGATCTTTATGATAAAGGCTATAAATGCTGTTTAAGTAAGAAAAGAACGGACTGTAGCGATCGCCAAATTCAGATCCAGCGGCTTGCTCAAATAAGCCGAAGCGCCAGCTTCCAAACAACGATCGCAGTCGCCAGCCATCGCCATCGCCGTTACCGCAATCATCGGTACTGACTTCCAGACAGGATCTGCTTTGACTCGGCGCATCAACTCAAACCCGTCAACATCCGGCAATTGAATGTCCATCAAAATCAAATCCGGCAGCAACTCCGGCGCAGTAGAGGCGGCAAGGATGCGATCGAGCATCGACGAACCATCGGCGATAATCTCTACCCCGTAGCCCTCCAATTCCATCACTTCTGAAATTAACATTTGGTTAAAAGGCTGATCTTCCACCACCAAAATCCGCTTGCTGCCAATTGGTAATGCGATCGCAGAAGCAGGAACTAACTTAGAATCCAAAGTACAAGCAGCAAAGCTGCCTAACTCTTGACGCATCTCCGTCAAAGGCAGCCAAACGCGGAACTGACTGCCGCGATCGCAAACTGATTGAAAAGAAACAGTTCCGCCGTGCAATTCCGCCAGACGCTTAGTCAAAGCCAAACCCAAACCTGTACCTTCGTGGCGCCTAGTCAGGGAAGAATCCACCTGTTGAAAAGGTCGGAATAGCAAGTGCCAGCGATCCTGAGGAATGCCGATACCCGAGTCTTTCACCTCAAGACAAAAGTAAGGAGTGCTGGCATTTACAGGAGAACAATCAGGGCGGTAATCGCCATTAATTTCATTGCCGTAGGCTAAACGCCCGCTGAGTTTAACTTGTCCCCGTTCGGGTGTAAATTTGATCGCATTGGAAAGTAAATTAATCACAATTTGTCGCATTCGCCGCTCGTCGAGCAAAACTTTAGTAATTCGGTAGTCTAGTTCTAAAGACAAAGCAATCCGCTTTTTGTCTGCGCGCGGCTGAATCATTTTCAGACAATCTGTGGCTAGTTCGTGAACGCGCACCGGCTGTAAATTTAGTTCTACTTTCCCCGCTTCTATTTTAGAAAGGTCGAGAATATCGTTGATTAGCTGCAACAAGTGCTGGCCGCTTTTTTCGATCAGTTCTACATAGTTGATTTGTCGATCGCTCAACTGGCCGGATGTTTGGCGCAGCAGCAAGTCTGAAAACCCGAGAATGCTGTTAAGAGGCGTCCGCAACTCGTGCGACATCGAGGCTAAAAACTCAGATTTTAACTGAGAAGAATACTCTAACTGTTCGTTAACTTGGCGCAGGTTTTCTTGTGTTTGAGCCCGCTCGATCGCCGTCCCCAGAGTCCGACAAGCAGCCGTGAGCACTTCTTGGTGGAGGGAGGCTTGCAGTTTTTTGACGTTGCGCGACTCCAGCGTTAGCACTCCGATGATGGTGCCGTCGGTAGATGCGATCGGAAAAATGCCCAATTGTCCGATTCCCGGATGTCGAAATTGCGGCACAGCATTGGGATGTTGGGCATAATCATCGATAAACAAAGCTTGACCGGTTTCCACCACTTCCCACAGCAAACCGGTGCCGTAGGGAATGCCTTTGTCGAGCAATTCTTGCATTCCGGCGGCGACTGGTTCCCCGTAACTAGCGAGAAATTGAGTAGAAACTTGGTTGGAAATTGCCGCCGCTTGTCGCTCTTTTCCCTTACCGCTAATCACTTTCACATCTCCGAAAGCAGCATTCGTCGCTTCTACCAGATAGCTGAGGGCAAACTGACCTATTTCTTGCAAACTGTGAGATTTTTGCAGGCGTTCGGTTAAACCTAACATAAATGTCAGCCGCCTGACTTCTGCGTTCAAGCTAGCTTGGGAGTTTTGGTATACGGTAACGTCTCGAAAGGTAAACAGCCGCCCGCCGCTGTTGGTAATTGTGGCGAAGACTTCCAAACAAACGGCATTGGATTGCTCGAAATAGAATGATAAACTTTCATCCTGAGATTTTTGTAGCGCTTGCTGAAACTCTTCCCACTGCTGAAGCGACAAGTAACCGCGATCGACAATTTCGGCAAACAGCAACTCGCACTTGGGCTGGGTTGCCAGCCATTCTGGGGACAGTCCCCAAGTCCCGGCCAATTTTTTGTTAAACAAAACTAAGTTGTCAGACGAGTCGAACAGAGCGATCGCATTATCTACTTGGTTGAGTATCAGTTCTTGGTCTGCCCTGAACTGCTGCAAGTCTATCTCCATTTTGTCTGTGTCTGTAGCTCTTAGTTTTGTTGTCATAACTGTCTACGGATATGGCAAGAGTTATTTTATTACCCCTTACTTAATTTGACATATTTTTAGGTTTTTGGGCAGTGAGGGCGATCGACCGGTCTTGTGATCTGAGACACTTGCTGGTTGCGGAGGGCGAGGGGAGCGGTTTTTCTAGTACATCCGCTACAATAATAGATCGAGCAGTTTTCAATCCTCTTAAATACAGCAGGGACAAGATATTTCCCCGTCCTTTGCCCGATATCTTCACCCAATCGAAAACCGTTAGGATGAGGGAATAAGGAGCGCGAATTAAATAACTTACAACTTTAATTGTTATTGTGGAGTGGGCGGGAGAACCCGGCCACTCCACAAACTTGTGTAAGTTATTTAATTCTCATTCCTAAGGAGGGAAAGCATCATCACAGAAAGAGATTTTTTTAATAAGAATGCTGTCGAAGTTGATGGCATCCGATTTGAAAAAATTGTGCCTAACCAAGTACGAATAGTTCGCTTCTGTATTACCTGTAATTAAAAAACTCAAAGACCGTCCCAGCCAAGAATAGTCAAATCAGGATTGAGATTGTTGTCTGTCTGTCAACTCATTAATCAGGAAATGAAAAGCATGGTTATGAACTACTCGCAAACGCATCACGGCGAAAAACATTACTGCGATAAATTTCACTGTCCTCAGCCTCAAAAGCTTACTTGCAATCAGTTTTGTATCAATTGCGATCGAACAGTAGGGCCTCATCGCACCACGGAACTGAAGTCAGAGTTTGTGCAGGTGACGCAGAAAGAACTGGCTCTTCAAGAACACTTACCTCCTCGTTTAAAGCTGAATTTAACTTACGGCTATCTGCCCAGTAGAGGGCAAAGTATGCCAGACAATTATTGGCAGAGATCTACCCCTACTTGGCCGAGTTCCCCACTACAAAATAATGATTGTCAACCTGTGTTGGGATATTACAGGTATACTTTGGTTGAACAGCCTGGGGATTCGAGTGCCGTGGTGGGAAGTTATTTTGGCTGATGGTAATTGGTGCGGGGGTGTGGTTCTGGTTTTTCCGCTGATTGTTGGGTAATTCAGGGGGCGAAATGATGAAGTATTTTTTTCTATTTCTGATAGCTTTAGTTCTGTCTGGAGGAGTAGCAGTAGCTCATCCTTCTCCCGAATTCTTGGCTGCAAGAAATACGCTCGCAGGCAAAAATACTGAATTAGTATCTGTCCGCTTAGCCGATCGCAATGCAGTGGCAGCAGATGGCGTCACCTTTGAAACAGTAATACCCGATCGGTTGTTAACAATACCCAAAGACGCCGAAAGCGCTCCCACACCCATAGAATTTGGTATTTGCATCACCAATAACACATCTGCACCGGTGCGAATTCGCAGGGATAGCCTGATGCCTGAAGTCCTGGGGTTAAATAACGAATTTATTTTCCCTGAAATACTTAAATTCCGACCTCTAACATTTACTGAAGCCGACTTTCCTTTAATTCCACCCAAACAAAATCTTACATTAATCTGGCAAGGTTTCTTGCACAGTTATAAGATTGCTAATAAGAAGGTGTTAGGAATAAAAGTCACAGATGATAGGTCGAAAATATTTTTTGTTTTTTCACCGAAACCGGGTACTTTTCAGATTCGATTGAAATATAGCAATACTGATGAAGAGACCACATCTGAAGACATGAAAATCCTCGAATCTAAGCACATGGAAGGAGTTTTAACAGGTCGATTATCTAGTCCGTGGCTAAAAATTATGTTCGTGGATTCGGAAAAAAAAAGTACGGGCAAGATCGCTGAATTGCCCGTAGTTAAATCGACAGAAAATAATGCAGTTGAAGTCAATGGTATCCGCTTTGAAGCTGTATTACCAACTCGGGTATTCAACATACCAGAAAATCGGACATACACATCTACACCTATACGTCTTGGTCTTCGCATTACCAACCAAACTTCAGAACCCATCACATTCAGCAGCAAGAATAATCTTCTGCTAGAAATCATTGACTCGAATGGTAAAAAAGTAACTTCTGGAGGATTCGTTAGATGGAACTATATGTTTCCTACACAAGTGAATTTTCCATGGATTCCACCAGGAGAAAGCTTCTCATTATTTTTGGTGGGAAATTTTAGCTGGTGGAATTTGACTAAGCTCACGTTATTTATATCGAAGTACAATGGTAGCGATCCTCAGTCATTCATATCATTCAAACCTGGTATTTATCGGATTCGATTTACCTACAATAATACCCATTCCGAGATCGTATATTCTGACAGATTGAAAAGACAATTTATCAGACCCAAAAGAAAAGCTTTAACAGTTCAGTTCTCCACTCCTTGGGTAGAAATCAAATTAGTAGAGCCTTGAAAATACTTGGCTCATCATTACATTCAGCATCTTTTTTATGCAAAATAGAGCTGCTCAAAGGAAAAATTACCAACATGAAAACTCAAAAATACTCTCTCGCGATTTTAGTGACAATTCTACTGATAGAGCGGACATGCCAGTCAAGTTTTGCTTTTGATCTTACAGGGCAAACAACAAGTCAATCAGCATCTTTACCGATAGGTGTTCCAGCTCTCAATATCAATGGAACTGTTACTGTTACAACTAAAGATATTACAGAAATAAAGTTAGGCGGAACCGACGATTTTTTGAATGTACTCAGACTGTCTTATGGAGCTTTTGCACAATTTGAACCGGGTAGTAATTTAGAAGGCGGTTTTAATGTTAAGACTTACTACCCTTGTACTCCTGGAACTTCGTGCGGAGCTGAGCTAAATCAAGTTGACCCAAGTTTTTCTGGTAGATCTGGTGGAATAGGGGCTTCTATTTTTGTAGATTATGAGGGATACCCTCAACAGCCACTAAGGTTCGATTCTGTTCACTGGATTCAAAGAATAAAAGCTGATACTGGCGGTCAGTTACTCAAATTTAGTGATAACATAATCGCTGCATATTTCGACCTAATTGACATTCCTTCTCGTGACTCTCTCGATCCAGAAATTGCTAAACTTCCTTGGTATCCGGGATCCTATTCAAATGAGCTTAACCCTGCAACAGGATGGCCTTCCTATACTTTCTACGATGTCCCGTATAACGTCACACAAGAGCAAAAACCAAGTTTCGTTTACGATCATGACTGGAATTTTGAATTATACTTGGTTTCATTTGAAGGTACAGTTAATTCTGTGGATAAGTATAAAATTTATAATGGGATGTCATGGGGTTGGACAAGTAAATTCACTCCTTGTGTCCCCAGTAGTGGTGGTGGTGGATGTGAGCCTGTAAACTCTACTCATGCTGTAAGTGCAAATGTTTATAATCAAGGTTTAAATAACAATTCCACAGCGAACTTTGCACTCAAAAATGGTCATAAGCTAACTATGAAAGATATATACCTGGCAGGAATCAGCAGCGACTTACTTCAAGACCCAGAACTATCGTATGTTGACGATACTCTCACGGCAAAAACTCAAAAAGTCTCATCGAAAAACACCGACGATGCCCTCCCCGCTGAAGCCGTTCCCGAACCCACTACCGCATTAGGAACTTTATTTGCCCTAGCCATATTGCCTGTCATTACCAGACTCAAAAATAGGAAAAACAAAGAGAAATGAAAACCCTCTACACCATCCTGTTTGCCCTCAGCATCATTCTCATTAACCCCTGGGGAAGCAGCCGGGGCCTCATCTGGACTTCCCCCAAGGTATTAATTATCTGGCTAATAGTAGGAGTCAATCTCGCTCTTTTATGGGAACAAAGAAAAGCCCTAACCATTTCCAGAAAATGGAAAATTTCTCTAATACTTTGGACAATATTTCTCTCGATCGGAGCCATCTCAACCCTGCAAAGTCCTTTTCCCTTAACCTCTTTCTTCGGTCAAGATCAAATGGGAGATGGCTGGCTGTACTGGCTGTTAATTGCCGCCTTCACCCTCAGCAACAGCTTGCTCTTAATCATACAGCCACAACTGATTAATTCCCAATTCCAAGGATTGCTAATTGGTGGCATCATTCTTTCTCTTAGCATCTTCCCCCAAATCATCGACTGGCGGATTGACTACACCGCTACAATGGGCAGACTTATCCGAGAAGATGTTCTAGCTAGCAGCATTTTTCAAGGACAGCAACCTATAGGATTGTACTCCCACCGCGGCCACGCAGCCGTAGTTTTAGCATTGACGGCAATTACTGCTCTTGTCGGTTGGTTTTGGAGATTTACGAATACTAAATTAACTGCAATTACTTTGATTTTAGCTGTTCCCGCACTGCTGCTAACTTCTACCCGCAGTGCAATTGTAGCTTTGATTGTTGCCTGTGCTTATTTACTCGATCGCCAATACTACAAAATTCTCACCGGTATAGCCCTGATGGGCGTCCTCGCTGTGGGCATAATGACGCTTAACAGACCCCTCAACTGGCAAAAACCGAGCATCGAACAAGTCATGTCCAGCCGATCGCCCATGTGGGAACTTGCAGCCAGAGGAATCAAAAAACGCCCGTTATTTGGATGGGGATTCGACGGCTTAGGGATTGCTTATCCCTATATCAGAAATCCTCAAGTAACTCCGAGAGTCGTCAACTTGAACGAGTTTACCTACGACTATATTAACATAAAAGGTGAAATTAGCACTCTTAAAATTCCTACTTATAAAGCTCACAATTGGATTCTGGATACAACTTTATCGGTTGGCATTTTGGGGCTGATTGCTGGTATTGTACTTTGGGGATATTATTTATCTTTAGCGCTGCAATCCTCTCTTCACGGGATTGCAGCAGTTGCTCTTGCTTATCTAGTTTTTGCTGTGACTTGGTTTGATTGCGCTCAATACGCACATATTGCCTGGTGGACGCTCAGTTTTGCCGCAGTTAGATATCCTCGTTTAGATAACGAAAAGAAAAGATTGATTTTAAATTAAGTTCGGTTTTAGAGGTTTTTGGGTATATTTATTTTATCGAAAATAGAAATTTTTATGTGATTAATTTCAATCACGCGAACAACTTTAAAGTTTGGCTAATATAGAAGTTTTGGGCGAGAGTGAACGTCCGGGTTGTCTACACGCAGGAGAGTTTGTCAGGTGCGTCGCTCGCTCGATTGTTGATATTTGTTTGGGATTTTTTGAGGGCGACACACCCGCTCGATTACTTGGGTTTATTTACACGCAGGAGAGTTTGTCAGGTGCGTCGCTCGCTCGATTGTTGATATTTGTTTGGGATTTTTTGAGGGCGACACA